>NZ_JBPJZL010000016.1:0-131318 GCF_051216835.1 Variovorax multivorans
GTTCCTACGATCGCTGTGACTATGCGAAGTATCCCGGCTGCGCGTCGCGCCCGCAGTCGAGGGCAAGGAGACTGGCGACAGAGGAACACTTCGCATAAAAGCGCACTTCGCCTTATTTCTGTTATGCGAAGCTTCGCATAACCGCAAGAACTGGCTGTTCGCCGGTACGCTGATGGCGGGCCAGCGCGCTGCGGCCATCATGAGTCTGATCCAGTCGGCCAAGCTCAACGGGCACGACCCTTACGCGTACATCAGGGACGTCCTCGCGCGTTTGCCGACGCACCCGGCGCGCGACATCGGCGTATTGCTGCCGCATCGCTGGGCGCCATTGACCTGACGACGCCGGTCTCCAGCCGCCTCAAGCATCTGTTGCCTTGCTGCTTACTCCTGCGCGCCCGAAGATTTGGGATCGACGCCAAGTAGCAATAAATTCGCGGCTGCCATTGACCGCACGTGAGTAGAGCCACCACGGGGTCAACTTCTCATGCGGCATTTCCCAAATGGGTTTTTGCGCGTGCACATGCTCGTTGCCTATGAAGATGTACTCGTCACACGATTCGATGAGTGATGCTTCGTCGACACCAGTCACGCTGCCTCCGGCGTACGGTCGCTCTGAGTCAAAACGATGCGTGACCCAGCACGCAATGACGACATTGGGCCGGTACTTTTCGATGGCTGCGACCGCATCCAGCTTCTCTACGTTTTTGCCGTAGGGGACCGTCGGCTGACCGATCTGCGCATAGTAGGCCTTGAGCTCCGGATCCTCTTGCTGACGGTTATCAGTGGCAGGAATGGACAGTGCCTCAGCGAGGAGGCCGTGCCCAGCGCCAATCTCGATGGCGACCCTGCCTTCGATGCGAGATCGCAGGAAGTCACAGAGCTCATCGGTCGGGAAGCTGTAAACGCCTTGGCGTACGCCAAAAAGCAGCCGTTCTTGGGCGGTTGTCCCCTCGAGCGTGCGAGCGGAAGTAATACGGAGGCGCCCGCGGTCATCGAGTAGGCGACTCGAGATGTCCTGTACCTTTGTCGGGTCGATGGCAAAAGCGTCCATACATAGATTTTGAACTACGGCGACAGGACGATCTCCACAAGCAAGGACGCATCTAACCGCTTCGTCAACATGACTTCGCTGGCTGCTTACGATTGGTCGTTCGGTGCGCACGGCGGTCGTGTGCATCAAGAACTGCTAATGCACATCAATGAACGATCAAGACACTCCGAGCAAGCGCCGTCGGCGCGAGCACAGCCCGATGTTCAAGCGCGAACTGGTCGCGCGCAGCCTGGTTCCCGGTGCGTCGGTAGCAGCCGTCGCGCTGGAGGCCGGCGTCAACTCGAACCTGCTGTTCGCGTGGCGCCGGATGCACCTAAGTGCGCAAGAGCGGCCCCTCACACCAGCGCCAGCGGCTCCCTCGCCGATGCTGCTGCCCGTCACTATTGAAGCTGCGCCGGTCGGGGCACGCCCTTCACCCACGGCGGCGGCGCCTCGCCAACCTGCCGGGATTATCGAGATCGATGTCGGCGGTGCGCGGGTCCGACTTCGCGGTGCTGTCGACGAAGCCAGCGTGCGCCATGTCCTGCAGACGCTCAAGGCGCTGGCGTGATCGGCCTTGCGTCGAGCACCCGTGTGTGGATCGTCGCCGGTCATACCGACATGAGGAAGGGATTCAATGGCCTGTCGGCGATGGTGCAGACGGCGCTGCAGGCCAACCCCTTCTGCGGTCACGTCTTTGTCTTCCGCGGCCGACGCGGCGACATGCTCAAGGTGCTGTGGTTCGATGGCCAGGGATTGCTGCTGCTGGCCAAGCGCCTGGAGCGCGGCCGCTTTGTCTGGCCGCAGGCGCAAGGCGGCAAGGTCTCACTCACGTCGGCACAGCTGTCGATGCTGCTCGAAGGCATCGACTGGCGCATGCCGACTCGCACCGACCAGCCCGCGCTCGCGGCTTGAACCGCGCTCAAGAACTCGTCTTCTGAACGCACGGGTCCCGGTCAACTCCGGGCAGGTCCGATGGCATAGTAGAGGGCGTGCCGAACACCGCCAACGCGCCCCACACCGTCGACTCGCTGTTGCGTGTCGTGCAGGCGCGTGATGCCGAAGTCGTTCTGCTCAAGCTGCTCGTCGACAAGCTCAAGGTGCAGTTGCTGCGCCAGGTCCGAGCCCGCTTCGGTGCCTCCAGCGAACAACTGGACGACCCGCAGCTCGCGTTGATCGCAGACTTGCCGATGCACGAGCTTGCGCCGGTCGCGCAGACGCCAAAGGCGCAAGCGGCCAACAGCGAAGGCTTCGATCGCAGCCTGCCCGCGCACTTGCCTCGAGAGAACCATGTGTACCGGCCCGAGGCGTCGGATGCACGGCACGACGCCGCTGGCCAGGCCTGCGGCTGCAGCGCCTGTGGCGGCCGGCTGCGCCAGATTGGCCAGGACGTCTCGGAACAACTGGAGTACGTGCCCTCGCGCTTCAAGGTGATCCGCCACGTGCGCCCCAAGCTCGCCTGCATGGCGTGCGAGTCGATCTTCCAGGCGCCAGCACCGAGCCGGCCCATTGCCCGCGGCGTGGCCGGCCCTGGGCTGCTGGCCCACGTGCTGGCGGCCAAGTATTGCGACCACCAACCGCTGTACCGCCAGAGCCGCATCTATGCCCGCGAGGGCGTCCCGATCGAACGCTCCACGATGGCTGGCTGGGTCGGCCAGAGCGAGAAGCTGCTGGACCCGCTGGTTGCAGCGCTCGGGCGCTACGTGCTGGCAGGCTCCAAGCTGCACGCCGACGACACGCCGGTGGCGGTGCTCTCGCCCGGGCGTGGCCGGACCAAGACGGGGCGGCTGTGGGTCTACGTACGTGACGATCGCGCATCGGCGAGCACCGACGCACCGGCGGCATGGTTGCGTTACTCGCCTGACCGCAAAGGCGAACACCCCCAGGCGCACCTGAAGAACTTCAAGGGCGTGTTGCAGGCCGACGCATATGCCGGCTTCGCCAAGCTCTATGCAAACGGCAACGTCATCGAGGCTTCGTGCTGGGCGCATGCGCGCAGGCCGTTCTGGGATCTGCACGAGAGCCAGGGTCGAGCGCCGGGTTCGATTGCAGAACAAGCGCTCAGGCGCATCGGTGCGCTGTATGCGATCGAAGCCGACATCCGCGGGCGCCCGCCGGCCGAACGATGCCGGGAGCGGCAGGCGCGAGCCGGGCCGCTGCTCGAAGAGTTGTTCGCCTGGTTGCGAGGGATGCTCGCACAGGCGTCTGCCAAGTCGGAGCTCGCGCGCGCCATCGGGTACACGCTCACCCTGATCCGGCACAGCTATTCGCAGGCTTCAGCCTATGTGATCCTGCTTCACCGCTTCGACTGGGATCTGGCCTCTCTGGCAGAGCACCTCCGACTTGTCAGGGCCACGGTACGGAGCAAAGTGATTGCCAGCGGCGTGCACATGAGAAGCCAACCTTCGTTGTTCGACCAGATTCACTCAATCGAATTGGACTTCATTCCAACGATCGCTCGTCGCATAGCTCGTATGCCGGAAGCTGATCTGGGCCAAATTCAGCTTGGCTGGAGGTTTGCCGGGTCATTTCACTCCTACGTCACTGCATGACACAGAATAGCGCATCGGCTCGCTGACTGCTCCTGACTTCGAAAGGAGATCGAGCCCTTCGGTACCAATCGTGGCTATCGGTCGTTCCGGAAGAAGGGCATCGCTCACGAGAACTCGCTTGGCGGATGGCTTATTTCACGGGCGTCTTGATTAAGATGATCGTGCTGGGAAGCGCAGCGGGCTGGGTTGTCGCGTTATGCGGGCGCGACAGAAGCGTTTAGATCGTTTGAAGTACACCCCGCTGCCGCACACGACTAGTTGCGACCAAACCGCTTCAGGATGTCATCGGCGTCCGGTCCCACTTTCTCTTGCCATTGCCTGACGGCGCCAGCCGACGCCGCTCTCAGTGCACCTGTGACCGTTGACGGCACATTCACTTCAATCATGACGCCATTGCTGCGCATGATCCTATAGTTGTCTTCCATGCGGCTGCGAATGCGCTGCCACTGCGCTGCCTCAGTTTCGGCTGCTGCTTGGTCGACAGCCGTTCTACCGGTAGCGTCCAGGCTTTCATAGGCTGTCAGGTTGATCGTCGTGATTGAAATCGGCATGGCGTAGTTGATCTCCGTGAACGCCGGCAGGTATTGCCAGAGTTTTCGGCCGGCGCCGCCATCGCCGGAGGAGAGTACCGCGTCGATATCGCCGGCGGCAATGCGTGCCATCGCATCGGCGAACGAGATGTTGGATGCTCGGGCGCCCGCCGCGGTGAGGATAGCCTGCGACATGTCATCGTAAGTGCGGATGCGAAGCGCCCGCAGTCCATCGAGCGACGTGACCGATTTCAAGGACCAGATTCCCGACGCGGGCCACGGCGTGGTGTACAGCAGCTTTTGCCCGTGCGCCTGAAGGAACCGCTCGTAAGCGGGGCGTGCAGCCTTGAGAAGCGCTTCCGCGCGTGGCAGCGAATCGGCCAGGAACGGCAGCGACGACACGGCAAACAGGGGGTACTTGTTCGCCACACCGCCAGCAAAGGCGTCGGCTGCGTCGATCTTGCGCGCCTGGACAGCATCCACCATGTCGGCGGACTTGAATCCAGCGGTGGCATCGAAGCTGGTTTGGAACACCAACTTACCGCTCGTCTTCTGCGAAACCCGCTCCGCGAAGGATGAAATGCCGAGACCAGGCATCGAGGTGGCCGGGTATTCCGTGGCAATGTGCAGCGTTGTCGCTGGCTGAGCGCTGACGGTGATTGCAAACAACCCGGCAGCGAGGGCCAGAAGCAAGGATTTCGTCCTCAAGGGAATTCGAAGGGCGAATCTTGGCATGTCGTTTTCAACCTCAGGTGAAGGTGGCAACCATCACCGACATGATGCCAGCGATCCCGATCAATGCGTTCGCCAAAGAATTCCACTTGGCCGAACCGTGATAAGCACTGGGCGCCGACGTTGAAGCAATCCGGTCGCCGATGAAGGCCATGCTGATACGGATCACGACGTTGCATATGGAGCGTCAGGTCGCGCCGGTTATTTGCATGTCTGCGGCCGTGGCGTGTGGGCTCGGTGCTCTTCATTCCGTCCTTACGCTTTTACGTGTGGTGCGATAAGCTCCTCGCCCTAGGCTTGATCCAAGGCTCATCAGGAAATTCATTGTCTCAAGAGCATCTGGGATGTCTTCTCTCCATCTTCGTCCTGAAAATCGAGACCTTGGCGCCTCAAATGCCGATGGAGGCACGGCAACCGGCCTCTGGTCCCGGTTCGCTGAGTGGGGCCGCGCAGTTCGGCCCTTGCCGGATCAAATGGCTCCTGAATGGACCTGTTGCGGGACTCCCGTACGCGATTCCGTTGAGGGATATTTGGGGCGCATCGAGTCGTATGAGATATCGATCAACGCATGCACCCATTGTGGTGCGTTTTGGCTGGGTGGCTATTCATTGGCAACCTCGATGATGCGCTTTGAGCCGCTGGCTCAAGCGGATGCGGAAACCTTCCTCGCGGCCGCCCCAGGGGGCGAACGGCGGGCCATCATGCGAAGGTGGTTGATGCAATACCTTAAACAGGCAAAGTCACAGTCCGCTCAACGTTGAGTTATCAGCCGCGGATCTTGGGAGGTCTTGCGGTTGGCAAGAGGATGCCTCACTGAAGAGCGCCGCTTGAGATGAAAATCACAAGCTTTCTTTGGGTCGTTGAAGACAATCGTGCATGTGTAGCAGGGCCGGGATGCTGGACGCGGCTTAGAACTCGCTGAATTCCGTCTCGGCGCTGTGTTCGCGGTGTGACCAATCGGCGATGAAGTCCTCCGCTCTTTGGTGAAGTGAGGCGGTCGCGGCGTCGGCCTCGAGGAAACCCTTGGGCAAGGTGACCCGGCATCTGAAGATACCTGCCAGGAAAATTTCAACACGGCCCGTAAAGCACTGCTCAGCGGTGTCCCAGGTCATGTACGTGCGTATCAGCCAGTCATTGTTGCCCAAGCGCTTGGATTGAAGATCCCCAGCCATGACTACGTTTGCACCGATGGCCGCCAACCACATCTCATCCATGAATTTCGATGTTGAGTGGACCATCGAGCAAGCACGCTGCACATGACGCAGTTGCTGTCCCAGATCATCTGAATGATCGAATCAAATCTCATGTGATCGCTTTCAAGCCTGACTCACGATGCAGCCGTCCGACTTTCTTGATCCTGACGAAACTGGGCTCAAGTTGGCGCCACGCTTCGGGTGCCAACGTCGATGCGCAGTGCTTCAGATTGCTAAGAAGCAGCTTCAGCGGCGGTGCTTCCTTAAAGGCAAAAACAATGACGTTGTTGCACTCAAGGTCATCAACGGTAATGACGTGGCCAGCGAAGCTTCGCCCTATTCGTTCGAGGTGCGTCGGAAAGTGCTCGTGGCTAGCATGGAGGTTCGCCACCAGAACTCCACTGGGCTCCAGCCGTTCATGGCAGTTGTCATAGAAGGACTGCGAGGACAAATTCGGCGGCACGCCATTGGCATCGAATCCATCGGCCATGATCGCATCGAAGCGATACGGGGCTGTACGAACATAGTCAGCGGCATCCTCTTTTCGGACGTTGAATCGGTGATCGTCCCGAGGCACTGCGAACTCGTTTCGCAGTGCTATCACGTAGGGGTTGATCTCTAGCACCTGAATGCGCGTATCGGGCAGATGTCGGTAGCAGAATTTCGCCAGCGATCCACCACCCAATCCGACCATTGCGATGTGGCGGGGATTGGGGGAGAACAGCAGAAATCCCATCATGAGCCGCGTGTATGCCAGCATGAGGTCGTTCGGCCGATCGATCAGCATTCTGCTTTGAACGTCGCAAATCGAAAAATGCAGCGTCTTCGAGCTCAGCGATTTGTCTACGAAGGGGCGCGGGTGCTTACGGCATTCAAGGCGATCTGGCATCGAGGATTCAGAGAAAATGGAAATTGTGAGATGCGGTATTTGAATCAGGCGAAGGCTACTTCGCGCTATTGATCTCGGCGGTAGTCAAGGCTGTCATGTTGAAGATCCCGCGCACCGTTGCGGACGGCGTCAGGATATGAATAGGTCGTGCCGCCCCCAGCAGGATGGGACCGATGGTGATGCCGCCACTGGAGGCTGTTTTCATCAAGCTGTATGAAATGTTGGCCGCGTCAATATTGGGGAACACCAGCAGGTTGGCGTCGCCCGCCAGCACACTGCGTGGCATCGCAGTGGCACGCTGGGCCCCGTCAAGCGCAATGTCGCCTTGCATTTCGCCGTCGACTTCGAGCCAGGGCGCCTGCACGCGCAGCAGGTCGAGCGTCTTGCGCATCTTGATGGCGCTGGGCTCGTTGCTGGTGCCGAAGTTGGAGTGCGACAGCAGCGCGGCCTTCGGCTTCAGGCCGAAACGCATCATTTCCTCGGCCGCCATGCTCGTGATCTCGGCCAGTTCCTCGGGCGAGGGGTCGTAGTTGACGTGCGTGTCGACCAGGAACACCTGGCGGTCGGGCAGTAGCAGGCCGTTCATGCAGGCGTAAGTAGATGCGCCTGGATGCTTGCCAATTACCTGATCGATGTAATGCAGGTGCAACGCGGTGTTGCCCCAGGTACCACAGAGCATGCCGTCGACCTCGTCCTTGTGCAGCAGCATCGCGCCGATCAGCGTGAGGCGGCGGCGCATCTCGATCTTGGCGGTTTGCACCGTCTGGCCCTTGCGCTCGGTCATGCGGTGGTAGGTCTGCCAGAAGTCGCGGTAGCGGTGGTCCTGCTCGACGTTGACGATGTCGTAGTCCAGCTCTTCCTTCAGGCGGAGACCGAACTTCTCGATGCGCTGCGCGATGACGGCCGGGCGGCCGATCAGCGTCGGGCGCGCGATGCCTTCGTCGACCACGATCTGCGCGGCGCGCAGCACGCGTTCTTCCTCGCCTTCGCAGTAGGCCACGCGCTTCTTGCTCGCCCGCTTGGCCGCGTCGAAGATAGGCTTCATCGTCGTGCCCGAGGCGTAGACAAAGCTCTGCAGCTTGTCGCGGTAGGCGTCCATGTCCTTGATCGGACGGCTGGCAACGCCGCTATCGGCGGCGGCTTGGGCCACGGCCATCGCGATTTTGATCATGAGACGCGGATCAAACGGCTTTGGGACCAGGTACTCCGGTCCGAAGGACAGCTTTTCACCGACGTAGGCGGCTGCCACGCGCTCGCTCTGCTCGGCTTGCGCCAACTCGGCAATGGCGCGCACCGCGGCGATTTCCATCTCGTCGGTGATCGTGGTCGCGCCGCAATCGAGCGCGCCGCGGAAGATGTACGGGAAGCACAGGACGTTGTTGACCTGGTTCGGGTAGTCGGTGCGGCCCGTGGCCATGATCACGTCGGAGCGCACCGCATGGGCGTCTTCAGGGGCGATCTCGGGGTTCGGGTTGGCCAGCGCGAAGATCACCGGCTTGGCCGCCATCTTTGCCACCATCTCGGGCTTGAGCACGCCGCCGGCCGACAGGCCCAGGAACACGTCGGCACCCACGATCACTTCCGACAGCTTGCGCAGGTCGGTTTTCTGCATGTACTGGCGCTTGTCGTCGTCCATCAGCTCTTCGCGGCCTTCGTAGACCACGCCGGCCAGGTCGGTGACGAACACGTTCTCGCGCTTCAGGCCCACCTTGAGCAGCAGGTTCAGGCAGGCCAGCGCCGCGGCGCCCGCGCCCGAGGTCACCAGCTTCACTTCGGCGATGTTCTTGCCCGCCACCTTCAGGCCGTTGAGCATGGCGGCCGCCACCGTGATGGCCGTGCCGTGCTGGTCGTCGTGGAACACCGGGATCTTCATGCGCTTGCGCAGCTCGCGCTCGACGTAGAAGCAGTCCGGGGCCTTGATATCTTCGAGGTTGATGGCACCGAAAGTCGGTTCCAGCGCGGCAATGATCTCGACCAGCTTGACCGGATCCTTCTCGTCGATCTCGATGTCGAACACGTCGACACCGGCAAACTTCTTGAAGAGAACGCCCTTGCCTTCCATGACCGGCTTGGAAGCCAGCGGGCCGATGTCGCCCAGGCCCAGCACCGCGGTGCCGTTGCTGATCACGCCGACCAGGTTGCCGCGCGACGTGTACTTGAAGGCGTTGGCCGGGTCCTTGACGATTTCCTCGCAGGGCGCGGCCACGCCGGGCGAGTAGGCCAGCGACAGGTCGCGCTGGTTGACCATCTGCTTGGTCGCTGCGATGGCGATCTTGCCGGGAACGGGAAACTCGTGGTACTCGAGGGCGGCAATTCGAAATAGATCAGCGAGGCGAGTCATGACGTTTCTGTCCAGGGGATTTGAGGGGCCGGCGTCGCGGCCAGTCGCGAGAGGGCAACGGTGCCCGGAATCTGTTGATCGGGCTCATGACGACAGAGGCGTAGACCAAACGAGACGAACCAATCCATTGGCGATATGCGGCAGCCGCATGCCGGTTGCGAGCACATTGGCAGAGAGCCTGAGAGGCAGGGCACTCTTGAGTTGGGCGAACACGAAAAAAGAAACCTCCGAATCCAGCCGCCGGCGAAAAAGCCGGTCACTCTCCGCGAGCAATTGCGGGATTACTTGGCCCGCTCTGGTTTCGCGATCAAGGTAGATCCGTACGAGCCTGCCATCAGGGAGAGCCATTCGCGCGCATTCGGCAGAGCCCTCGGCGATCACTTCGAGGGCAAGGTCCTTCAATACGGGGTGCTCTTGGACGAGGTGCTTCAGGGTCAGGGTCACGATGGCCCGAAGCATTTCGGTATCCGGTAACCGAGCCTGACTGCCTCCGTCCAGCAGAGCGGCGAGGTCCGCACCGTCTTTCGGACCCGCGTATCGGATGCAACTCAAGCCAAGGGCTTCTTCGGTTCTGCAAGCTTGCGCAACGTCCGGTAGCTCGCGCGCCTGGCTGCAAACCAACTGCAGCCAAGCTACGGCGGCTGCAAACTGGTCAAGGTCGCATGTAGCCTCCGGGAACCAGTCGACAAAGAGCTTCGCGTCCACCGCATCGTCCTGCTCTCCCATGAGCGGCGATATCCATCGGATCTGGTTGCCCTGTTTCCAGATCGCGCCGAAAGGACGGCTCGCCCCTCCAGCCCGGGGCTGATAACGCAGAAGCTTGATGTGTCGATTGGATGCGGGATCTAATCCCCCAACAGCTGTCACGGCACATCCCCTCGCGAATCGTCCTCCATGGACCAGAGGTCTTGCAGCATCGAAGGCATAGCCAATACGATGAGCACCGCGGCAAAGGGGAGCGTCGTCACAAAGCCGACGGTTGTGAACGCAATGGCGCCAATGACGCTGCCTGCCACGAACAGGGCAAGGATCGTTGCGTAAAGCGCCAGCTTCCTGAAATCGGTCCTTGCAGCATCCTGGCTGTGGGCTCCTCTCGCTGGGTTGCCGTGAATCCATCGGCCGAGTTCGACACCGAGATCGGTGAGGACGCTCGTCATGTGTGTTGTCCGAATCTCGGTCCTCGAAATATTGCTGACGATCGCGTTCTGAAGTCCCATGCCAAAACACAGAAGCAACGTGGCAGACGGAACAAACCATTCGCCCAGAAAGTCGCGACAGCCGCCGAGCAAACCGAACAGCAAAAGCAGAGTAGCTTCCAGCAAAAGTGGGTGCGCAAGCTCCCAATGAAGATGCAAGCGACGCGCCCGAGCGATCAGTGCACCTGTCGCGGCCGCCCCAAACATGAACATGGCGAGCAATGCGACGCTGGCGAGCGCCCAGTCGAGATGGCCCGATGCCAGGTCGTCGGAAATGGTGGACACAGTCCCGGTCATGTTGGATGTGTACCGCTGCACTGCGAGAAATCCGCCCACGTTGATCGCCCCGCTCAGAAACGCGAGGGTGCCTGCCAGCTGGCGATCCGTCTTTCGGGAAAAGAGCAATTGGACGAGTGCTCGAGGAATATGCGCGCGCATGTGCGGTGGACAGACGTGAAGAACACTCGGCTCCAAGGGGTGGCGCAAATATAGTTTTCATTGTATATAATTGCAATTATCATTTCATTATCATGTTTGACTCCCGAGGATGGCCTTCGACTGTCATCCGGGCGTGTGCTGTGGCACCCAAAGGCGATGCTTGTGACTTCGATTCCCGTAAATGACATGCCGAGGACGCGGCGGTTCGGCACGCCGTGGCGAGGCGTGCGCGGAGTGAGTCGAGCGGCCGCCAACGTAGCTGCACAGGGCGAGCAAAATTCAGCGCCCGCGGGGGCTCTCCTCTGCGTCGGATGAACCCACGTAGCAACCTCCGCAGGCTCGCCCGTATTCCCCTTCTTTGAGGAGCTTGTGTGGAACTGGATATCTACGACATTCTCAAGAGGCTTCCTCACCGCTACCCATTCCTCTTGGTGGATCGCGTGGTGAAGTTGGAGAAAGGGCATCGGATCAAGGCGCTGAAGAACGTCACGATCAATGAAGCACCGTTCCAAGGTCATTTCCCGCATCGCCCGGTGATGCCCGGTGTACTTTTGCTTGAAGCCCTGGCGCAGACGGCCGCGCTGCTCGCATTCGAGACCTTTGACGAGACACCTGACGACACGAAGGTGTACTACTTCGGGGGAATCGACGCCGCTCGGTTCAGGAGGCCGGTCGAACCTGGCGATCAATTGGTGATGGACGTGCAGTTGGTACGCAGGAGGGCCGAGGTCTTCAAGTTCAGGGGAAGCGGCTTCGTGAGCGCAGAACTGGCAGTAGAGGCCGACTTGCTGTGCACAAGGGTCACCGTTGGGTAGCACACCTGTGACGCTTTCAACGACAGCCGCGGCACCTGAAACGGCGCGCAATCGACGCTTGAAGATGAACTCGTTCTACAGATGGGAAGAGGATGTGCTGGTCCTCAATATCCTGGGAACGCCCGGCGCGTCGAAAGATGCTATCGGGAAAGTCAAGGGCAATCAATTGAAGGTCAGCGTGACAGCCGCTCCGCGCGTGGGGCGAGCGACAGACCACATGGTTCGCTTCCTGGCAGGCGAGTTTGGCGTGTCGCAGTCTGACATTGAGGTTGTGTACGGGCGCAAGAACGTCAACAAGCAACTGCGGATCAAGGCGCCAGCCAGGGTGCCGGCATGCATCGAACCACCTGCCGTGAAATCCGCTGAGTGCGGTTCGACTCGCTCACCCCGGTCTCGCTGATGAGTGCACGGGGAGCTTGGTCGTCAGACTATGTACACGCGAGAAATGGTCAAGCACAAATCACGAGCGACAGTACCCGCCAGCTTTATTGATCTGGATCAAGAGAGGGCAGCGGATGGTGTTGTACACGTCGCTTCGTCAGCGACAGCTCCGAACCGATGCTCCGAAAAAAATGAAGTCTCCGCATCGTATTGATTGCCCAAATACCAATTTATCGCGTCTTATGCTTCTGATCGTTCAGCGCCCTGAGGGAAAGGCATCTGTCTCCCAGCACATCGAGCACCTGTTTGCCGCGCTGGACTGCGTGCAACTTGACAGATCCATCTACACCCTGCCTACAGGGCCGGAGCGGGACGAGGGGCTTCGCCGCCTCGCCAAGGAATGCAGCACGGCTGGCGGCTCCGTCTGGCTGTTCGCGGAATTGGATGATGAGGCCAGAGCCGAGAAGTACCGCCCCTTACGGGATTGCAGCGAGCAATACGCCGAGGCAGTCATGGCGTGGCGAGAAGGTCGCGGCACTTTGCCCGAATTGAAGCCCGGCGAACTTCTTCGGCTGTAGGCGCCTCGCCGCGTGCGGGAGGCGAGCTGCCGTCCTCACTGCTCGGCGAGGTCTGCCGGCATTACATTCCCAGCGCCTTGCGCCCCTTTGCCGTAACGGCCGTTGCTATCGCTGGTTCGTAGACGCGCTCACCGGTGGGCAGTCGCCTAGACGACGGAATGAACGCCGCCACCAACTCTTCCGTTCGCAGAACCGCCAGTTTGTCAATTTCAACGGCACTGAGTAACCTGCACGGCAGGTCTCGGATCGCAAGATCGTTCAGAAGTCCCATGGGCATGAGCACCTCCATATGTAGTGCGAAAGGCCTCTCATCCTAAGGCATGAATTGTTCTGCTTCAAGTGGCGAGAGACAGCGCTTCTCCTGAAGAGGCAATCTCCTGCCGCCGGATGGTAAGGACGGCTGCTACTAACCAGAATTTGACTGTCGTCGCCTCACCGCACTGAGAACCCCGCGCAGGATGTCGACCGGAGGTGGGGGGCAGCCG
The DNA here is from genome assembly GCF_051216835.1 of Variovorax multivorans. Lineage (NCBI taxonomy): Bacteria > Pseudomonadati > Pseudomonadota > Betaproteobacteria > Burkholderiales > Comamonadaceae > Variovorax > Variovorax multivorans. The sequence goes on from NZ_JBPJZL010000016.1 coordinate 13,161, forward strand.
GGCACCACCACGTCGACGGGAATCACGTTCGATACTCTGCCGCAGCTGGCATAGCTCTCGCCAAAGATGCCGCCGGTACAGCCGCAATCGCCAACGGCGACCACCAGCTTCGGTTCCGGTACGGCATCGTACGTGCGCCGTAACGCTTCTTCCATGTTGCGCGACACCGGCCCAGTCACCAGCAGCATGTCGGCGTGACGCGGACTGGCGACGAACTTGATGCCGAGTCCTTCGATGTTGTAGTAAGGATTGTTGAGTGCGTGAATCTCAAGTTCGCAGCCATTGCATGAGCCGGCATCGACTGCACGGATCGTCAGCGCCTGACCAAGGATGGCGAGCATGTCGCGATGAATGCGATCTACCGCGGCGTACTCACCATCGTCAACCTGGGGCGCCGGCTCGGTGACGATGCCGGTGCGTACGATCTGTTTGAGGATGTGCCACATCAGAGGTCGTGCCCCGAGTAGCTCAGGTTGAAGGATTTGTTGATCAGCGGGAAGTCTGGAACGATGTTGCCGATGATGGCGTGTTCGAGCACCGGCCAGTTCTGCCAGGATGGATCATGGCAATGGCATCGCACGATGCGACCATTTCCCCCGATCTCCAGCGCAACAAAAACCTCGCCCCGCCATCCTTCGACCCAGCCCGCCCCCAGCGATGCCGAAGTCCGGGGCTGCACTTCGATCTGAGCGGCGCCGCCCGGCATGCCGGTGCAAATGACACGGATGAGCCGCAACGACTCGAACACCTCATCGAACCGTACTGCCACGCGCGCCGCGACATCGCCATCCTGGTGCGTCGCGATGACGACTTCCAGCCGATCGTAGGGCGAGCATGGGAAGTCGCAGCGCAGATCTGCCGCTTGTCCGCTGGCGCGCCCTGCCAGACCCGTGAGGCCGAGTTGGGCCGCCAACTGGGGCGTTACCCGCCCGGCTCCGACAAAACGGTCCTGCAGGCCCGCATGCTCGTCGTACACACGTCCGAGCGCGCGCACCTCTTGCTCGACCGCATCGCACTGCGACCGCAGGCGCTCCTGCATGGTTGGCGTCAGATCGACAGCCACCCCGCCTGGCATGACGGCATCCATCATCAGGCGATGACCGAAGATCTCTCTGGACAGGCGCAACCAGTCTTCGCGCAAGCGAGAGAACTGTGCCAGGCCGAAGGTGAGCGCCGCGTCATTGGCCAGAGCACCAAGGTCGCCCAAATGGTTGGCGACGCGCTCTCGTTCGAGCATCAGCGCACGCAGCCAACTGGCGCGCTCCGGAATCTCGCAACCCCAGGCCGATTCGAGCGCCATGCAGTAGGCCCAGGCATAGGCCACCGTCGTGTCGCCAGAGATGCGTCCCGCGAGGCGATGGCCCTCAAGCGGCATCAGCTCCGTGAATCGACGCTCGATACCCTTGTGCGTGTACCCGAGGTGCTGCTCGAGCCTGAGCACTTTCTCGCCCACCACGGAAAAGCGAAAGTGGCCGGGTTCGATGATGCCGGCATGTACGGGTCCGACTGCAATCTCATGTACTCCGTCACCGTCGACGCGCACAAAGGGGTAGTCGGCGGGAAGCGCGCCCCCGGCGGCTCGCTGGGACAGAGCAGTTGGTTGAAGGGGCGGTGGTCCGGCTGACCACACCCGGTGGTCAAGCCAGGGACGATCGTCGCGGTGGCCTTCGGCGCGAATGCCTGACAGGTCTGCGACGGCGCGTTGCATGCGCTCCGCGCAAGGGAACGCATCTGCCAGGTCGGGGAATCTTTGCGTAGCATCTTCCAGCCGAAGTTCAAGCCAGACCAGCCCTTCGGGGATGGCATATGCGGCACACACCGTCATCATTTCCCCGGACGCACTGCGATCGACGCCCCAGACCGAGACTAGGCGCCCACCTGTATCCGCGATGCTGCGCGCGGCAGCGCTCCAGGCATCTTGGTGTACCCGTCCATGCCAAATGGGCACTGGCGTCGGCAGCCGCCGCAGTTCAAGTCCGAGTTCTGAGCACGGCATGTGATCAGTTCCCCAGCATCGCCGCGGCCTGGACGTACCACGCGTTGAGATAGGGTGGAATGTAAAGGCCGAGCATCAGGCCCAGCGCCAGATGTATGAATACTGGAACCAAGGCTGGTGGGTGTGCCAAGGGCTTGACATTGGTCTCACCAAACACCATCGGCTGGATCCGACTGAAGACGGATGCAAATGCCAATCCCAAGGCGATCAGCAGGAAGGGGGTTGCCCAGGGCTGCTCACGCATTGCGGTCGTGACGATCAGAAACTCGCTGGCGAAGACCCCGAACGGCGGCATGCCAAGGATGGCAAGTGATCCGAGCATCAATCCCCGGGCGACCGTCGGACTGACCTTGATGAGCCCACGGATGTTCTCCATCACCTGGGTACCGGCCTTCTGCGTGGCATGGCCGACTGCAAAGAAGATTGCGGACTTGATCAGCGAATGCACTGTCATGTGCAGCAGCCCGGCGTAATTGGCGATCGGGCCACCCATGCCGAAGGCGAAGGTCATCATCCCCATGTGTTCGATCGACGAGTAGGCGAACATGCGTTTCACGTCCTTCTGCCGGATCAGGAAAAACACCGCCGCGACCACCGACAACAGGCCGAAGCCCATCATCAGTCGCCCAGCCAGAGCGTTGTGCAGTGCGCCATCGGTCAGCACCTTGCAGCGCAGGATCGCGTAGAGCGCGACGTTCAGCAGCAGGCCCGACAGCACCGCCGACACCGGCGTCGGGCCTTCGGCATGCGCGTCCGGCAGCCAGTTATGGACAGGCACCAGTCCGACCTTGGTACCGTAGCCGATGAAAAGGAACGCGAACGCCAGCGTGATGATGTTCGGGTCGAGCTTTTCCTTCACCGCATCGAGGTTGGTCCAGAGCAAGGCGCCGCCCTCCGGGCCAATCACCTTCTCAGCTGCCATGTAGAGCAGCACTGTGCCGAACAAGGCCTGGGCGATGCCCACGCCGCACAGGATGAAGTACTTCCATGCGGCTTCAAGGCTGGCGGCGGTGCGATACACACTGACCAGCAGAACGGTGGTCAGTGTGGCGGCCTCCATGGCGACCCAAATGATGCCCATGTTGTTGGTCGTCAGCGCCAGCAGCATCGTGAAGCTGAACAACTGGTACATGCTGTGGTAGAGACGCATGCGCGACGGCGTCATCTTGCCGTGGTCGCGCTCCACGCGCATGTAGGGGCGCGAGAAGATGGCGGTGGTCAAGCCAACAAGCGCGGTCAGAGCGACGAGAAAGACATTCAGCGGATCGATGTGGAACTCGCGGTCCCACGCGAGCATTGGCCCGTTCTCGATGATCTGCACCGTGAGTGCACAGGCGGCAATGAAGGTCCCCAGGCTGAAGCCGACGTTGACGTCGCGCGCATTGTCGCGATGGCCGACCAGCGCCAAGACCAGCCCTCCGGCCAGCGGGGTTGCGAGGAGGAAGGCCAGTGCAAGCAACTTAGTCTTCCTTCAGCTTTTCGAGATGGCGGATGTCCAGGCTGTCGAACTGCTCCCGAATTTGGAACATGAAGACACCCAGGATCAGCACGCCGATCAGCACATCCAGTGCGATACCGAACTCAACCACCATCGGCATGCCGTAGGTGGCTGATGTGGCAGCAAAGAAGAGACCGTTCTCCATCGCGAGGAAGCCGACCACCTGCGGAACCGCCTTTGCGCGCGTGATCATCATCAGGAACGACAACAGCACGCAGGCCAGCGCGATGCCCAACGTACCGCGTGCCACTGCCGACGACAGCTGGGAGATGGGGATCGCCAGATTGAACGCAAAGATCACGACCCCGATGCCGATGAGCATCGTGGTCGGAATTTTGATCAGTGTTTCGATGTCCCCGCGGATGTTGAGGCGGGCGATGACCCGGTGCAGCAGGTACGGGATCAACAGCACTTTGAGCACCAAAGTCAGACCCGCCGAAAGGTACAAGTGGTGCTGATGAGTCACATACCCGACCACAGCGGTTGCAAGCGCCAGCGTGGCGCCCTGCATCGTGAACAGGTGTATCAGCGTGAGGATGCGCCGCTGCGAGAGCATCGCGAATGCGAGCATCAACAGCACCGCGCCGAGCAGGTTGACGAGTTGGGCCAGGATGCTGCTGCTCATGTCAACGGTTGAGCAGCAGGTGCACGAGCATGCCGATCACCGCCAGCAGGAAGGCGGTGGCCAGGAACTCGGGAACGCGGAAGATGCGCATCTTGGCACTTGCCGTCTCCAGCACGGCCAGCAGAAACCCACCCACGGCAAGCTTGACCACCAACGCCGGTAGGGCCAGCAGCATCTCCAGCGGGGCCTGGGCTTCGGCAACGCCCCACGGAAGAAACAAAGCCAAGCCGATGCACGAGTAAGCGAAGAGCTTCAGGCTGGCCGCCCATTCGACCAATGCCAGATGCCGGCCCGAGTACTCGAGGATGAGCGCCTCGTGGATCATGGTCAGCTCCAGGTGCGTGGCCGGGTTGTCGACCGGCACGCGCGCGTTCTCTGCCAGTGACACCATCGTGAATGCAACACCAGCAAAGGCGAGCCCGGGATAGATCGCGAGTTCGCGATGCGCCAGTGTCTCGACAATGGTCGTGAGTGATGTCGATTGGGAAATCAGCGAGGCCGAGAACAACACCATCAGCAGCGCAGGTTCGGCAAGGAACCCGACCAGCATTTCGCGCCGCGCACCCATGGTGCCGAACGCAGTGCCGATGTCCATGGCCGCCAGCGAGACGAATACCCGCGCCAAGGCGAACAGGCCAACCAGCGCTATCGCGTCGGCGGCCGGTGCCAGCGGCAGGTCGGTCGACAGCGTGGGAATGATCGCGCAGGCCAGCACCATGCATCCGAACATCACGTAGGGCGCGATGCGAAACAGTCGCGACGCATGGTCGGCAATCACCGACTCCTTGTTGAACAACTTGTGCAGCATGCGGTAGGGCTGCCAGAGGCTGGGTGCAGACTTGTTCTGGAACCATGCGCGCCACAGGTTGACCCAGCCTGTGAGCAAGGGGGCCAGTGCGATCGCAATGACGATCTCCAGCAACTGCGACAGGAAACCCGTGAGGCTCATGGCGATCTCATCGCATGACCACGAGCAGCGTGGCCACGAGTGTCAGGAAGCTGTACAGAAGGTACACCGAGATTCGTCCCTGCTGCATCAAGCCGACCAGCCGTGCGAGATACGCCGCGACGTCGGCGATGGGCACATAGAGCCAGCGCCAGAAATGATCCTCTACCGTCACGCGATAGCGCGGCTTCGCGTCGAAAGGCGTGGGCAGATCGCGTCGCATCAGGAAGAACGGTTCGAAGATCTGGCGGATCGGCTGGCCGAAGCCCTCGGCGGTGTCCTGCATGCGTGCGGTCCCCCACGGAAAGCCGCAGGCCCAGGGCGGGCTGCGCCGCACACGCCCGTGGTATAGGCCGCGCACGAGCAGGAAAGCGAGCGCAAAGCTTCCCAGGATGCCCAGCAGGAAGATCACAGGACCATAGCTGGCCTGCTCAAGACTGTTCGGCGCCAACAGCCAACCGTTGGCAGATGCCTTGACGCCAAGGCCCGATGCAACAAGCTGTCGCGTCACCGGATCGATCAACTGAATGAACCATGTCGGCAGCAACCCAAGCGCGACACAGCCGAGCGCCAGCCACACCATGCCGATACGCTCCCAGCGGCCGGCATCATGGGCATCGGCGAGTTTCTCTTCGCGTGGCTGACCCAGGAAGATCACGCCAAAGAACTTGACCATCGTGTAGCCGGCCAGCGCGGCCACCAGGACGATGAGCGCGGCAACCACCGGAATGAGCATGGTCAGCAGCGGCACTGGCAGTCCAGGTGTGAAAAGGAAACTCTGCAGCAGCAGCCACTCCGACACGAACCCGCCCAGCGGCGGCAGACCCGCGCTGGTCAGCACGCCCAGCAGCGTGAGCCAGGCGACCCAGGGCATGGTCCGGATCAGTCCCCCCAGCTTGCCGAGATTTCTTTCGGAAGTGGCATGAAGCACGCTGCCGGCGCCAAGAAAGAGCAGGCTCTTGAAGAAAGCGTGGCTTGCGACGTGATAGAGGGTCGCCGTCAACGCGAGCGCGGCCATCGGCTTCATGCCGTAGGCTGAAAATATCAATGTCAGGCCCATGCCGACGAACAGCAAGCCCATGTTCTCGATCGACGAATAGGCCAGCAGCCGCTTCATATCGACCTGCACCGCGGCGAAGACGACGCCGAACAACGCGGTCGCCAGACCGATCGCCAGCAGCAGACCACCCCACCACCACAGGTGTGTGTTCAGCAGATCGAATGAAACGCGCAACAGGCCGTAGACGGCCGTGTTGAGCATGACGCCGCTCATCATGGCCGAAACGGGGGATGGCGCGGCAGGGTGGGCTTCAGGCAGCCAGACATGCAGCGGCAGGATGCCGGCCTTGGCACCGAACCCGAACACCGCCAGCAGGAAACCGGCCGAGGCCCAGAACGGCGGCAATGTCTGGGCGCGCATGTTGGCGAAGGTGTAATCGCCCGTGTTGGCCTGCAACACGCCGAAGCACAGCAGGACGGCGATGGCACCGATTCTCGCCATTGTGATGTAGAGATAGCCGGCGCTACGTACTTCGGCCAGTCGGTGGTTCGCGGTCACCAGGAAGAACGACGACAGTGCCATCGTTTCCCACATCACCATGAATGAATACGCGTCGTCGGCGAGGATCACGCCCACCATGCTGACCAGGAAAACGTGGTACTCCAGGCACAGCAATCCGGGGGGCGTGCCTTCGCCCTTTCGGAAGTAGCCGGCTGCAAATGCGGAGATGCCGGCCGAGGCGCCTCCAACCACCATCAGGAAATAAGCGGACAGGCTGTCCAAGCGCAGATGAAACGGCAGTGTCGGCAGTCCGATGGGCAGGACGGCGACCTCCGGGGAGTCAAGGAGTGCGCCCAGAGCCAAGCTGAAAAGTGCCAGTCCGAGCAACGCGCTAACAGGAAAGAGCCACCGGGACACCAAGCCGAGTCGATGCAGCGCAAATACGCCAGCGATGCCAAGGAGGAGCCAGGCCAACGCAACAACGAGTATCCAGTCCAGCCAGAGCCATTGCGCGAGAGAAGGCAGGCTGGTCATCGCTGGGGACTTTGGAGGTCAGCGCGCTACGAGAGGACGCCTTTCACCGACCGTGAGGTTTGGCGAAAAGGCTGGCATGCAACTTCGAGTTCCATGGATCCTCAGCATCGCGTTGAAATCCAAAGGGTATCTTCAACACATGGTATATGAATACCATGCGATTCAGGAAGGCCTAGCTTCGCTGGTCTTTCAGCGCGGACGTGATCAGTGCAAACCCCGCCAGCAGTTGGCTGGCGGCGAAAGGATCGAGGTTGGGCGGCTTGCGAATTGCACCGAGCCGATACGTCTCGAGAGCGTTGCCTTTGCACGCGAACACGATGTTGTGGCTCTCCTCGCCATCTTCGACGACAAGGACGGACTCATTGAAGCTCTGGCGGATCCGGATCAGGTGGTCGACGCTCTCGGGGTCCCCGTGCTGCAGGTTGACCACCATGATCCCATCGGGCTTGAGCGACTCGTAGCAGCCGTCATAGAAACCCTGGGAGCTCAGCTGGGCAGGCAGGCCTTCCAGGACATACCCATCCACGATCAGGACATCAAAGCGGCTGGGATCGCGATGCACGAAGTCCGCTCCATCGGCCTGAAAGACCATGAATCGCGCATCATCAGGGGGAATGTGAAACTCTTCACGCAATGCGATGACATGCGGATTGATCTCGGCGATCTGGATTCGGGTTCGGCTCAGATAGTGATAGCAGAACTTGGCCAGCGATCCGCCCCCCAAGCCGATCATCCCGATGCTCCGGGGGTCAGGCTTGAAGAGCAGGAAGCCCATCATCGTGCGCGTGTATTCGAGCGCCAAGGCGTTGGGATCATTGATGCGCATGCGACTCTGGATGTTGCTGATGCAGAAATGAAGGAGCTTGGAAGTAGCGGTTTCGTAGACGAAGGGTTTGACGTGTCGAGCGGAGGCTAGGCTGTCGGGCATGAGTGAGAACGGCTCTTGGTTTCTGATGGGGAATCGGGTTCAGCGCTGGGCCATGCGCGCCAACGAAGCACGGATGTGGTCAACATCCATGTTCGTGATCACCACGCGCGGCGTGAGGAACATCGGTGCGTTGAGTTCAAGGTCCGGCACCACAAGCAGGCATTGACTGCGTGCATCGTTCAGTGCAGTCATCCTGTGGTGCGCGAGAACGCCCTGGCGCACGACGTCCGTGGGCACGACGTTCCTGAGCAGGTTGACGATGACGATGCGATTCGGCCCGATATCCAACGTTGCGATGTCGTCCCCTTCTGGAGAGGTCGAAGCGATCTGGCTTGTGGCCATTTCAGGATCGCTCTTCAGGATCTGCCGGATGATTTCGTGCAGGCAATCGCGCATGATGGTCTCCGGAAAAGAGCCGGCTGTCTTGGAAGCTCGAAGGAGGCTTGCTACCTCCAGCAGGTTGGCATCGCTCCCTTCGTACCGCAGGCAGTGCAAACGCCACTCAGGGTGTTGTTGACAGGCGGTGTCGACCTCGCGGGGATCCGAGGCGGCATAGCAGACTGCGTCCAGCCAGGTCATGGTTTCTTCAAAGGCATCGATCGACTCCAGGGCATCGGGGAACTGCCGTGCGTAGGATCTTGGATCTCGCACGCCGTTGTGTGCGCGCATCAGCGGCGAGGCGAGACGCACATAGTCACCGTCGCGCCAGACGGCGGCACAGACCTTCGGCTTCCCGGATGGCGGCAGAAATTGCACCAGCTTCAGGTGACGGCTGCGGTGCGAGCGGCGGGCTGCTATGGACTTGTTGAACATTTGTTGAGACATCACGACACCTTCGACGCTCTCCACCAGCATTGACCACCTGCGCACCCGGCGAGCATGGGTCGCCAACACCAATCAACCACCTATTCAGCACTGCCGGATGACAAGCTGTTGGGACGACTGGATTTCAGTCGCAATCCGTCCCTCATGAAAGTCCGATCAGCGGCGCGCAATTACTCGACACACAGCTAACCCGCGCACTTCACATAACACGATAAAAAGCAAATGTAATGCGTCTGATGTTTCGTTGCAATGATAATAACATTATCATGCTCCGATGATGTCGATACTTGCCGCGGAGCGCCTGACCTCGGCCGGTCTTCCGGCTTGAAATCAAATTCAGGAAAAAATGGCTTGGAATTCGACTTGACTGGCATTCCCAGAGGAGCTGGGCCAGTTTTCTTTACCGACACAGTGCGAAGGCATGCATGCTGCTCTATGGAAGTACCGACTCGGGTCACTCGTACAAAGTCAGGTCTTTTCTCCTGATGTCAGGGACACCCCACAGCTATGAGTGGGTTGATCTCGGCACGCCAAGATTGGAACGCTCCGCGGCATTCGTTGCTGTCAGCAAGTTCGGCGAAGTTCCCGTTCTGATCGATGACGGCATCGCGCATTGCCAGTCGAACGCGATCCTGATGCATCTCGCCCAGCGCACGAACGCTTTCCGCGGCCATAAAGCCGAATGGCGTGCGATCCTCGAGTGGCTTTCCTGGGAGGCGAATCGCATCGGCTTCAGCGCGCCCAATCTGCGCTTTTCGTTGTTGTGGGAGCCTCAGCCGCCCGATGTTCTTGCGTACCTGCGCAAACGGGTTCTCGCAGACTTGCAGACGCTCGACGAAGCGCTCTCAAGAACTGAGTTCCTTTTGCCTTCGGGGCCGACGATTGCGGATATTTCATGTTCCGCCTACCTTTTCTGGTTGTCTCAGACCGGGTTTTCGGAGGCCGACTACCCTCATATTGAGCGCTGGCTGGGTCTGCTGCGCGCGCTGCCTGGGTGGATTCATCCGGACGAAGCGATGAGGCTGGCGCCATTGGCACCTAGCGCCTGAGGAAGTTCAACGTCACGGACGTCCCGCAATGCTGTCGGATCCGCCTTCCCACGGCAGTCCGTTGTCGTCGACGACTGGACTGAACCCCGTGATCTAACTCAGCTACTGATGCCAAGTAGATCAAGAACGCCGCATACGAAAGTGAGCGGGTGCGGCGGACAGCCGGGCACATAGAGCGTCGGCTTGAAGCGATCAAGGAAGCCTCGCTCCAGGGTTCCTGCCCCTTCGAACGGGCTCCCTGAAATTGCGCAGATCCCGACCGCGATCACAAGCTTGGGATCGGGCATGCCGTCCCAGCACAACTCCAGCGCTGCCGCCATGTTGCGGGTGATCGGTCCCGTCAGCACCAGGCCGTCCGCGTGCCGAGGAGATGCCACGATGTCGATGCCGTAGCGCGCGATGTCGAAGTTGACGTTGGTGAGGGCATTGACCTCGAGCTCGCAGCCGTTGCAACCGCCGGCCGAGACGGATCTCAGTTTGAGGGAGCGGCCAAAACGCTTGCGCAGTGCTTCGGACACCTTCACGGGATCGGGCATCGGTCGCGATGCGCTGACGGTCAATCCATCTCGATTGGTCGAGGCCAGCTTGAAGTCGTTCGTGAACGATATCTTTCCACTGGGGCAGGCGGGCGCGCAGTCACCGCACATCACGCAACGCCCCAAATCGATCTGCACCGGGTCGAGCGTGATCGCCTCGGTCGGGCACGCGGCCGCGCAGGCACCGCAGCCTGTGTCGCAAGAGGCACTGCCGATGGCGGGCTTGCCGCGGAAGCCGATGGGGTTGGCCTGGCGAGGGTCCTTGATGTACTGGGTCCCCTGCGAGATCCTCACGCCGATCGACTTGAGCATCGATGTTCCTAGAGATCGTTCCCGCAATAGGAAAGATCAAAACTCTTGTTGCAGATGGGGAAGTCCGAGATCTCGTTGTCGCGCAGGGCGAATGCAAGGCCGAACCAGTTCAGCAGCGACGGGTCCTGCACCTTGTAGTGGACCAGGCGCCCGTCCGGACCGGTCTCCAGCACCTGGACCACTGGGCCTCGGACCCCCTCCCGCACCGAGACGCAGAGCGTGTCGGGCCAGAGTGCTCCCACCGCTGCGGGCGCAGGGGCTCTCAGGTCGATGTCTTGCGCTTGGAGCACTTGCTTCAACCATCGGACCGATTCGTCGATCTCGCGCATACGCAGTTTCAGCCGCGCCCAGCAGTCCCCCGTGTCTTCCGTCAAGCGCGCGACGGGATGGGCGGTGTAGATCCGTCCAGGCAAACTGACGCGCATGTCGACGGCGGCGCCGCTGGCGCGCCCCACCAAACCCACGAGTCCGAGGTCTTGCGCCGCCTCATGGGTCACGACGCCGACTCCTCGAAAACGAGACTGCACGCTGCGTGCGCTGAGGATGAGGTCGTTGACCTCAGCGAAGTCTTTCGCAAAGGCCGCGATGGTGGCGAGCAGGTCTCGCCGAAGTTCGTCGGTGATTCCGAACCGGACGCCGCCCGGGCGCAGCCACCCGCGGCCGAAGCGGCTGCCGCAAATCCGCATGCAGGCGTTGATGATCGCCGTGCGCAATCGCCCATAGGTGGCGCCGCCCTGCAGGAACGCGATGTCCGTCGCCAGCCCCGTCAGGCTGGCCAGGTGCATGGCCACGCGCTCCAACTCGAGGGCGATGCCGCGGACAAGGTCGGACTCCATGCAGATCTGGGTACTGGACAGTGCCTCCACTGCGGCACAGTAGCCCCAGGCATACGCGATGCTGCTGTCTCCCACGATGGTCTCGACCAACGGCGTGAGCGCGAGCGGCGGACGGCGCAAGAGCAGCTCCTCGACGCCGCGGTGCTGGTAGCCGAGCTGGATTTCCAGGTGATGCACCTGTTCGCCATGGCACATGAACCGGAAATGCCCCGGCTCGATCACGCTGGCATGGATCGGTCCAACCCCGACCTCATGAATCTCCTGACCGCGTACCTTGAAGAAGGGGTACTCGGTCATGTGTTGTTGGTGGTCGCCTTCGTAGCGCACTGGCTTGAGCCAGGGATGCCCGACCGGGATCAATCCGGTTTGCTCCCACAGCTCCCTTTCGAACATCTGCGCGGCGGGATACCTGGGCGTCAGCGATGGAAACGATGCATGGCGCTTGCCACGCCCGCGCAGGATATGCAGTCGCTCCTCCTCACCCATCAGAACGGCCGTCACCACGGTCTGATCCCCCGCGTCCGGACGCCCGAAGAGCGTGATTAACCGATCGCCGGCATCTAAAGCTTGAGCGCACTGGTCCGCCCATGTGGACAAGCCGATGGGCGCCATCTCGCGGGTGAGCATCATGGCCAGCGACTTGATCGGCCCCATCACTGTCCCCCGATCGATTGCGCCACCTGACGCAGCAACTGACTGACCGGCGCAGGTGTGTAGACACCCAACATGACCAGGGCCACGACGAATCCCAGCTTGGGCGCCGCGGTCACCCAGCTCCCGTCGGTCGGCGGAACCTGTCGGTTGGAGGGGCCCCAGAGCATCGGGAAAATCGAGCGTCCCGTCGCGACAAAGATGATCGTCAGCATCGTGCACATCACGGTGAACGCGATCAGATTGCCCGATTGCACGATGCCCGACAGGATCAGCATCTCCGCCATGAAGCTGCCGAACGGGGGGAACCCCAGCAGCGCGAAAGTGCCCACGGCGAACAGCAATCCGGAGAAAGGAAGCACCCGGATCACACCGCTCAGCGCCTTGATTTCGTTGGTGCCATAGACCGCTCGCAGCCGTCCCGCGGTGAGGAACAGCAGGGCTTTGACGAAGGCGTTGCTGACGATGTAGAGCAGGACCCCGTACGCGGCGGTTCTGCCGACCGACAAACCAATGGCGATCACGCCGGAGGAACTGACGCATGCATAGGCGATCAACCGCTTGTAGCTGTGCGCGGCCATCACCTGGATCGCTGCCACGGTCAGCGACAGACAGCCCATGATCAACAGCTGATAGGCCACGAAGCCTGAATCCTGGACATGGAACACTTGGAGAATTCGAAAGACCGCGACCACGCTGATGTTGAACTGCACGGCCGCGAGCAGCGCGCTCGTGCTGGTCGGTGCGGCCTCGTAGGTCTCGGGCATCCAGCTGTACAGCGGCGCCAGGCCAAGCTTGCTGCCCAGGCCGAACAACATCAGCCCCAATCCGAGGTGGCGCCAGGAATCGCCCACGGGTGGCATGGCCGCAGCCATTTCGCTGAGTGCGAAATTGATCTCCACGCCCTGCAGGTATGCCGAGCGGGTGAGACACATGATGCCCAGGAAAGTCAGCGCGAGCGACATGCTGGAGTACAGCAGGTAGCGCCAGGCGACCCGATGCGGAGACTTTGCGTTGCCCTGCGCGACCAACGGCGCTGCGCACAACGTGGTCAGTTCGATGAACGCCCACAGCAGCAGCAGGTTGTTGGCCATCACCCCAAGGTTCATGGCCACCATGAAGGCGAGCGTGAGGGATGCCCGGGACGGCATCCGTGTGGCCAGCGTGGCCGACGTGCTGACCCGGGAGGCCATGTAGACGCTGATGCCCAGGAACACGATGTTGATCACCAGCAGGAATAGCAGCGAAGTGGCGTCGAGAACGAAATAACGCTGCGCGAAATAGAGCGGAAGCTCCGCGAGCGGCGTGCGCACGAAGACGGTCACCCACAGACCCAGGGTGGCCAGTGCGACTGCAACCAGCGCCGGGCCGATCCATGGATAGCGCGTCTTCTGGAACTGACTTGCGGACCCCAAAGGCTCCACGGGCTTGGAAACGCCTGGTGCGAGCAGGCCCGATTCGAAAACAACGCGCGGGCTATTCATGTAGGCTCCTTCGCGGGAAGCTTCGGCTCGCCCGTTTCACCCGGCTCTTGTGCGCCAACCAGCCAGCTGCCGACACCGGCTGTGAGCAGGTAGATGGCGCTCAGAGCGGCATGAACAGGCAGTGGCCAAGGCTCGGGGAGTAAGGACTCGAACAGCGCCAGTGCGTTCTCCATGAAAAGGACCGCCACGAGTTGCGCCGGCGGTGAGTTGTTGGTCGAAAGCACCAGCAAGGCCACGGCCACCGTTGCGCCGACAACGCCGAGCGTGAAGGCCTGCCGGTCGGACATGGCCGGTGCACCGAACTCGAATGCCAGGACGATGAGCGCAACGGCGATAGCCCAGGTGAAGAGGTTCGACGGCATCAAATCCATGTTCGGTTCGACGCGCAGACGGATGGCGCGACGCAACAGGAGCGGGGCGATGACGCCGTGCACGAGCAGGACCTCCAGCAGAGCCACGAGTACGTGGGGCGACACCTGTACTTGCGGCGAGGTGCTGCTCCAGCCCAGAGCCAGCGCTTGCATGGCGAGCCAGACCGGCGTGGACCGTATCTTGCTGAAGAAGACTGGGGCGACCGTGGCAACCAAAAAGATAACCAGTGGCAGCGTCATCAGGGCCTCGTCAGCCAGCCGGCGCCGCCCAGGCACAGCGCCGCGAGCGTCGATGCCAGCATCAGGTATGGCGGCACCAGTCGCATGCGCAGGCGTGCGACCAGTGACTCGACACACCCAACCACCACGGCAACACCGGCCATGATGAATGTCGAGAAGAGTATGCAGGCCAGCGGCGCGGTCGCCAGGTCGAAAGGATTGAGCAGGGCAGCGACAAGACCTGCATAGATGGTCATCTTCAGGGCTGCGGCGTATTGCATCGCCGCCAGTTCCGGCCCACTGTGGTCGAGGACCATCACCTCGTGAATCATCGTCAATTCGAGGTGTGTCGACGGATCGTCCACGGGGACCCGTGAAGCCTCGGCTTGCAGCAGGATGAACAGGACCACGATCAGAGGCAGGACCAGCCAGCGAAACGATTCGGCCTGGTGCAGATGGCCAATCAGGCCCGCAAAGCTGGAGTGACCAGTGACGACGCTGGCGGCGCCGATGAGCAGGAAAAGCGCGGGTTCGACGAAGGCGGTGAACGATGCTTCGCGGGCGGCTCCCATGCCTTCGAAGGCGCTGCCAACGTCCATGGCCGACAGCATGAGAAAGATGCGCGCGAGTGCGAGGGTGTAGGCAAAGAAGACGAAGTCGTGGTTGAACTCGAGCGGTGCGAATCGGCCGAGATTCGGCGCGATCATCGCTGCGAGCATGGATGCGGCCAGGACCACCCAGGCGCCAGTGCGAAACAGCGGCGTGGTCACGGCGCTGAGCACAGGGCGTTTCCTCATGAGTCGCAGCAGGTCCCACCCCAACTGCATCAGCGGCGGGCCTTTGCGCCCTGCCCATAACGCCTTGGTCCGGTTCACGAGACCGACCATCAACACCGGCATGCCGAGCGCCAAGAGCGCGTGCGCGAATCCCGTCACAAGCGTCATTGCAGCGGCCCGCTCACCAACACCAGAATCCCAGCGATCACGACGATGCCAATCAGGGCCGCCGCAAAGGCAACGCGCGGATCATCTTCGTGCAATCGCTTCGAGAGATCGCCCGCCGAGGCATCACCGTGACCGATCACGGAGAACAGTCGCCGCTCTACGGCGTCCACACAGTCAGTGATCAGGTAGCTTTCGGTCGGAAAGTAGCCGGCTGGGGCCTTCTGTCGCCGCAACATCACCATCACACTGCGAAATCGTGCGCTGAAATCCGACGAGAAGCTGGATCCGGTGTATTGCATGCGCGAGTTCGGCGCAGCATAGCCACAGCCCCAGGTGACGTGGCTCGAGGCGGTTGGAGATGCGACTCTTGACCGAAGCCAGATGAGCACTTCGACCAGCAGGACGAGTCCCCCGGAGACCACGCCGATCCAGGTCAGTGTCGTGGCGATGGATTGCAGGACATTGCCAGCGGGGTTGGGCAAGGTTCTCAGTGCGATGCCGGCGGGGCCCTGCACCAGCTTGAAGCCCAGTATCGGCATCACCCCCAACGCGATGACACCTGCTGCGTGCACCCCCATGGGAACCAGCATCCAGCGACTCACCTCGGTCGGCAATGGCACGCTGCGATCGCGCGGTGTGCCAAGAAAGACCACGCCGAAGGCGCGCGTGATGCTCAACGCGGACACGGCGCCCACGAAGGCCAGCAGCGCGCCAGTGGCACAGAGTGCCACCTTCGCCCAGACCCCGATTGGCGCATCGGTGAACAGGCCCGAGTAGATGACGAACTCGCTGGTGAAGCCGTTGAGCGGCGGCATCGCGGCAATCGCGACACCACCGAGGATGAAGCTCAGCGAGGTCCATGGCATCAGGCGGGACAGCCCGCCCAGTTTTTCCATGTCGACGGTATGCGTGGCCTGGTAGACAGCACCGGCGGCGTAGAACAGCTGGCATTTGAAGAACGCGTGGTTCAGCAGATGCAGCAACCCGCCGGTGAATCCGATGGCCACGAGCGAGGCATTGCCCCAGCTCAGTCCCAGGCAGCTGACACCGAAGCCGATGCCGGCGATACCAACGTTCTCGGTCGAGGAGTAGCCCAGCAGGCGTTTCAGGTCCCGCTGGCCGACCGTGTACAGGGCGCCGATCAGCGCCGACAGCGCGGAGAAACCGATCAGAAACCAGCCCATCCACTCGTCGGGTCTACCGATCAGGAAGACGAAGCGCACCAGCGCGTAGAGACCGGCCTTGTGGATGACCCCCGACATCAGCGCGGAGACGTGCGCGGGTGCGGCGGCATGGGCGCGCGGCAACCAGGAGTGAAAGGGAAAGAACGCCGACTTCAGGCCGAAGCTCGTGACCAGCAACAGGAAGACGAGGTTGCGTTCTGCCCCGGCGTTGTTTCGCAGCCAGCGCCCAAAACTGCCGAGATCCCATGAGCCCGAATGCGTGTACAGGATCATGAACGCGGCGACCAGGAAGATCAGCCCGATGTGCGTGGACACCAGATAGTTGAAACCGGCGAAGCGGACCTTCTGATTCGTGTAGTCCCAGATGACGAGAAGCCAGGCAGCCAGTGCCGCCGTCTCCCAGCCCAGCAGGAATATCAGGGCATGGTCCGCGGTATAGACCAGAACGAACGACAGGGAAATCAGGTTCAGTAGCGCATAGTGCAACCCTAGGTGTCGCGTCGATTTGAAATAGGGGCGCAGATAGCCGACGGCATAGATGCTGCCTAGCAAGGTCATCGGCAGCGACCAGACGAGAAAAAAGGCGCCGAGCGCGTCCAGTTGCACCTTCAGCGTGCCCACCGGATAGGCCCATGCCAGTTCGCCGACCACCGGCGCTCTTCCGGCCAGAATGGGAACCGCCGCTGCCCAGACAAAAGCCGTGGCAATCAGCTGCGAAAATATCCCCGTCCCGGCATGCACGGCATTGCGCATGGGCAGCAGGCAAACAGCAGCGCCCAGCAGCAATATGAAGACAGCCGCATTGAGAGCCGTCATTGATGGCCCCGAACCTCGGGCGCTAGGACGTACGATGCCTCCCCGTCGAATCGAAGGTGCTCAGCCGAGCGCTGCTGCGACCTGAATTTACAAGCCACGTGCGACATGCATGAATCAACGAAACAATGCAAATGAAGAGCTCCAAGATCTCGGCCAAACAGGCACTCAGGGTGCCCACTCAGCTTGCAATTCGATTGCGCTGAATGATACTATCATTATCATGAAACTAGCATAGGGATACCTTATGGAACTCAAGACTGCGCGCCTGACGGTGCTGGTTGATCCCTCGAAGAAAAAAGCATTTGAAGCGCTTTGCGCACGGCAGGACGTCACACCTTCACAGGTGGTGCGACGCCTGATCCGCGACTACCTGACTCACCACGGTGTGACCTTCGTCCCCAGCGGCACAGAGCAGGAAGAGGAGATGGTCGAGAAGCCTTGATCGCTCTGTCGCCAAAGAAGAGCATCGGACACCGCGTGCCGTCGGTCGTACCCCACAAAGACGTCTGTGCCGTTGAGTCGAGGCATGCAGGCCATGCCCGTTCGACTGGGCCAGACAGCAATGAGGCCTCACTTGGCAAGACGGTGGGCTTGCCCTGCTTCCAGCATCGCCGTGCTTTTGGGGCAGCGCCTTGGAGTGGCGAAATATGCTTCCGCATCGCGGTAAGAGCAGGGATTTGAAACAAGACGACAACCTCCCTTCCGAGTCCCTTGACGATGCACGATTGAGGCATCTGGCGCGTGAATGGCGTGATCGCGCGCGGCACGGGGATCAGATCGCACCCGGGATTGCGGACGCCTTCGAGGCGGAAATACGACGTCGTGAGCGACGAACTGATGGCGCGTCTGGTACGGGGCAGACCCGAACAAGCGGCGTGGCTTCACGACCTTGGTGGAAGTTTTGGTGAAGATGGAGGGCTTCTCTGCCGTGTGGCGAGCAAGGCCTTCGGGTACTGACTGTGTCGGAACTGCATCGTGCCGCTGATCCAGCAACTGAACACGCAGGCCGACAAATGGTGCGCGGCAGAAATGGCGCGGGCGCGCAGGTTGCTGGCCAAAGGCGAGTCGGTCGACGCAGTCCTCGAGGTGATGTCGCGCGGACTTACCCAGAAGATGATGCATGGCGCGATGGCCGAGTTGCATGCGGGAGATGCTGCGTCGCGCGAGCAAACGATCCAGACGATCTCGCGCATGTTCTTGCGCAAAGAGCGTTAGTAACCTTCAGCCATATGTTCGTGGCTCGATGGTCCAGCACCTGACGATAAGGGCAGTGCAGACGAGTTTCGGGCCAGAAGGAGCATGAGTTTCGATGAAGTCCTTGCGTGCCAACAGTGCTACAGGGTCAGCAAAATCGAGCCCCAAGTAAAACCCCCGCCCACCGCTTCGAGCAGGATCGTGTCCCCCAGCTTTACCCTGCCGTCGCGTCTTGCCTGGTCGAGTGCGAGCGGAATCGAGGCCGCAGAGGTATTCCCATGTTCGGGCAGCGTGACGATCAATTTTTCGCGCGGCATTTGCAGTTTTTTTGCGGTGCCTTCCATGATCCGGATATTGGCCTGGTGGGGGATGAGCCAATCAACATCGGCGACAGACTTAGCTGCCTTGGCGAGCGTCGTGCGGGCCGTCTCTTCGAGCAAGCGAACGGCGAGTTTGAATACAGCCGGACCGTCCATCTCAAGCAGCGGCCTGCCCAGCACATTTCCGCCCGACACGTGACCCGGAACGCACAGTATCCCCACGTGCTTGCCATCGGCGTGCAGATCACTTGCGAGGATGCCGGCTTCGTTGCTCGCCTCCAGCACCACGGCTCCCGCACCGTCGCCAAACAGCACGCAGGTCGTGCGGTCACTGAAATCCAGGATGCGCGAAAACACTTCAGCACCGATCACCAGAGCGCATTTCGCAGCACCAGTGCGGATCATGGCATCCGCGACCGTTAGCGCGTAGATGAAACCGCAGCAGACGGCCTGCACATCAAACACGGGGCATCCAGCGATGCCCAACTTGTGCTGCAGGATGCTGGCTGATGACGGGAACACCATGTCGGGCGTCGATGTGGCGACGATGATCAGATCGACATCGTCGGCGCTGCGATTCGCAGCCTTCAGTGCATTCCTCGCCGCCGCCAGCCCGAGGTCGCTGCTGGCGACATCGCGTGCAGCGAAGTGGCGCGCACGAATGCCGGTGCGTTCGACGATCCATTGATCCGAAGTCTCGATATCACGTGATGCCAGTTCGCCCGACAGATCGTCGTTGGTGACGCGTTGCGGAGGCAAAAAGCTGCCAGTGCCGGTGATGCGGGAGAAAGGCATTGTCAATTTGATGGCGATCCAATGAAGAGTCCCGCAGCGGTCCGGTTCACACAAGTAGAACCGCCCACACAACCTCTGTGCGACCTGTGTTCAAGAGAAGTGCAACTACAGCGCCTACGTTGGGCGAGCCGACTCTCACAACGCCCAGAGCAAACAGTTTCGCCGTGCGTCATGCCGCAAGTGAGGGGGTGGATCGTTACGGCAGTGGCATGATAATATAAATCGCATGAAAATCGTGTTTAAGGCCACAAAGATGCGAGTTACATGTTCTGGTGATCGGGCAGGGAAAGGTGCGTCGTGCTTTTGATGAGGCGTTATCGAAGCAGGCGTTTTGTGCTCCAAGCAGCTTCAACGCGTGTGGCTCCAAACCGCTCTTCACGAGCGCTGATTCAAACGTGCAGAGAACTCTCGATCTGCGCTACAAGAATTTGCGTCGCCCGAGGCAACGGCTGGTCGATGCAAGTGTCTGCTTCAATGCTTGGACATCTGAGAAACACAGCGCTCGCAAATTTGCAGCAGGAAGAAATTCGTTTTTCGAACGACGGAGACTACGATGTTCACGATGGATAAATGGGAACTCAAGAGCCGTGGAATCAGATTGCCCGACGGCCGTTTTGCGGCGGCAGCGACAGCGACATATTGCGTGGAACCGCATCCGGATCAGCATCCCCTCCAATGGTTGGAGCCGACGTTTGAGACGGAGGCCGAAGCTGCCGAGTGGGGTATGAAGGAGGTGAGGACCTGGCTTGAGGCTCGCTTGGATTCGGGAGAGTAGGCATTCGCCAGTACTTCGGACTATCGCTTGGCTGTTGATCATCACGTAGATGATGTACTTCTGGGAGCTCGCCAGCCCCCAACTCAGCAGGGACATGGAGCCATGGTTCATGCGATCACCAAATCGTGGATAGCGATTGAAGGCGAGGGTCTCGTCATCATCGATACTGTGGTCATCGATGGGCAATACTGGATCGTCCCCGAGTGGATCGATGGATATCCGTCGGAAGGATTTTCCAGACCGACTCGCACGATTCGAATAGATCGGTTGCCTCATTCCTGGGTGTCGGGCCAGATGACTTTGCGAGATCCCATCCCAAAGGATGTTCTTGATGGACGACAGACTGGTCGATATGAAGTGGTAGAGATGCCAAATCACTTCGTCGAATTTGGTCCTCCTGGAGAATTGCACTAGCAGACGAGCGGAGTTCTCGAATGGATCGATCTGCAGTCTCCTGTCCGAACGATCCTCGCCGTCGAGGGATCGAGCCCGACGGCTTTGTCCGTTGATCTCATGCAGGATCTACGCGTCTGGTCTTGGTCCTCGATGCAGATCGACCAGAGTCGAACCGGGCTCGACGCGCAAGTGCCCGTCAACTGGCGTTGATCTTCCTAGCGCAACACCAGTACGGGAATGTGTGAGTGCGTCAGCACATGCAGCGTCTCGCTGCCCAGCAGCAATCGCGCGAGGCTGCGTCGCCCGTGCGAAGCCATCACAATCAAATCGCACTGCTGATTCTTGGCTGTTGCGATGATGGCTTCGGCTACTTGGTTTGATTTTATGACGATGGCTTGTGCATCGCGCACCCCCTTGGCGAGCGCAGCGGTCTTGACCGCGTCGACCAAGCGCTGCGCGGACATATTCGTCTGCTGTTGCATGGCTTCGATTTCACGCTGATTCAACACCATCGATCCTTCAAAATAGCCGTACGGTAGAAGGTGCGTGACATTGACACACACCAGTTCGGCACCGGTCAGCAGGGCCAAGTCGATGGCCGCTGCGACCGCCTGTTCCGACAGCGCGGAGCCATCGGTTGCGACAAGAACACGCTTGTACATGGCAGGCTCCTCGGCCCCCAGTATCGCGGGTGCCCTCACTGTTCAGTCTAGTTGCTTGGCTGGGGGCCTACAAGGAAAGCAATTGGGTAGCGAGTTCTAGAAATCACACAGGAACGTTGCGAAGATGGCTATCCGGTGCTCATGCACTCCGCCTCGGATTTCGCGATGGATGAGGTTGGTGCGGTCCGATTGCAAGCCCGGCGGCAGAGCTTCAGCGCTGCAATGAAACGGCACAATGTGCCCATGCCAAACATCGCCTCGATCCTCAAAACCGAAATCTCCCGTGTTGCTCGCAAAGAAGTGCGCGCTGAGATCGAAACGCTCAAGAAAGCATCGGTCGCGCATCGCGCATCGATTGCTGAGTTGCGTCGCCAAGTGGTTGCGCTCGAGAAGGAACTGCGCCGTGTTGCGAAGGGAGCGACGCGCCCTGCCGCAGCGGCTGATTCGGCCGATGAAGCCGCAGCCAGCACGAAGCGCCGATTCAGCCCAACCAGGTTGGCGGCACATCGCGCAAAGCTTGGGCTGTCCGCGGCGAGCTATGGGCAACTGGTTGGCGTGTCAGGGCAGACGATCTACCACTGGGAACAAGGCAAGGCACGTCCGCGGGCAGCACAACTCGAAAGTCTTGCGACTGTGCGAGAACTCGGCGCACGCGAAATCGCGGAGCGCCTAAGCGCGCAATAGCGCAGAGCCGCAACAAGAGTAAGACGGCAGGATTCGAACCTGCGCACTCCAGAATCTCTTTGGCAGACATCATTTTCGCCTCAGGGACTTGGTCGCTGCGCCACATCAGAACCCAAAACCGCGCGGACGCTTCGATCACTGGTGCTGCACAGTCTCCACCGTCGTGGCCAGTCGCCCAGCTTAAGGCCATTGCGACTCTCGCCGCTGCTAGAAGCCGTCATCTTCCGCGTTGTCTACAGGCTGGGTGTGGAACTAGAGCGCGATGCGGAAGATGTCGAGCAGTGGCGGCGCGGGCGTGAGGTGCTCATCCCATGAACGCGGGATTGCCGCTTGGGCCGCTTTGGACAACCCTGCCCCAAGGCGTCAATTTCTGTGCGACCAATGCACGGTCTTGCCACATGTTGGGAAATTTTCACAGAAGGGGACACCATGAAGAGAGCATTTCTGCTTGCGGTCTGGTCCATTGCCATGTTCGCTGCGCCGTTGGCTGTTGCCAAAGGTAGTGGGGGCGGCCGCGTTGCGTATGGAGGAGGGCATCACACTGTCAGTCACGGCGGTACTTATTCGGGTGGGCAAGGTAGTTCGCATCGCGGCGGCACTTACCGGAACAACAAAACCCGTGACCAGTATGGGAGCCACAAGTAATCACAGCACTCCAACACACCGCCTGAGACTCGTATGGGGAGATGCAATCTGTGAAAATCGATATCCACACGCATACTAGGAAATGCAAATCTGGTGATGCGCAGACGCGAGAGATTTCGCCGGAGGACTTTTGTGACGCGATCCTATCGACAGAAGTCCGGGTTGTTGCGATCACAAATCACAACGTTTTTGATCTCTCTCAGTTCCAGGCTATCCAGGCACGCATCGGAACGGACGCGCAGGTATGGCCTGGTGTGGAACTTGATGTTTACGACGATCGTGGCAAAGGTCACCTGCTGGTTATTGTCTCGCCCAAGCTAGCGGCACAGTTCTTCGCCGCGGTAGTTGATCTAACAAAGGGCTACACGCCGGACTCGTTCAAGGTGACGATTCCGGACGTTCTCGCGACGTTCGATGCGATGGAGCCGCTCTATGTTGCCCACTACAAGCAGAAGCGGCCGAGCGTATCGGACGAAATGCTGGCAGCGCTTGAATCGGGAGCGCAGAACAGGTGGAGCATCCTGAAAGAGGTAAGCAATGCCATCTCCGCGGGCATCCACATCTCGCATGGCCGGTCTTCGATCTACGGCTCCGACATCCATGATTGGGGGAAGTATGTCGAGGGTGCTCACGAGTTGCCCGATCTACGTCTTCCTATCGATGGCTTCGAGCACTTCTGCCTGCTCTTGAAAAAGGACCCCACGACCATCAACACGGTAATGGATCGCAAGACGTCTGAAGAACTCACATTGGCGCCCTTCGAAGACGGGAAGAAGCTAACCATCAGGGTGTTCAACGATATCAACATCATCTTTGGGCCGAAGGGGACTGGGAAGTCTTGCATCCTCCACGCTATTGCGAAGCACTACATGAAGAACGGAATCGATGCCAAGGTCTACGAGTCCGCCAGCGGCCGTCTCAACGATATCTTTGACATCAAGGGCAAGGGCTTAAGCACCAATCTCAACAACCATGGCATTAGCTACTGCCAGGACGATATTCAGGTGGTGCGTACCGCCATCGAAGTGGACGTCACAAGCGTGACCAAGTTCAAGGCGTTCTTTGAGTCCACGGTCTCGAACAAGAATGCGAAGCTGATCCTGCTCAAAGACATCGACACGCAGGAGGAAGGTGACGCCGAGCGAAATTTCTCCAAATACCACGAGACTGCCTCAAAGATCGATGCATTTTTTGCCTTTATGGAAGAAGACCCTCTCGTGAAGAAGGAGCTAACGGACGACGAGTTCACAGAGCTGCGGCGTATCCTCGGGCTGCTGCTCGATCGCCTCATTGGGAAGGAGTGGTCCGGGTTTGTAGACTGGAAGGAACTCTCATTGCTCAATTCAGCGATCAAGACCTTCCGGATCGAAGTAGAGCGCAAAACAGGCTCGCCCGCGAAGCCCATCACGACGGGCTTTCGTGACTATGCAATGAACCGCCTGAAGATCGCCGCCAGTATCCGCGCGATCGACAAGAGCCTGAATTCTGTGATCGCGAATGAAGAGGAGATCGTCGGCGACCTCGGCTCAGGCAAGGGCGAGTTGAAGTTCGTGACCCAGTTCCTCTTTCAGGATGGCAGCGTCACGGACGGAGAGACGCTGAGCCTGACGAGCGTGAAGAAGGGTGTCCAGAAGAAGTTTGTCAATGCTCTCCATGCGGTGGGCAAGCATGTGTTCCAGGACAATCTGTTCCACTATGTCTCTGAGCTCAATGCCACCGAGGGCGTCGATGAGATCAAAACGGTCCATGAATTGCTTCTGTTCAAGAGGTACTTCACGCTCGACGGCCTGCCCTATGCGCCTTCAAGTGGCGAGGCGTCGATGGTGATGCTGCAAAAGGAGCTGGGGATCGACAAGGAGGTCTACATTCTTGATGAGCCCGAGAAGAGCCTTGGCAACGAATACATCAACGATGTAATCGTTCCGCTCATCAAAGAGCGAGCGAAGTCAGGTCGTAAAGTGTTCATCTCAACGCACGATGCCAACATTGCCGTGCGAACGTTGCCGTACTGCTCGATCTACCGCACTCATGGGCCGGAGGGATATAGCACGTTCGTTGGCAATCCCTTCACGAACAACCTGGTGAACGTGGAGAAGTCTGAGGAGCGTGATTGGAAGATGGTCAGCATGCGCACACTCGAAGGCGGCAAGGATGCATTTGGAGAGAGAGGGAAAATCTATGGTCATACTTGATGCAGCAGTGGAGTGCGTTGAGGAGAAGTACTTCCTCAAGATCAACATGGAGCAAGACCCTGTCACGATCCCGCTGTCTGACGACAATCCGAATGCGGTCAAGAGTGCATTCAACAAGCTCATACAGCGAATCGGGATCGGGGATTTCATCGTCAAGCTGGATAAAGTTGGTGAAGACCTGTTCTCTATGGTTGCCAACGAATATCTCGTCCAACTGAATCGTGAGATTCAAGAGGTGCGTAGTCAGATGCAGGAATATGGCTTGATCAAGGTGGAGCAAGCGTAGTGACTTCTGACTGTTGATTTCCGCGCAGACGTGATCCACGTTTCTGCTTGCGCCTGACCCTGCCCATACTTCGGAGCGCACGACTGCAGCCCGCTGCATCGATACGCAGATGCGGGTCAATCAAGGAAGGCGGCTGCACCGGAGGCGCTCGAGGTTCCCAAGTTGCCGGCGCCAGCCTTTATCGCGCTCGATGTGCAGCCCGAAGCCAAGAGGCCGATTCGCGACGTTCGCATCGAGCTTCGGAGAGGTAGCGCCACCGCGGTGGTGCACTGGCCAGTGGAGTCGGCCTCGTCGTGCGCAGGCTGAGTACGCTGCGTACAAGATCGCCATGGCTGGCGCGCAAGAAACTGATGACGATGATGGGACAGGCACGTTTGCAAACAGCCTGAGGGTGCTGGATCACACGCAGGCCTCATTGAATCGGGGTATCTGGCGATGCGATTCATCGCCATGCGCATCGTTGGCCCTCATCGAAGGCCAATTGGTGAGCTGTTCAGATCTTCCCTTACCTGGCACCTCCTAAATGTTTTGAACTCTATTAGCTCGGACCAACGACATCACGACATCACGGCATCACGGTCGCCACGCTTGCGAACTTCCTGGTCGGCTCCTGCGTACTTGAGGTTCTGTGAGTAGATCCGCCAACTTGTGAAATTCCAATTGATTCTTTCGGCGTTCACTAGACGATGAGAACGCGTGGTATTGCCGCATGAATCCTTCCCAATCTTCGAAAAGCCATGCAATAGCCAGCAGATGCCACAGCGGATTTCGGGGCATGCGGTTCGATTTCATCAAGCGTAGTAAGTGGCCGTTTGCCTGCTCGGGATTCTGTAACAGCCCCAAAAAATCACTGGAGCGGCAGAGTGCGGCGCCAAATGCATAGAACCGATCTCCCGCTTCTGGCTGTCGCAGGTGTCCGGTACCTGCTGTTAGCAGTCCTTGATGCGAGAGTGTGGCTCGATAAACGTCGCTCAATATCCTTCCTTCCAATCGCAAAAGGTGGCCATGCGTGCCAAGGGCAATGGCGATCGATGCGATGCACTTGATGACGTTCTCGTGTGCGCTGTCCTGAGGTGGGAACGGCGTGAAGTAGGAGGCGTGGAAAGCATTTTGCTGTACGAGGTGAGCGGACATGCTGTTTGCAGGGCCCGCATTTGATGACTCCAATGCTTCGATAACTGGCAGACACCAGATGAGTCCATGTGCGGAAATTGGCTGGATGGTCAGTTCGCGAAGAGGGAGGTCGTGGAGAGGGCAGCGATAGACGCCGGGCCACTGGTGATCTCGATGCCAGTACGCGATGTGATGGGCCGCCCTGTCCGCGCGGGCACAGGCTAGGCAGGCGCGCAGCGATCGTGGGATCGCAGATCGCCCAGCCAGCGCATTCAGTGCCACCTTCAACCCCCCAGGCGTGCCTGTGCTCATGGCCGTGATCGTTCGAGTGACGCGGCGCTGCGTAAGAAACGGCATGTGAAACGGCAACAGCGTCCGGTCTTCGATGATCTTTCTTGTATTACCGAGCTGGCCTCTGGCGCGTTCGACAAGCGCTGCGACGCCACCTGTCCGCACTGGGCCGCAGGATGAGGTGCCAAAAAGCTGCAGGGTGGTTTCGCCCGCGCGCGTGTTGCCGGCTATGAAGTGGTGGCGACAGCACAGGCTATACAAGGTTTCTCCTGGCAGCCAAGTGCATGTCGTTGGGAGATCAAAGAGGGGGGCAGTGGAATCCATTGACGCCTGGGCGTATCTGGTCAATCAACCGCGCAGAAATCAACTAGAACAATGTGCATTCTTGATTTGCTTCGCATAAGAGTAATTTCAAAAAAGAAATAATTTTCTCGGCGAAATGGAAAAATCATAGATCGAATTGAAAACTATTTCACATTGTAAAATGAAGAAAAATTGAGGCAATGGCATCGAATGTGCCGAACTAAGAGGGTTAGATTAAAAATCTATTGCAAGAATTGATAGGGCGCATTAATAATTGCGGAGTTTGGAGTGAAGGAGTTGATTTTTCAAGGTCAACGAACGCGTCTTCGAGCCGCGAGCAAAGTCTGCTGCAGACGATTCATGATCTTGAGGAATGATATGGTAGGGGCGCTGCAGAACTCTGACGTTATCCCTGTCAGACGCTTGACGTGCTTGCGTAACTGGCGAGATCGACATCTGAATTCAGAGCTTGTGACCGATCTCGTGCGGAAGGTCTTGCCTGTTGCAGACTGGCGGACACCAGTCCTTATTTGAGCAACAGATGATCTGACGCCAAAAACAAAACCCGCTCACCTCGCCAAAGGTGAAACGGGCTTCTACAACCAGCGTGAGCTGGAGCGTCGCGATATGTTGAGTAGTACCTGATTCGACTGTCGCGCAAATGTCGCTCACCGTGAAGACGGTAGGGGAATCTCTTTCCTTGGGCGTGTTATGCCGAAAACGACAGCTCAGACTCTAGCCCGGCTGAAAAAGACTCTGATCAGACAGGATCCACCAGAGTTCGGTCCAGGTTACACGCCCTCCATCTTGGCGACCAGGGAGGAAGCACCAAGCGTTTCAGGGTATCTCACCGTCTATTGGCCGTTAATGGGGCGTGACGTCCACGTGTTGTCAGCGCCAGAGTTCAAGGTGGTGCTGATTGTGTTGCACTGTCCCTGGGTTTTTGAACTTCAAGAGCAACGCCTCATCCATTTCGATGAACGCCCTCATCCGCTGACTGATCATCCGCGAGCAGATCTTTTGCGCCCCGCACCATTGCCTGGCGCCTGCATGCTCGCGGAGAAACTGGGGTTGCTAAAGCACTACCCGACGATCAAGACCAAGGTTGCCGGCCAGCGCTATGAGGTGCCCAGTTTCCTCATTGGCGATCTCCTGCCGTTCATAGCGGGCTCTCAAGGCCCCTACTGCGTGCATCTGAACATCAAAGATACACGCGATGCGTTCCAAGACCCTCCGGATTTCAAGCTCTCAAGAATGAGCCCAGAAGATGCTCGCGAGCAAGAGATATCGCGCCATCGGATCGTGCGTGAGCGCTACCGAGCTGGGGATATCAAGACGGTCGATATCGCCGCTGACGAGGACGTGGATTCAGAGGTTTGCAACAACCTTCGTGCTGCCTTGCTCTATCAGAAGCGTCGATTCGCGCTGAGTCGGACGGCTTATGCCGATCTGATGGAAGAGTTTCGCCTTGGCATATCGAAGGGGCAAAGCGCGCTCGAGGTCGTCCGGCGCGTAAGCGCGAGTTCCTCATCACTTGACGTCGATGAGCTCAAGACGGCTTTCTATCGCGCGATTTGGAGTCGGGATCTGCGTCTTGATCTGTTTCACCCAGTGCTTTTCGATCAGCCGATGCAGTCGGAGACAAAGGATGTCTTCGAGGTCTACGCCAACTGGTTCACGCGAGACTGATATGCCAGCTGCTGGAACACAGCTTTACGCGCCTCGGGGGTATCTCAACCTGGAGCAAGGGGCGGTCTACCATTTCCTGCAGAGCAATGAGAACACCAAGCTTGTCTCGCTAGTGCAGTTCATCGCCCCGGCCCCGGCCTTTCCGCCTAAGTCCAAGAACGATCCGCGGAAGTCGGAAGCGCAAGATCAAGACGCCGAACCGGCGGCACGAACCAAACGGAAGCCACAGCCACGGGCAATCCTTGTGCGCTTGGGCCGTTCGGAGTTCGAAGCCGGGCTCGACAACGGCATGATAAAAAAATGTGAGGAGCAAAACAGCTTGCCCCCATGGCTGTCTGGGCTCACTGTCGACAGACTGCACGCGAGCGATGCGGGAAGGCGAAACGCCGTCAAGAAGCACGCTGATCGCATCAAGGACAAGCTCAAGCGTATTGCCCCCGCGCTAAAGATCAAGAACGAGATCCTGGCGTCCGAAAAACCGGAGCAAATGCTCGGCCGGCTCGCGCGATCTTGCAAGCCTGCGGTCAACGAGACGCGGTATTCGTGGTGGTTTTATACGAGGCTTGCATTCGAGGGCAACGATCTGGCCTTGCACTACTCATTTGCAAGCATCGGACATTGGGACCGACTCGACTCGAATTCCTTGGTCAAGAGGGGGGCACCAAGCCGCGATGAGGGACCTGGTCACGGGTACAACACCGACCGGGCAATGCTCGGGACGATCTTGGAATCCTATCGGCGCCTAGCGAAGTCAGGCGTCAAATTTGACGACATTTACATTCGCGCAATCGTCGAGGATTTTGGGTGCAAGACCCGGGAGGTCAATGGTGCGCGCGAGTTCTACCATCCGCGTGGGGAGCGATTTCCTACCGAAAATATGTACTGGTACCACGTCGATCAGACCATCGGCAAGAAGAAGAAGCGCCGTACCCGCATCGGACGCAAAAAGGAGCGTTCGAAGTTCGCACCCTTCGTTGGGTCATTCAGCTCCAATGTCGCGAACCTGATGGAGCGGGTGGAGGGCGATGCATACGTGTCGAAGGAAGTTCCTCGTGGTCTGATCAGCGATGCAGATGTAAAGCCTTTGGTGATTGTTCGGCTGCGAGATCAGCGCTCCGGGCTTTTCACCGGGATCGGGTTTTCCTTCGGCTCGGAAACCAGTAGCGCCTACCGGATGGCGAGGTTTGTGCAGGCCGTCGACAAGGTCTGGCTCTGCAGCCTCTTTGGCATTCGGATTACGGCAGATATGTGGCCCAGCGAAGGCAACTCTCCGCACGACATCCAGGATCGTGGCCCCGGCGGAACGGATGGAGCATTTGCGAGGGTGGATGAGTTCACGCCTGTGATTGTCGAAGGTTCGCCGAGCCGCAGCCCGCAATCCAAGGCGCTTATCGAGGCATCCAATCCGCGGGAGCTCAAGGTCGACGATCAGTTGGCGTACATGCGCTCGGACAAGAACTCGTTTCAGTTGGTTGTCCAGGAGATCTGGAGGTTGATCAGGGACAACGACAGCATGAATGTGAAAGACCGGGTATCCGATGATTTGCTTGAGGAGGTCTCCGTGCCGACACCATTGCGGCTGTGGAAGGCGCTCGACGCACGCATGCGCAACGATGGCATTGCAATGCTGCGGGAGGATGCGATCCGTGCCTTCCTGACTCCTGCGAAAGCGAAGCTCACTCGGCGAGGTGTCGAGTTGATGGGGCGAGTCTTCCGCTCAGATGCACTAGACAAATCCGGTCTACGGGAGTGCATCAATGGGAATCAGACGCTTGAGGTCGACGTTTGGGTTCTTGAGGCGTGTGTTCGCCACATCTGGCTTGATATGAAGGGAAAGCTGATCCAACTCGACATGACAGCTGCGTACCGTACAACAGATCGCGAGTTCTTCGTCACCTTGTCCGAACTGCAGGAGCGAGCGGACCAACATCGAAAATGGGAACGCAAGCTGCCTGAGCACCAGCAGGCTACGGAAGCCCATGTCGCAGAGCAGCATCGGTCTCAGACCGGAAAGTCCTGGCGCTCGGCCAAAGCCAAGCCGGGGCGTGCCAAATATGGAACCAAGCAAGCCCGCAGTGAGGGCGCGCGAACGCGGGCACTCTCGAAGGGCAAGGAGGTCCTTCATTGACCCATGGTGTTGAGCCGTGTGAGAGTCCGTGGACCAGTCACCTGCGTGGAATCAAGACCATTGGCGATATAGCTCGGATGGTGCGAGTGGGGGCGCAGGCCCTTTCAGGGCTTGGAGACGCCCCTGTCGAGGTGGCGTGTCGGCGTATCGAAGCCGCTTGGGATGCCATCTACATTCCGAGCGAGAGCGAGTGTCGGCTGCTGCTGGAATTTGTAGAAGTGGCACTCGCATACGCTAACGAATGGTTTCGGACGAAGAAGGCATTTTTGGGCACTATCTTCAGCGGAGCTATCAACATACCACCGGTTTTCCCTTTCTGCGTGACGGGTTTGTCCGGTGTTGGCAAGAGCGCATTGCGCCGAGCTTTGGAGCGACTGTTCACGCCACCGGCGTCTACGATCGCGGTGTCTGATGAATATGAGCCATTTCCATGGATTCCAATGCGATCTGCGCTGATCGAAAACGGACCACAGAGCACCTTGGTCTTCGCAGCACTGGCCGGTCCCGGCTCCAAGCTCAAGCAGACGATGGTCGAATGTCGAGGTTCGATGTATCGCTCGGGTGCCTGTTTCGCAGTTCTCGACGAGATGCAGTTCCTCACTCATGGGGAAGACGCTCGAGCCATGGCGGCCAGATTGCTCTTGAGCGCGGCAAGCTTGGGAATGCCACTGGCGTATTTTTGCAATTTCAGCATGGTCTACAAGATGCTTAAGTTGCCACATGAGAGTCGTCAACGGTTGCTCGCCCGCTTGAGATTGGTGACTCCTTGTTCGCCGCGAGATCCATTGTGGGCTGAATATTTGCAGGAGCTGCAAGCTGCAGTTCCAGGACTGTTTGCATTCAATCTTGTCGATCGGGCAACGGAGCTGTGGAACTACAGCGCCGGACTCAAGCGCAACCTCCAGCAGTTGCTAAAAGAATCGTTCCGGGCATCTCGGCGTGTTGGTGAGACTTCGGTGAGCTGGTCGACTGTCGAGTCGACCTACCTGCACACTGACTACTTCTCGACCCGAGAAGAGGTCGAGCAATTGCTTGCACATGCGATGGGCAACACGAAGATCAAGCGGGATCTCATGTGTCCGTTTGCAAGTCCGTCAAACAACGAATACCAAGCGGCATTGAGGAGCCTGCTTCAGCAGCGCTTCGGGAAGGCGGTTGAAGACTCCGTGCTGAACGAAGCCGAGAAGAAGGAGCTTGCGAAGATCAAATCTGATCTGAGTCCTGTTCCAGCCGCGCAGAGGCGCAGAGCAGATCCGAGACCTCGCACGGCAGGGGCGGCTGCACCTGCGGAGCCCGCTGACGCGATATCAGAAATGAGATCTGTGGCCTTGGTCAAGGCCGCCTACTCACTTCTCCAACCGAAAAGTAAGTCGCGCAATCCTTCGAGCGTTAAGCGAGGCTAGATTTGTTTGGAGCGGCGCGTTCTTCGGACATCGGGCGACTAATTGAGCTCACGCGGATCGACTGGCTTGCGAGCCACATCTGGGTTCGCATCATCGGTTCGAAGATGCTGTGGCTTGAGTTCGTGTTTAAGTGCTGCGAAAACTCGCGGCATCAGAATACGTGCTGAAAGTTCATTGCTTGGACCAAGATGCTCTAGGCGCAGGACAATATCCCAGCGGCTCGGCTCACGATACGGATCGATCTTTCGGAGCTCTCCAGCCGCGGTTCTGATAGCCTGAACATAGAGCTCTTCAAGTTCTGCCCATTGGTGCTGATCCTTGTGGCGACGGGCTGTGACAGGTGGTTTTAGATTTACTGATGACGTTGCGTACTGGACGTCGTGCTTTCTAAGGTAGTGGTAGTCCGAGGAAGCGACTCTCGTCGCTCCTACGTCTCCTCGACGAGAACGCTCGAGAGCATATGTCCAGTTGGCACGAGCAATTTCGAGGCGCTTCAGAACACGTGCGCGCTTCCTCTCCTCGTGCATTTGAGGATTCAGTCTGAGATATTCATCGACTTTGCTCACCGAGATAGAAAGTTTCAAGGCAATGACTTCTGATGGTTCACCGCTGCGGATCATTGAGTCGAGCCGGTCGCGATACTCTTTGGGTATGGTGTTGCGGCGGAGCCTGGGCTTAATGCCTAGGGCAGCTGCCCAGCCTCTGCCTATTCCGTTTGAAATACCAACAGTCTGCGCTGCGGCGGATACCGATGCACCCTCTCGAATCAGGTGACCAAATTTCTGCTTGCGAGCATTGATGTCAAGTGAACGTTGTGATGGCAAACGGAAATACGGTTGCTGTCTGTGTAATGCTGGATCCTGAGCGGCGTGAATTCGATAGCAATCCATGAAGTCTTCCCAGTTATCGAAAAGCCACGCGATTACTACGAACTGGAAAAAAGGTCGAATCGAACGCGCTTGCAGCTGGTGAAACAGGTTGGACCTCGCATACAAGCTGCTAAGCCAACCCGGATGGGTACGATGTCTGTCGATAGCACTCGCGAATCCAAGCAGATCAGTCGTCGCACGATTCCAATCGATGTGCTTTTGACTGTCATTGGCCCAGCCTCGGCCTATCAAGCGAGATCGATAGGCTTGCAGGAGTGGTGCCCGTTCGATTTTGAAGCCTGCAGGTTGATGAGCGATTTTGATCGAGAAACTCGTGATCTTGATCAGAGCCTCTGCTTCTCGCTGATTTGTAGCCGTGACTGCAGGCACAAACTCAAGGTCGTCAATGAGGCTGGGCGTCGGGAGCTTTAGATATGATTCTCTAAGACGGTCTCGCATCGAGCGTTCATGTAGTTCGCAACCGTGCAAGAGGCAACGGAAAACGCCAGGAAGTTGATGGTCTCGGTGCCAGTGTGCCGTACCTTGTTGGATGATGTCTCGGCTTGCACACTCCCTGCAAAAACGCAGGCATTGTGTCTTGAAATAGCGCTCGCCCCCGAGGCCGATTTTGGCGAAAACGCCGTTGTGTCCAGAGCCCTGTCGCATTGATTCGAGTGCAATCTGCTCTTGGCCTGAGCTCAAAAATGGGAGGTATGCGGCCAGTATCGTTCTGCGTCGGATGATCTCTTCGCTATCTCCGAGTTTGCCACCCGTTCGTTCAACAAATTTGTCGATCGCGCCCGGAAAATCATGTGTGATCTTTCTAGAGCTTTGACCAAAAAGTTGAGAATTTGTCTCGGAACTTTTAACATTTCCCAAGAGGAAATGCTGACGAGTACACAGGCTGTGCAACGTTTCGTCTTCTAGCCAACTGATTGCTTTCAAACTTAGCTCGTCACCCCGAAATTTGATCATCGAAGTACTTGGCAAGATTAGAGATTGAAAATCCTCTAGGCCGCGAGTTTGGATCGCAACGCTACTCTAGTCAATTGCATTCGCTTGGTCTACAGAAAATCTTGCTATACCAAGCAAAACATTAGATTTTCTTTGCACGGGAGCCTGAGAAGATTGGCGTTACTAGAAGCGGTTAACAAAGCGACATGAATGCTGATATGACCCTCGAAGCGGATACATAGCTTATCGTTTGCTGGTAGTGGTGGCAGAGTGTGTAGTCGTGTCCCTTGTCCGCGTGCAATATGCTTGACCATTCGCGCGGCCTTCCATTGGCTTGCCACCCGCCGCCGGCAGGGCATTGACCAGTTCCTTGAAAAGCCATCGAATCGTGTCGTGACGAGCTGTTCGCTATCGAGGGAATGAATAAGGGGCCGCGTTGGGAGACCGCTTATTAAAACGGCGACGCACTTTGCGTCGCGTCATGAATCTCAAAAAAACTCCGCCAAATCAATGACTTACGGTGAGAGCTTTCCCGACGCACTTTATTCGCACACAGCAGCGCTGCCGACGTTGCGGGATGAACCCCGTGGCGTGCGTAGCGCGCCGCTATGCTGCGGCAAACATTTGGAGGTGGAGATGCAAAGAGAAAACTGGGGGCGTGCCGCCCGGTGCATGGCGGTGCTGCTTTGCTGCGCCGCATCGGGAGGCTGTGGTCTCTATTCCGTCAACCGCGAGGCGAAGCTGTACCGCGCCGAGATGGCCGCGGAGATGAGGCGTGAGGTGGAAGAGTGCCGCAATGGCTCCTCACCGGAAAAGCGGCACGTTCTGGACCATCGCTACCGGGATACCGACGCGTCCGACTGCTACAGCGCGGTGATCTCCGCTGCCAGCCGCTCGCTCGAGGGAGCAAGGGTCGATCGGGTTCAGAAACCGACGATAGACAGTTCGCCGTCCGCCGTTGCAATAAGCAAGCCGTGGACGCCCCAGGAAGTGGCCCAGGCAACCTCCGCGGCCGAAGTGCTCGGCCAGATGGCGTGGCCTGCAGTGCTGAGCAAAGTGGTCTACCGACGGTATGCGCCTGAGGCAAGCCGGGGCGACTGCGCCTACAGGCCGGATCTGCATCCGCTGGAGCGGCTGAAGAGGGTCCCGTCCGCCGGTGCCGGCAAATGGGAGTCATGGGAGCACTCGGGGGTCGGCTGCAAAGCCGTGGGAGGCCTGTACTACGAGACCTTCGTTTATCGCCTGCCCGACGGGCCGATCACACAAGCGTTCATTGTCTTTCGCGGTACGGAGAACTACAGCGGCCAGTTGTTGCCCGATTGGGAAGCGAATCTGGCGATGGCGCTGAATCTCGAACCACAGCAGTTCGTGCAGGTCCGGATCGGATTGAAAGAGATCGTCAGAAAATTGAAGAAAGACGCCCCGAATGTCGAGATCTACACGGCTGGGCATTCCTTGGGGGGCAGCATGGCGCAGCTGGCCGCATACATGAGCGAGGACGTGAAGATCGCCTACGCTTTCAACACATCGCCGGTGAGTGGCTGGACGTGGTTGCGCAAGCAGCAGAGCGAAAACCCGGGAGAAATCGTGATGCCGAGAAAGGATCCCCCGATCATCAGGGTCATGCAGGACGATGAGGCTCTGGGGTTCATCCGGGTGTTCTCCAACGCGGCGAACACGACAGTGCGGCGTACAGGCCGCACCGACGTGGCGCTGGATTTCCCTTCGAGCCGCGACGTGCTGAAAATATCCGAGGTGTCGGGGCGTCTGAGCGCTGGCGTTGCCCTGCACTCCATTACTCTGCTGGCGTGCAACTTGACGGCCCGCGTCGCGAATGGAGCTCCCGGTGCATTTGGTTTCACGAAGGAGCAGGCTGAAGCGGTTATCAGCGAGCGAGATGGCGCCTACTCGGTAACGGGCGCCGAAAGGACAGAAGGCCTATGCCAGGTGGTTGACCGTGGCGCGAATTGCACGGTGAACTGGACCGGCGCAGGTTGGCCGACAAACTGCAGGTCGGACCAGGCGCCCTCGCTCAGCCCGTCGCCATGAGGTTTCCACATCCAGGCGGTCGCGCGGATCGCATCGGGGGAGCCGGCCGTTTCTGTCGCTCTCGATCTCTTTGACTGATCGAAATCTGTGTGGCTCAGAGAAAAAATATATCGCTTTCAGTTGTGAGACGCGCTGCTTAGAGTCCCGTCCATCCCCCACTTCCGATGGCAAGAACCATGAGCAACACAACCACCCGCATCCCCTTTCATCTCGCGTTTCCGGTGCGCGACATCGCCGAGGCACGCGCGTTCTACGGCGACCTGCTGGGATGCCCTGAAGGCCGCAGCGCGCCTGAATGGGTGGACTTCGATTTCTACGGCCATCAGATCGTGGCGCACCTGGCGCCCGACGAATGCGGCCACCACCAGAGCAGTTCGGTCGACGGTCACGACGTGCCGGTGCGGCACTTTGGCGCGATCGTTCCCATGGACCAATGGCAGGCCATGGCCGACAAGCTCATTGCCCGCCAGACCAAGTTCGTCATCGAGCCCTACATCCGCTTCAAGGGCGAGCCGGGCGAACAGGCGACGATGTTCTTTCTGGACCCTTCCGGCAACGCCATCGAGATGAAGTCGTTCGCCGACCTGAGCTCGCTCTTCGCACGCTGACACGGGCCCTTGCGGCTCGAGCTTTAAGATGCGACCGCGTTTTTGCTGCAAACGGGTCGCCTCATGCTCCAACTTCTCTCCGATCCCCAGGTCTGGATTGCCTTCGCCACGCTGACCGCGCTGGAGCTGGTGCTCGGGATCGACAACATCATCTTCATCTCGATCCTGGTCGACAAGCTGCCGCTGGCCCAGCGGGAGTTCGCGCGGCGCATCGGTCTTTTCATGGCCATGTTCATGCGCATCGGCCTGCTGCTGGTGCTCGCATGGATCGTCGGGCTGGTGAAGCCGCTCTTCGTGGTGTTCGGCCAGGAGATCTCGGGCCGCGACCTGATCCTGATCCTGGGCGGGCTGTTCCTGATCTGGAAGAGCACGAGCGAGGTTCACCAGTCGCTGGAGGGCGAACACGAGCACAAGCAGAGCACGGCGAAGGCGACCTTCGCCTCGGTGATCCTGCAGATCATGATCATCGACCTGGTGTTCTCGCTCGACTCGATCATCACCGCGGTCGGCATGGTGGACGACGTGCGCGTCATGATCGCGGCGGTGATCGCCTCGGTACTGCTCATGATGCTGTTTGCAGGGCCGATCGGCCGCTTCGTTTCCAACCATCCCACCATCAAGATGCTGGCGCTGTCCTTCCTGGTGGTGGTGGGTGTCGTGCTGGTCGCCGAAGGCTTCGAGCATCACGTGCCCAAGGGCTACGTGTACTTCGCAATGGCTTTCTCGCTGAGCGTGGAAATGCTCAACATCCGCATGCGCAAGAAGTCGGCCAAACCCGTGGTGCTGAATCCGCCCCACATACCGGGCGATTGAGGGGCCGAGCCGGCCGAGTCGGCATTACGTCGAACGCCGGCGAGTCGGTGCCGTCGCTTCAGCCGCATCGCGCAGGCATTGGGCGAAGTGCGCCACCACGGGCGGACTGGCCCGGGGCTTGCGATGGAGCAGGCCGATCTCGCGATGGAAAGTGAACTCGCCCAGTGAGACGATGCGCACCCCCGCAGGCATCGGAAGATGCGCCTCGACCAGCGGGACAAGCGCCACGCCTAGCCCTCTGGAGGCTAGGTGGATCAACCCGGGGATCTCGTCGATCTCGATGGCGTCGTTGACCGAAAGGCCTTCCCTGCGCAGAAACGCCTCGACCATCCGTCCCCCGAACGAAGCCCTGTCGTAGCGAAGGAACGGCTGTTCCTGGATCAGCGCCCGCCAGTTCTTCGTTGCGGGCACGGCCTTGGGCACGACCAGCACAAAGGGCTCCTGCACCAGCGCCTGCCACGTCAGGTCGGGAGGCATTCCGAAGGGCGGGCGGATGATCACGGCCGCATCGATCTTGCCGGCGTCCAGGTCGTCCATCAGGCGCATCGAAACACCGGGCGACACATGCACGCGCACAAGGGGAAATGATTTGCGCAGCTGCTCGAGCGCACGCGCCAGCAGCGTAGGTTGCGCCGAGGCAATCGAGCCGATGCGAAGGAGCCCCCGGGTGGCGTCGTCGTGAGGGAGTTCGCCGAGCTTGGCGAACAGGGCGCAGATTTCTTCCGCCCGCGGCAAGGTCGTCTGGCCCGCGACGTTCAAGGTGGCCGATCGGCCTGTCCGGTCGAACAGCTCGAAGCCCAGGGCCTCTTCGAGCCGCTTCATCTGGCTGCTCACTGCCGATTGCGTGAGGCCGATGCGGTCGCCGGCTGCCGCGAAGGTGCCGAGCTTGCACACCGCAATGAAGGTCTTGAGTTCGTTGATCACGCCT
This sequence comes from Variovorax multivorans, assembly GCF_051216835.1. Lineage (NCBI taxonomy): Bacteria > Pseudomonadati > Pseudomonadota > Betaproteobacteria > Burkholderiales > Comamonadaceae > Variovorax > Variovorax multivorans. The sequence goes on from NZ_JBPJZL010000016.1 coordinate 51,513, forward strand.
GGAGCATCGCAAACATCGATGCTCGGGTCAATCGAGCTTTAACAGAAGTGATGGATGTCCGGCCGTCCAACGGGCATGGGCTATTCTTCGCACCCTTCAAAGCAGGTATGCGCCTCGCACCGATCGATGCCTTCCATCAAATTCCGTTCGCGGCTTTCGCTGGCCTTCGCGGCGCTCGTCGCGCTGGTCTGCGTGCAGGCCGCGTTCATCTACCTGGGCTCCGAGCGCGTCACCTTCTATGCGCAGCACAGCCGGCTGGCGAGCGACATCCAGTCCGACCTGCTGGAGCTGTCCGCCAACAAGCAGCGGCTGCGGGTCTGGGCCTCGCAGCGGCTGATGAATGGCGACGCACCGATCGAGTCGCGCGACCGCTGGCTGGCCGGCATGCGCTCCAGCGCAGCCAGCCTGCGGGACCTGACGCAGCGTGACCTGGCCTGGTGGACCACCGTGACCTCGGCGCGGGGCACGCAGGTGCCCGAAGCGGTGACCCAACTGGCGGCCAGCATCGACCTGCTCGATGCCAACATCGCCGCGGTCCAGGATCGCCTGCTGCAGCTTGCGCCGCTGCAGCCGGGCGCGGAGTTTTCATCGGTGTGGCAGCAGATCAATCAGGTGTTCGACGTGACGCGCGGGCGCGACCTGCGCGAACTCGTCAACGGCGCAATCGAGCGCCAGAAGCAGGCGGTGCCGGCTGCACGCCTGGCCACCGAGCACGCCATCGAGGTGCTGCGCCTGCAGGCCATCGGCCTGGCGGTGCTGACGCTGGCAGCGGCGGTGCTGCTCGCCATTCGCCTGAACCGGCGGCTGCAGGCACCCATTGCCAGCCTGCTGACCGGCACGCAGGCCTTGCAGGCGGGCCAGATGGACCATCGCATGGCGGTTGGCTCGGGCGATGAATTCGGCCAGGTGGCCGAGAACTTCAACGCCATGGCCGCCGAACTGCAGCAGCGCCGAAGTGATGCCGAAGCTGCGCGGCACAAGCTCGAAGAAGCGGTGGACGCGCGCACGGCCGAGTTGCAGACCGCGCACGTCACGCTGCAGAACATCGACCAGCGCCGCCGCCAGTTGTTCGCCGACCTGAGCCACGAGCTGCGCACGCCGGCCACCGCCATCCGCGGGGAGGCCGAGATAGCGCTGCGCGGCACCGACAAGCCGCTGGCCGAATACAAGGAGACGCTGTCGCGCATCGTCGGCGGCGTGGAGCAGCTCGCGCGCGTGATCGACGACCTGATGCTGATCGCACGCGCCGAGGCCGACCAGCTCGTCATGCGGCAGGACCAGGTGGACCTCGGCCTGCTGGTCGGCGATGCCACCGAGCAGGCCGAGGCGCTGGGTGCGCTGCACGGCGTGGGGGTTCGCCTCGATAGCTCGCAAGACGCGCAGTCGGACATGCTTTACGTGCATGCCGATGCCGACCGGCTGCGCCAGGCCTTGGTCATCGTGCTCGACAACGCGGTGCGCTATTCGCGCTCGGGCGGCGAGGTCCGCATCGGCTGGCGTGAAGTCGACGGGTGCGCGGAGATCGCGGTGCGCGACAAGGGCATCGGCATCGACGCCGACGAGCTGCCCACGGTGTTCCAGCGCTTCACGCGCGGCCAGCGCGCGCGGGCGCATCGGGTCGATGGCACCGGCATCGGCCTGTCGATCGCACAGGCCATCGTTACCGCGCACGAAGGCCGCATCGACATCGACAGCGAGCCGTTCGTGGGCACGACGGTTCGCATCAGGCTGCCGCGCTTTGATAGCGCAGTTGCCCCCACGACGCCGGAGGCCGCATGAACAACATCCTCGTGGTCGAGGACGATCCGCGCGTGGCCGACTTCTTGCAGCGCGGCCTGCGCGCCGAAGGCTATGGCGTGCAGCTGGCCCGCACCGGCACCGAGGGCCTGGCGTTGGCGCGCGGCGGCGAGCCGGCGCTGCTCATCCTCGACCTGATGCTGCCCGGCATCAGTGGCCTGGAGCTGTGCCAGACGATGCGCGCCGAAGGCCATCATGTGCCGGTGCTGATGCTCACGGCCATGAGCTCGCTGGAGGACAAGGTCAACGGCCTGCGGCTGGGCGCTGACGACTATCTGACCAAGCCCTTCGCCTTCGAGGAGCTGCTCGCGCGCATCGAGGCGCTGCTGCGGCGCGGACGCGAGCAGCGCGTGAAGGCGAGCAGCCTGCAGGTGGCCGACCTCGTGCTGGACCGCGAACGCATGCAGGTCACGCGAGCCGGACAGCCGATTGCGCTGACGGCGAAGGAGCTGGCGTTCCTGGAGCTGCTGATGAGCGCACCCGGCCGCGTCTACAGCCGCGAGCGCATCCTCTCGAACGTGTGGGGCACCAATGAGGACCCGCTGACCAATGTGGTCGACGTCTACGTGCGCCGCCTCAGGGCCAAGATCGACGAGGGCCACCCGCTCGCGCTGCTCAAGACCGTGCGCGGCTTCGGCTACCGACTCGACGCGCTGGAAGCCTGAGCGCCCGGGCGCACGACGGGTGCGTGCGCGTTCATCCGTTGTTCATCTGCGCTTCAACCTGTGTTCATGGCCCGGCACGGGTCGTGTTCATCTCTGCGCCAGAGACTTGATTCCTGCCTCGCGAATGCGGTGCAGCGCCGGCAGACACCGGTGCTTCAACACTTTCACAACAAGGAATCTCCGTGAAGAAAAGTCTCGTCACCAGTGCCGCCCTCGGCGTTCTTTCTCTCACTCTTGCCACCGGTGCGCTGGCCCAGGGGGCGGGTGCAGCAGTTGCCTGCGTGGCGACCGATGAAGCGCAGATCGGCGCGCTGTTCGACCGCTGGAACAGCTCGCTGCGCACGCTGGACCCCGACAAGGTGGTCGCCAACTACGCACCCGATGGCGTGCTGCTGGCGACCGTGTCGAACCAGCCGCGCACCAACCCGGCGGAGATCCGCGACTACTTCGTGAAGTTCCTCAAGAGCGAGCCGCAGGGCACGATCGACAAGCGCATCGTCAAGATCGGCTGCAACGTGGCGCAGGACGTCGGCACCTACACCTTCCGCTTCAAGGATGGCGGCACGGTGCATGCCCGCTACACCTATGTCTATGAATGGGTGAACGGGCAGTGGCTGATCGCGCATCACCACTCGTCGGCGATGCCGGAGGTGCGCGCCGCGAAGAACTGATCGATGCGGGCGGGCTCCGGCTCGCTTGTTAGAGCGCTGCGACCTTCACGAACACGGGGTTCGAGTAGAACCACAGGTCGCTGTAGTTGCGCACGTTGATCGCATTGAAGCGCGCCACGTTGTCGGTACCCGTGGTCTGCGCGTCGGGCAAGGGCTCGCCGGCGGCGGTTTCGTTGGGCACGTCGGTTCCCAGGTTGGTGCCGCGCAGGCGGAAATACTGGTTGTTGCCGGCCTTCACCGTGTAGCTCACCGAGAAGTAGCCGTCGGCGTCGAGCTTCCAGTCGTTGCGGGTAAAGCGCTTGAGCACGCGCGTCGACGGGTTGGTGTCGCGCGCGTAGCCCGGCGTGCCCGCCAGCTCGGGGCCGGTCACGTCGCCGGCGATCAGGTCGATGTGGTCGACCACCGGCTTCACGTTGGCGAAGTTGCCGCTGCCGAGCTGGTACTCGAAGTTGTTGCGCTCGGGGCTCTTGAAGCGGATGGTGATCTTCAGGTCTTCACCTGCCTTGGCCGCCACGTCCGAGCCCATCTCGCCAGCGCCCTTGGCGCTTTGCACCTTGAAGTCGAGCGCGTCGATCAGGCCGCCGTTCACCGCGAAGAGCTTGCCCGAGCGCAGGGCCGAGAGCAGCGACTTCGGGTCCTTGACATCGCCCCACAGGTGGTTCTTCGCGTATTCGCCCGGCGCGTAGCCGCTGCTGTACTGGCCTTGCGAGGTAGTGAAGTGGTAGTCGGAGTCGGCCACGTTCCAGATATGGCGGCCTTCGGACAGCAGCGCGTCCCAGGTGCCGCCAAGCTTGGCGACGAGGTAATCGACGCCGCCGTAGGTGCGCGAGGGCAGGTTGGCCGGGATGTAGGCGCTGGTGTAGCCGCCACGGTCGGGCTCCATCTGGTTGCCGACCATGCCTTCGAGCGAGAACACGATGTTCGGCGCGAGGTCGTTCATCTCGCGCAGCTGGGCGATGGTGTACTTGCCGGGGTTGCGCGAAGGATGGTTGATCTGCAGGTAGCTGGTGTCGGGGTAGTTCTTCTTGAGCCAGGCGATTGCCGCGAGCGTCTCGGCGTGCGTGTCGTAGTTGACGCCGGCCTTCGGGCCCCAGGCGGTGACGTCGCCGGCCGGGAAGAGCGCGGCGGCGCGGTTGGTGAAGAGGTATTCGAACTGGCTCGCGGCCTTGAGCGCTGCGTCCGACATGGGGTTGTCGGTCAGGATGCCGACGTTGCCGTGGTCATGCGAGGGCATGTCCCATTCGAAGGACGCGAAGATCGTCTTGTCGGCGTACTTGCCACCGGCCTGCAGCGCCTTGATGCGCGGCACCTGGTACTTGGCCATGCCTTCCGAGAACGGAATCTGCGCCGGCAGCTTGGTGCCGTTGTTGTCATAGGAAGACAGGCGCAGGTGGTCGGACAGCGCCGCCCAGTCGAGCCCGAACTGGTCGAAGGCCTTGGCCAGCACCTGGTCGAGCGTGGAAATCTGCTGCGTGTCGTCCGACTGCATCGTGTGGATGTGCATGTCGCCAACGGTCCAGCGGCCGGGCGGTGCGGACGGGCCTGGATCGGCTGCGGGAGCGGGGGCGGGCGCGGGCGCGACGGCTGCCGGGGTGCTGGGCGCCACGGGGAAGAAGGCCGGGCCGCTGGAGTCTCCGCCGCCACAGCCGGCCAGCATGAGCGTGCCGATGGCGAGGGTGGAAAACAGCGTGCGGCGGAACGGGAGAGGCGTCGAGAGGGCGGTCGGAAGAATGAACATGGCGGTCTGAAAAAAGTGACGCGCACCTGAAGTGCGCGTGTCGAAGGAAGTCGCCGAGTCTCGAATGGCGCCATGACGCTTCGATGAAAGCAGAACGAAAGTTCGTTGTTTTCGCGCCCGCAACCGGGCCGCTGGAGGGCTTGCCCTCTATAAACTGTGCCCCTTCCATGATCCCCAGCGCGCCCGTCCCCCTGCCCACCGCATCCATCGACGATGAAGTGCTGTCGCGCATGGTGCGCACCGATCAGCTCGTGACGGTGCGCCGCAGCGTTCTCTCGGCCATTCCGATCAGCGTGCTGCTGAGCTTCACTGCGGCGCTGGTCGCCCTCAATGCCGGCCGCGCGTTCGAAGGGATGAGTTGGCTGCTGCTGTCGCTCATGGTGAACGGACTGCGCAGCTACATCTGCCGCTGGCCGTTCGCGCCGTCGCCCGGCGCCGAGCCCGGCAGTGACGTCCTGACCTCGCCAAATGGTCGCCCGGTCGAATGGCACCTGCGCATCGCTGCGGTCATGGCTGCGGTGTCGGGATGTGTGTGGGCCCTCATTCCGTTTCTGTGCGACGGCTACTCATCGCCGCATGCGGTGTTCTATCTCACGGTGGTGTGCGGCATCTGCGCGGGGGCTGTCACCTATGGCATTGCCTATGCGCTCGTTCCCATCAGCTTCATCACGCCGGCGCTGCTGTCGGTGGTGGGTTGCCTTGTTTATGCAGGCGGCTTCGACAACCTGAGCCTGGCGGCGATGGTGCTGCTGTACCTCGCGGCACTGGTGCGCGGTGCGCTGCAGAGCGACAGGACCTTTCGCGAAGGAAGCCGCCTGCGCAACGAAGCCACAGCCATGGCCGCGCAGCTGCGGCTGGTGCACGCGCTGTCGCTGGACGCCACGCAGCAGTTGGCCTTCCGGGCCTCGCACGATTCGCTCACAGGCCTGCTCAACCGCGAAGGCTTCACCGAGGCGGCGACGCTGCACATCGCCGCACCCGGCGGCCGCCAGCACGGCCTGCTGCTGCTGGACCTCGACGGCTTCAAGGCGGTGAACGACGCCTTCGGCCACAAGGTCGGCGACCGCGTGCTGCAGGACGTGGCACGCTGGCTGCAGCGGGAGACCGCCGACATGCAGGCCGTGCTCGGCCGCTGGGGCGGCGACGAATTCGCGGTGCTCTACAGCCTGCAGGACGAGCGGCAGGCACCTACGGCCATCGCGCAGGCGCTGATCCGTTCGATCTCATTCGCCACGGCGCACTACGGCGGCCACCTGGGCGTGAGCATCGGCATCTCCGTCTCGGGCGATGCCGAGATCGCCGACATGATCAGCTTTGCCGACGAGGCCGTCTACGAGGCCAAGCGCACCGGGCGCAACCGCTACCAGGTCTTCGACAAGGCGCTCAACCAGCGGCTGGCCACGCGCCGGGACGTGGAGCGCGACCTGCTCCATGCCATCGAGGCGCGCGACATCGGCGTGTGGTACCAGCCGATCATGAACAGCGACGGTCGGGAAGTTCACAGCCTCGAGGCATTGATGCGCTGGAACCATCCGCGCCACGGCCACATTGCCCCCGAAGAGGTGATCTACGCTGCAGCGAGCACCGGCGTGGCCGAGCCGCTGCTGCGGCATCTGGTCGACGAGGTCTGCCTGGGCATGCGCCAGTTCGAGGCCGCAGGCTCCAGCCTGGCCGCCGTGCCGGTTGCCATCAATGTCTCTCCGCGCGAGATGGCGCAGCTGGCGGTCGACGACATCGTGCTCGGCATGCTGAAGACGCGCGGCGTGGCACCGCGCCGGCTGCAGATCGAAATCACGGAAGAGGTGGCGCTCGACACCCACGCCACGCGCAGCCGGTTGAGCGCGCTGTCGGCCGCGGGCGTGGCAATCGTGGTCGACGACTTCGGCGTGGGTTATTCGTCGCTGGCGTCGCTGCGCAGCGAGTACGTGCGGCAGGTGAAGATCGACCGCAGCTTCATCCTCGACCTGTCGTCCTCGCCGGGCAACGTGGTGCTGGTGGACGCCATCGTCCAGCTCGGCCGCTCGCTGAACATCCAGGTGGTTGCCGAAGGCGTGGAAACGCAGGACGAGCTGGATGCCCTGCACGCGATGGGCTGCCGGCTGGTGCAGGGCTATCACCTGGCGCGGCCCGCGCCGCTGCCCGATGTGATGGCGTGGGCCGCGGCGCGCTCGGCGCCCGTGGCCGTCAAGGTCGTCTGAGCCGGATCAGGCCAGCAGGTCGCTGAGCGTGCGCGCGATCACCTTGGTGGCGCGGCGCAGGTCTTCGAGCACCACGCGCTCGTCGCTGCGCTTGGCGTGCGATTCGAGCACCGTGCGCGGGCCGGCGCCGTAGATCACGCCTGGAATGCCGGCTTCGACGTACAGGCGCACATCGGTGTACAGCGGCGTGCCCATGGCCTTGATGGGCTCGCCGAACAGTTCGCCGCCGTGCTTCTGGATCGCATCGACCAGCGGCTTGTTGCCGGCCAGCGGCTTCATCGAATTGGCGAGCAGCAGGCGCTTGATCTCGACCGTGATGCCCGCGCTCTCGGCGGCCGCATCGGCAATCACCTTGCGGATGGCAGCTTCGACTTCGACCGGATTCTCTTCGGGGATCATGCGGCGGTCGAGCTTGAACACGACCTTGCCGGGCACCACGTTGGTGTTGGTGCCGCCCTCGATGCGGCCGACGTTGAGATACGGGTGCGTGATGCCCTCGACCTTCGACGTGACCTGCTGGTAGAGCGTGTTCTGCGCATACAGCGCGTTGAGGATCTTCACGGCGCCTTGCAGCGCGTCGATGCCGGTGGCCGGCACGGCGGCATGGGCCATCTTGCCGTGCACCGTCACTTCCATCTGCAGGCAACCGTTGTGCGCGGTGACCACTTCGTAGCTGAAGCCGGCCGCGATCATCAGGTCGGGCTTGGTCAGGCCCCTGTCGAGCAGCCAGCCCGGGCCGAGGATGCCGCCGAACTCTTCGTCGTAGGTGAAGTGCAGCTCGACGCTGCCCTTGGTGGGCTTGGCCACCGCTTCGAGCGCGCGCAGTGCGAAGGTGAAGCTGGCGAAGTCGCTCTTGCTGACGGCTGCTGCTCGGCCATAGAGGCTGCCGTCGACGATTTCGCCGCCATACGGGTCGTGTGTCCAGCCTTCGCCCGGGGGCACCACGTCGCCGTGGGCATTGAGCGCGACCGTCAGGCCTTCGTTGCCGTACTTGCGGCGCACGATCAGGTTGGTGATCGATTCGAGGCCGTAGTCCTTCACTTCCTGCGCGGGCACGGCGTGCTTCTCGGCATCGAGGCCGAAGTCTTTCAGCAGCTCGGCTGTGCGCTCGGCGTGCGGCGCGTTGTTGCCCGGTGGCGTGTCTGTGGGCACCTGCACCAGTTGCTGCAGGAATTGCACTTCCTCGTCGAAGTGGGCGTCGATCCAGGCGTCGAGCTTGGCGTAGTCGGTCATGGTTGTTCTTCTGTGAATCAGTGGGCTTGTTCGGCGGCGAGGTTGTCCAGCAGCAGCTGGAAGGCCTGCACTGCGAGCTGGATGTCGTCGTTGGTGCTCGATTCGAGCGGGTTGTGGCTGATGCCCGAATTGATGCCGCGCACGAACAGCATGGCCTGCGGCATCACCTCGTGCAGCTTCATCGCGTCATGGCCTGCGCCGCTGGGCATGCGGAAGAGCGGAATGCCCAGCGCATCGACGGCCTTTTCCCAACGCTGCTGCCAGGCGGGTGCGCTGGGCGCGGCGGCGGCGCGCATGGTTTCTTCGAGCTCGTAGCGCACGCCGCGGCGCTCGCAGATGTCCTTCAGCGCATTGACCACGTCGGTGGCCAATGCATCGCGCTGCGCGTTGTTGGGCGCGCGCAGGTCGAGGCTGAACTTGCAGCGGCCCGGCACCACGTTGATCGAGCCGCTGGGCACTTCGAGCATGCCGACGGTGCCGACCGAGTCGCCGTCTTTTGCGGCGCGCTGCTCGGTGTAGAGGATCAGCTCGGCCACGGCGGCCGCGGCGTCGCGGCGGCGGTCCATGGGCGTGGTGCCGGCGTGACTGGCCATGCCGATCACTTCGCCCACGTAGCGCACGCTGCCGTTGATGGAGGTGACGATGCCCAGCGGCAGGTCGAGCTCGGTCAGCACCGGGCCCTGTTCGATGTGCACTTCGACGAAGCCGAGGTAGCGCGCCGGGTCGCGCTGGATCTTCGGGATGTCTTCCTGCTTCAGGCCCGCTTGCTGCATGGCCTCGCGCATGGTGACGCCGTCGGCGTCCTTCTGGTCGAGCCAGCGCTGGTCGAAGTGGCCGATGAGCGCGCCCGAGCCGAGGAAGGTCGCCTTGTAGCGCTGACCTTCTTCCTCGGCGAAGCCCACCACCTCGAAGGCGAAGGGCAGGCGCTTGTTCTGCCGCTTGAGTTCGCGCACGCAGGCCATCGGCACGAAGATGCCCAGGCGGCCGTCGTACTTGCCGCCGTTGCGCACGGTGTCGTAGTGCGAGCCGGTGAGCAGGGTCTTGGCGCCGGGTGTCGAGCCTTCGTAGCGGCCGACCACGTTGCCGACCGCGTCGATGTGCACCGAGTCGAAGCCCACGTCGCGCATCAGCGCGCTGATCTGCGCGGCGCAGGCGCGGTGCGCATCGGTCAGGTAGGTGACGGTGAGCTGGCCCTTCTCGGCATAGCCCGGGTCGGTGTGTACCGAGAGCTGCTCCTGCCAGTCCCACACGTCGTTGCCGAGCGTGACGTCGGCGGCGAACTTGTCGTCGAGGCGAATCTCCGCGATGCGATGGATGTTGCGCAGCGCCTCGCCGAGTTCGAAGTCGGGGTGGTTGTACAGCCGGCGCGCGAAGGTGTCGATGATCTCGCGCTTGGGCAGCCCCGTGCCGCGCGGGCCGCGCACCGCGAGGATGAACGGGAAGCCGAACTTCGCGTTGTAGTCGGCGTTGAGCTGCTGGATCTTTGCGAACTCCTCGGGCGTGCAGTCGGTCAGGCCGGCCTTGCTCTGCTCGTTGGTCGATTCGGCCGTCAGCGTCTTGCTGACCATGGCCTTGCCGGCGAGTTCGGGGTGGGCGCGGATCAGGCCGATCTGCTCGTCGGCCGACGAAGCGGCCAGCGCCTGCACGAGCGCATGCTTGAGATGCGCGAGCGAGCGGAACGGGCGCGCGGCCAGGGCGCGCTGAGGGATCCAGGGCGAGTGCTCATAGATGCCGTCGAGCAGCGCGACGGCTGCGGCCGGCACCGCGGCGTTGAGTTGGGCGATGGTGAGGCTCATGATGCGGCTCCGGCAATAGCTCCGGTTTCGAAGGGGTGCGCCTGCTTCCAGTGGCGCGCGATGTCGAGGCGCCGGCAGACCCACACGCGGTCGTGTTGTGCGATGTGATCGAGAAAACGCTGCAGCGCCGTGATGCGGCCCGGCCGCCCGAGCAGGCGGCAGTGCATGCCGATGCTCATCATCTTCGGGCTGTTGTCGCCGTTCGGGTCGCCTTCGGCATACAGCGCGTCGAAGGTGTCTTTCATGTACTGGAAGAATGGGTCGGCGTGCGAGTAGCCCTGCGGCAGCGCGAAGCGCATGTCGTTGCAGTCGAGTGTGTAGGGCACGATGAGCTGAGGCACCACGGTGCCGTCGGTCTTTTGCACCTTCATCCAGAAGGGCAGGTCGTCGCCGTAGTAGTCGCTGTCGTATTCGAAGCCGCCGTAGTCGGCCACGAGGCGGCGCGTGCGCGGGCTGTCGCGGCCGGTGTACCAGCCCAGGGCACGTTCGCCGGTGAGCTTTTCAATCGCTTCCATGCCCAGGCGCATGTGTTCGCGCTCGGTGGCTTCGTCGAGGTTCTGGTAGTGGATCCAGCGCCAGCCGTGGCAGGCGATCTCGTGGCCCAGCTCCTTGAAGGCGGCGGTCAGCTCGGGGTAGCGCTCAAGCGCCATGCCCACGCCGAACACGGTGAGCGGCAGGCCGCGCTTTTCAAACTCGCGAAGGATGCGCCATACGCCGGCACGCGAGCCGTACTCGTAGATGCCTTCCATGCTGATGTGCCGGTCGGGAAAGCTCGCCGGGTTGAACATCTCGGAGAGGAACTGCTCGGAGCCCGCGTCGCCGTGCAGCGTGGCGTTCTCGCCGCCTTCTTCGTAGTTGAGGACGAACTGCACCGCGACGCGCGCACCGCCCGGCCATTGGGCGTGGGGCGGGTTGCGGCCGTAGCCGACGAGGTCGCGCGGGTAGGGCAGGGTGGTGTCGTAGACGGTCATGGTTTGGATCAGGACAGCGCGAGGGAGATGTCGTTGGTGGGCACCTTGCGGTCGAACGTGAGATTGGCCTCGACGTGCTCCAGGTGTTCGGTCATGAGGCGAACGGCGCGCTCTTCGTCGCGCGCGGCCAGCGCCTTCACGATGTCGGCGTGCTCGTCGTTGGAGTGCTCGGCCGCGCTGGCGCTCTGGTACATCAGCGTGATGAGGGCGCAGCGCGAGATGAGTTCGCCCAGGATCTGCGCCAGCACCTGGTTGCCCATGAGCTCGGCCATGCGCACGTGGAAATCGCCGAGCAACTCGGTGCGGCCCGAGATGTCTTCGCCCGATACGGCGGATTTTTCGAGTGCAACGTGCTCCTTCAGCGCCTTGATCTTGGCGGGCGTGACGGTGCGCACGAACTCGCGCGTCATCTCGGCCTCGAGCATGCGGCGCACGGCGAACACTTGCTTGGCCTCGTCGACGGCCGGTGCGGCCACGAAGGCGCCGCGTGCGGGCTCAAGGCGTATGAGTTTGTTCTGCGACAGCTGGAACAGCGCCTGGCGCACCAGCGTGCGCGAGACGCCGAAATGATCGGCCAGCTTCTGCTCGGCCAGCTTGGTGCCGGGCTGAAGCCGGTGCTCGACGATGGCCTTCGTGAGGGCATCGACGATCGAACGGGTGGTGGAGGACTCCATGTTTTTCATGATAGACCCAAAGCCGGTAACTGTATACACTTTTGTCCACCGGAATTTCCCGCACCCATTTCAAGGAGCGCCCCATGGGCCTGAGCACTCACGTACTGGACACAATGCATGGCGGCCCCGCAGCCGGCATGGAGGTCGCGCTGTACACCACCGACGGCGACGCCGCGACGCTGGTGAAGCGCTTCACGCTGAATTCGGACGGCCGCAGCGACGGACCGCTGTACGACAACAACTCACTGAAGGCCGGCACCTACCGGCTGGTGTTCGACGTGGCGGGTTACTTCAAGGCCCGCGGCGTCAAGCTGCCGGAGCCCAATTTCCTGAACAAGGTGTCGCTGGACTTCGGCGTGGCGCACACCGACCAGCACTACCACGTGCCCCTGCTCGTCAGTCCGTGGAGCTACTCCACGTACCGGGGCTCCTGAGGTCAGTCGCCTTGTTGCTGCCCCTCTGTCAGGGTGTCGAGCTGGAAGCGCCCGCTCTTGTCCCACAGCCAGGTGTCGGTCCACGTGACCGCGCCGAGGCGGGTGGCGGCGGGGAAGGGCGCGGCCTGCAGAACGGCACGCTCGATCTCGGCGATCACTTCGGGCGCATGCTGGGGAGCGCGCAACCAGTGCATCGAGACCACCTTGCCGCCCGCATCCAGGTTCACCTGCAGCGTGCCGACCGCATAGAGCATGGGCGGCAGCTGCCCGCCGTAGATGCGCGAGCGGTTGATCTCGTAGATATGGCGCGCTGCATCGCGGCGGTAGTCGCGCGCCGTGGCGGCGTTCGAGGCGCGGGGCACCCGGCCGGATGCGCTGGAAGGGGAGGCACTGCTCAGCTGGCCGGGCACGGCGCCAGGGCTGCCGCAGCCGGCCAGCCAGAGGGCGGAAAGAACGGAAGCGGCAAGTGCAAGGCGGCGGGGCGTAAGCTGGCGATTCATCGCCGGGTTTATACCGTGAGTCTTCATGGGCCAGGCAACCGAAGGTATCGACAACGATGAGCGGTGCGGTCGATCAACTGCTGGCACGTCTTCGTCACGAAGACGCGGTGCTGGTGCGCGTCGAATCGACGCAGGGCTCGGCGCCGCGCGAGGCCGGCACCTGGATGGCGGTGTGGGCCGATGCGCTCACGGCCACCATCGGCGGCGGGCAACTCGAATTCCAGGCCACGAAAGAAGCACGCGAAATGCTGGCGGGCACACGCGCGCCCTTCGATGGCATTCAGCGCTACCCGCTGGGCCCGAGCCTGGGACAGTGCTGCGGCGGTGTGATGTTCCTGTCGTACGAGCACGTCACGGCCGCCGATGCGCCAAGGCTGCAGCGCGAACTGGTCGCGCAACTCAAGCCCGTGGCGCTGTTCGGCGGCGGCCACGTGGGCGCGGCACTGGCGCGGCTGCTGGCCGCGTTGCCGTTCGCGGTGCGCTGGATCGACAGCCGCGACGGCGTCTTCCCCGACGAATTGCCCGCGCAGATCGACACCGAACATTCAGAACCCGTGCAGGACGCCGTGGCCGCGCTGGCGCCGGGCAGCCGCGTGCTCATCATGAGCTTCAGCCATGCCGAAGACCTGGACATCGTCATCGCCTGCCTGAAGCGCCTGCGCGAGCGCAACGACCTGCCTTACGTCGGCCTGATCGGCAGCAAGACCAAGTGGGCCACCTTCAGCCACCGGCTCGAGGCGCGGGGCTTCACGGCCGACGAACTGGCCCGCATCACCTGCCCGATCGGCGTGCCCGGCATCACGGGCAAGGAGCCCGAGGTGATCGCTGTGGCGGTGGCGGCACAGTTGTTGCAATCGCTGGGCTGAACAGGGTTTTCCCGGCGATCACGCCTTAAAAAACAGCCCCGTCCTTGCCAAAACTGTATACACTTTCGGTCCACAACAAGCCGCAGCGGAGCGAGGCCCATTTCTTCATGGAGCCTGCGTTCGCGGCACTTTCTCTGCTTACAGCGCCCGCGGTGGTGAGCAGGCTGAAACCCCTCCTTGGTGCCCCCACGCGCCAACTGGGTTGAGAGAGAGCACATGGAAAGCTATTACCTCGACTGGGCCAACCTGCTGCTGCGCTGGGTCCACGTCATCACCGCCATCGCCTGGATCGGCGCCTCCTTCTACTTCGTGATGCTGGACAACAGCCTCGAGAAGCCGCAGGACCAGGAATCGCTCGACAAGGGCGTGGGCGGCGAACAATGGGCCGTGCACGGCGGCGGCTTCTACAACATGCAGAAGTACGCGCTGGCGCCCAAGAAGCTGCCGGACCACCTGCACTGGTCTTACTGGGAGAGCTATTCGACCTGGATCACGGGTTTCACGCTCTTCACCATGTCGTACCTGTGGAACGCGAGCACGTACCTCATCGACAAGTCGAAGATGGACTGGCAGCCCGGTGCGGCCATTGCCGTGGCGCTGGCCTTCTTCGTGGTGTTCTGGATGGTGTACGACGGCATCTGCCAGATCTTCGGCCGGCGCAAGCACGGCGACACCATCGTCGGCGTGCTGATCGCCATCTTCATCGCCTTCGCGACCTGGCTGGCCTGCCAGTGGTTCGCGGGCCGCGCGGCCTTTTTGCTGGTGGGCGCGATGATGGCCACGACCATGAGCGGCAACGTGTTCTTCTGGATCATTCCCGGCCAGCGCAAGAACGTGGCGGCGCTGCGCGAAGGCAAGCCGGTGGACCCGGTGCACGGTCAGCGCGGCAAGCAGCGCAGCGTGCACAACACCTACTTCACGCTGCCGGTGCTGTTCGCGATGCTGAGCAACCACTACAGCTTTACCTACACGCACAAGTACAACTGGATCGTGCTGCTGCTGATCATGCTCGGCGGCGCGGCGATTCGTCAGTTCTTCGTGGTGCGGCATCGCTTCAAGCTGGGCAATGCGGGCAACCCGCTGCCTTACGCACTGGTCGGCATCGTGGTGCTGGGCCTGACGATCGTCTGGATGAAACCTGAACCCGTGGCCGCGCCCGCGGTGGCTGCCGCCGCGCCCGCCGTGCCGTTCAAGGACGTGCAGAAGGTGCTCGAACAGCGTTGCTTCATGTGCCACGGCGCGGCCGTTCAGATGAAGAACGTGCGGGTCGATTCGCCCGAGCAGGTGGCCGCGCATTCACAGGCGATCTACCAGCAGGTGGTGGTCACGAAGATCATGCCGATGAACAACGCGACCGGCATCACCGACGAAGAGCGGGCCCTCATCAGCCGCTGGTTCCAGGGCGGCGCAAAGACAAACTAGACAGACAGAAGTTGACCGGCGGCAAGAGGGCGGGTCACGGTCCGCAGCACAATCGCCGGATTGGAGACAAAGCAGCAATGACCGCATCGAACCCCGCCTTCGGCCCCGCTCCCGATCCGCGCGAAGCCCCGCGCGCATTTCTCGAACACCTCTACCGCGTGGCGGTGGACCGCGCGCTGCCGCTGTCCACCCTGGGCGCCCACCTGCCTCCACCGCCCAAGGGCCGTACGCTGGTGCTGGGCGCAGGCAAGGCCGGCGGCTCGATGGTGCAGGCGCTCGAGGCCCTGTGGCCGGCCGATGCACCGCTGTCGGGGCTGGTCGTCACGCGTTACGACCACATTCCGCCGCGGCCCGAAGGCGTGCCGCAGCGCATCGAGATCGTCGAGGCCGCACACCCCGTGCCCGACGCCGCAGGCCAGCAGGCCGCCGAGCGCATCCTCGCGCTGACGCAAGGCCTCACAGCCGACGACCTCGTGCTGTGCCTGATTTCCGGCGGTGGCTCGTCGCTGCTGGTGCTGCCGGCCGAAGGCCTGACGCTGGCCGACAAGCAGCGCATCAACAAGCAACTGCTCGAAAGCGGTGCAGGCATCGGCGAGATGAACTGCGTGCGCAAGCATCTGTCGCGCATCAAGGGCGGCCGGCTGGCAGCAGCATGCGCGCCGGCCCGCGTGGTGACGCTGACGATCAGCGACGTGCCCGGCGATGACGCGGCCGTCATCGCCAGCGGCCCGACGGTGCTCGACGCCACCACCTGCGCTGATGCGCTTGCCATCCTCGACCGCTACGGCATCGAAGTACCCGCCCCGGTGCGCGCGCAGCTCGAAAGCGGCGAACTCGAAACGCCCAAGCCGCACGACGCCGTGTTCAAGGGCCACGAGACGCACATGATCGCCACGCCGCAGCAGTCGCTCGAAGCCGCGGCCAGGGCGGCGCGCGAGGCTGGCATCGAGGCGCACATCCTCAGTGACGAAATGGAAGGCGAATCGCGCGAAGTCGGCAAGGTGCACGCCGCGCTCGCGCGTGCCGTGGCGCACCGCGGCGAGCCGTTCGCGCGGCCCTGCGTAATTCTTTCGGGTGGCGAGACCACGGTGACCATCCGCCCCCGCCAGCCGGGCCAGGCCAAGGGCCGCGGCGGCCGGGCCGGCGAGTTCTGCATGGGGCTGGCCGGTGCGCTCATGGGCCAGCCACAGGTGTGGGCGCTCGCCGCCGACACCGACGGCATCGACGGTGTGGAAGACAACGCGGGCGCCTTCGTCACGCCCGACACGCTGGCGCGCGCCACCGCTGCCGGGAAGAAGCTGTCGGACCATCTCGATCGCAATGACGCCTATGGCTACTTCGACGCCATCGGCGACCTGTTCGTGACCGGCCCGACCCACACCAACGTCAACGACTTCCGCGCGCTGCTGGTGTTGTAAGGAGCTTTACTCCTTCAGCCCCATGTCGATGCACATCACCGCTGCCACGATCAGCAGGCGGCGGGCGTCGTTGGCCGGTACGCCCGGGTCGATCGACAGCATGTAGTTGTCGGCCGTGGTGAAGAGCTCCTTGCCCAGCCCCGCCCATTTCTTGGACACGGCGGCGAACTCGGTGCTGCCCTGCACGAAGCGGAAATCCCAGCTGGTCCACTTGCCCTTGAGCGTGCAGGCGATCTGCTCCTGCGCGTCAAGCACGTCGAACTTGCCGCCGATGGAAAAGAGCTTCTGCCTGAACGAACCGACGACCTGGTCGTTGCCATCCAGCACCTGCACTTTCGACAGGAAGATGGACACGCCTCGCTTGACCGACAGCACCTTCTGCCCTTCGGGCGTCGACACCACCACGTCGAAAGGCGTGAAGCGCTTGTAGTCGGTGAAGCGCAGCAGCTTGCTGAAGAAGCCGAGGTTCGGCTCGCGGCACTCCAGAATTTTCTGTTGCGAATTCGGGTCGAAGATGTCGTAGTTGTTGGCCGCCTTGAAGATGCCGACGTGTTCCTTGATGAAAAACAGGTTGTTGCGCAGCGCTGCGTGCATGGATTTCCCTCGTCCTCTGTGTGTTTGTGTGACGGGGATTATGTTCGGCGCGCATGACGACCCCGTTTCCCACCCGCGACCGCTGGCGGGCGAGGTTTGTGAACTCGGGTTAACCTATGCCCCCGGCGGCCTGTGGCTGCCGTTGAAGCCGGCGCATCCTTTCGGGTGCAGAGCCGCACAGCACCTCCAGAATTCCCCATTCTTCTTTTCATCATCCAGTCCCCGAAGGAAAGTTCGCCATGACCGCCACCTACACCGACACCCGCCTGCTGATCGACAATGAATGGGTCGACGCCACCGGCGGCAAGACGCTGGACGTCGTGAACCCCGCCACCGGCAAGGCCATCGGCAAGGTGGCTCACGCCAGCATCGCCGACCTCGACCGCGCTCTGGCCGCCGCACAACGCGGCTTCGAAACCTGGCGCAATACCCCCGCCAACGAGCGCGCCGCCGTCATGCGCCGCGCCGCCGGCCTGATCCGCGAACGCGCCCCTGAAATCGCCAAGCTGCTGACGCAAGAGCAGGGCAAGCCGCTGGCCGAAGCCAAGGGCGAAACGCTGGCTGCCGCCGACATCATCGAATGGTTCGCCGACGAAGGCCGCCGTGTCTACGGTCGCATCGTGCCCTCGCGCAACCTGGCTGCGCAGCAGCTCGTGCTGAAGGAGCCGCTCGGCCCGGTCGCTGCCTTCACGCCGTGGAACTTCCCGATCAACCAGATCGTGCGCAAGCTCGGCGCGGCATTGGCCACCGGCTGCTCGTTCCTGGTGAAGGCCCCTGAAGAAACCCCGGCATCGCCCGCCGCGCTGTTGCAGGCTTTTGTCGACGCAGGCATTCCGCCCGGCACCGTGGGCCTGGTGTTCGGCAACCCCGCTGAAATCTCGAACTACCTGATCGCCCACCCGATCATCCGCAAGGTCACCTTCACCGGCTCGACCCCGGTCGGCAAGCAACTCGCTGCGCTGGCCGGTTCGCACATGAAGCGCGTGACGATGGAGCTGGGCGGCCACGCCCCGGTGATCGTGGCCGAAGACGCTGACGTGGCGCTGGCCGTCAAGGCCGCGGGCGCAGCCAAGTTCCGCAACGCGGGCCAGGTCTGCATCTCGCCGACCCGCTTCCTGGTGCACAACAGCCTGCGCGAAGAATTCGCCCGCACGCTGGTCAAGTACACCGAAGGCCTGAAGCTCGGCGACGGCCTCGCCGAAGGCACCACCATCGGCCCGCTTGCCAACGCACGCCGCCTCACGGCCATGGCCCATGTGCTGGAAGACGCGCGCAAGAAGGGCGCCACCGTGGCTGCCGGCGGCGAACGCGTGGGCGACACCGGCAACTTCTTCGCCCCGACCGTGCTGACCGACGTGCCGCTGGACGCCGACGTGTTCAACAACGAACCCTTCGGCCCCATCGCCGCCATCCGCGGCTTCGACAAGCTCGAAGAAGCGATCGCCGAAGCCAACCGCCTGCCCTTCGGCCTGGCCGGTTACGCCTTCACCAAGTCGATCAAGAACGCGCACCTGCTGAGCCAGAAGCTCGAACTCGGCATGCTGTGGATCAACCAGCCCGCCACGCCGTCGCCGGAAATGCCTTTCGGCGGCGTGAAGGATTCGGGCTACGGTTCGGAAGGCGGCCCGGAGGCACTCGAGGCTTACCTGAACACCAAGGCTGTTTCGATCCTGGGCGTTTGATCGGCGCCTAGTCTTCGGCAGAGGCGTTCCAGAACGCCTGCTGCACGCCGTCGAGCGCTTCAAGCTCGGTAATCACCTGGTCGAGCTCCAGCGGCTCGACTGCGGTGGCGTACAGCGTTGCCTCGATTTCCGTGTCGGCCGGCCCGAAGGCGTGCTGGTCGACATCGCGCACCGGGTAGTTCGCGGCTTCCAGGAGCAGCAGCAACTGGTCCATTACCTCGGGCCGCGCCGCGCGCGAGCAGATCACGCGCACTGCATAGGTCGCCTCGCTCGATTCTTCGCTGATCGGGCGGCGGTTGATCCGGTTGACCACCGGCCGCAGCAGCGTGTTGCTGGCCAGCACGAACAGCGCGGCGATCATCGCCTCGCCCAGCAGATCGGCGCCCGCGCAGGCGCCCACCGCCGCCGACCCCCACAGCGTAGCCGCCGTGTTCAGGCCCGTGATGTTGGCGCCTTCCTTCATGATCGCGCCCGCGCCCAGGAAGCCGATGCCCGAGACCACGTAAGCCACCACGTGCACCGCCCCGTCCTGGCCATGCAGGCGGTTGGCCATGTCGACGAACACCGCCGCACCCACGGCCACCAGCGTGTTGGTGCGCAGGCCTGCGGTGCGCTGCCGTATTTGGCGCTCCAGGCCGATCAGCGAGCCGAGGACGAACGCGGCTGCCACGCTGATGAAAGTGTCGAGCAGCGAGAGCAGGTTGATGTTCTGGATAGCTTGCATCGAAAGGTTCCTTGTTGTTGTGATGTCGATGTTCAATCGGCCGGCGGCGTCATGCCGGTATGCCGCTGGATGTGTTCACGCCAGTTGCGCTTCTCGATACGCCTCACATTCGGAACGTCCGCAAGGTGCGTCAGATACGCCGCCAGCAACGGCAACTCCGCATCGCTCCTGTCTCCCACGAACTCGCGCACCGTCACCAGGTTGCCGTAGCTCCTTGCGTACTTCGATGGCGTGTCGTCGACGGCGATGATCGATTCGAGTGGATAGCCCTTGGACTTCAATTTCTGGAGGTTCTTGATGCTCTGGTACTCACCCGTCATCCAGTCTCGCGTTGTCGTGCAACGTGCGCTCGACCAGACAAACTCCAGCGTGCAGCCCGGGAAGATGCGCTCGACGATCTGCGACGCGTAGCTTTCGCCCGATGCAGTCCAGACGCCGACCTTGAACTGTGCGAGCACGTTGCTCACGAAGTCGGCAAGGTGCGGCCGCAAGTGCACGCGGTAAGGGCCGACGCGAAAATCCTCGTCGTGGCCGAGTGTGTTCTCCGTGGCGTGAACCAGCGTTTCGTCGAGATCCAGCACCAGCAGTTTGCGGGTCTTGAGTGTCATGTGCATGTGGGGCGGCTTCACTCTGAGAGACAAAGCATATTCGACCGTTGTGCGTTGTTTCGGGGCGCGAGCACCCCGTCGATGTGATCAGCCAGAGTAGTGGTTGAACGGCCAGCACAACAGCCGCGCCCATGTGCGAATGACACCGGGTGCTCCCCGCAGCGAAATAAAGGAGGAGGCCGCAGGCCGGGGGACATTCGCGGAGGGGAGCACCCGGTGTCATTCGCACGCACCCCGAACAGTCCCCTCAGCACAGGCACATCACTGCCACCCATACCGCCGCGCATACCACCCCTTCACCGCCTGCGTCAGCACCGCATAGCCGACCAGCATGGCGACAAGCCAAGGGAAGTACATCAACGGCAGCGCCTGCAGCTTGAAGTAGTGCGCCAGCGGTCCCATCGGCAGCCAGATGCCCACCGCGGCAATCGCCGCGCCCATGATCAGCAGCGGCCATGCCGCGCGGCTTTGCAGGAACGGGATCTTGCGCGTGCGGATCAGGTGCACGATCAGCGTCTGCGACAGCAGGCCCTCGACGAACCAGCCCGACTGGAACAACGTCTGGTGGCCCACCGTGTTGGCCGCGAACACGAACCACATCACCGCGAACGTGAGGATGTCGAACACCGAACTCAGCGGGCCGAAGAACACCATGAAGCGACCCAGGTCCGCCGGGTTCCAGCGCTGCGGGCTCTTCAGAAATTCGTCGTCCACGTTGTCGAACGGAATCGCGATCTGCGACACGTCGTACAGCAGGTTCTGAACCAGCAGGTGCAGCGGCAGCATCGGCAGAAACGGCAGGAACGCGCTCGCCACCAGCACCGAGAACACATTGCCGAAGTTCGAACTAGCAGTGAGCTTGATGTACTTGAGCATGTTCGCGAAAGTGCGGCGGCCCTGGATCACGCCTTGCTCCAGCACCATCAGGCTCTTCTCCAGCAGGATGATGTCGGCCGATTCCTTGGCCACGTCCACTGCGCCGTCCACCGAGATGCCGATGTCCGCTGCGCGCAGCGCGGGCGCGTCGTTGATGCCGTCGCCCATGAAGCCCACCACATGGCCGTTGGCATGCAGCGCGTGCACGATGCGTTCCTTGTGCGCGGGCGTGAGCTTGGCGAACACCTGGTGAGCTTCGACCACCAGGCGCAGGTCGGCATCGGCCATGTCCTCGATCTCGCGGCCGAGCACGATGCGGCCGACTTCCAGGCCCACGTCGGCGCAGACCTTGCGCGTGACCAGCTCGTTGTCGCCGGTCAGCACCTTCACGGCCACGCCGTGCTCAGCCAGCGCGCGCAGCGCGGGCGCGGTCGACTCCTTCGGCGGGTCGAGGAAGGCGACGTAGCCCAGCAGCATGAGCCCCGACTCGTCGGCCACGCCGTAGGCCGGCTTCTGCGCTTCGACTTTCAGCGAGCGGCTGGCCACTGCCACCACGCGCAGGCCCTGGGCATTGAGCTCCGACGCCACGCGATGAATGCGCGCCAGCACCTCCGCATCGAGCGCCAGCACTTCAGCGCCACGCTCGACCGAAGTGCACACCGACAGGATCTCTTCCAGCGCGCCCTTGCAGATCAGCAGGTGCTCGCTGCCGCCATTGGCCACCACTACCGACATGCGGCGGCGCGAGAAGTCGAAGGGCACTTCGTCGATCTTGCGGTAGGCCGTCTGCAGGCGTGTTTCGAACTGCATCTCGGCATGGCTCAGCACGGCCTTGTCGAGCAGGTTCTTCAGCCCCGTCTGGTGAAAGCTGTTGAGGTAGGCCAGTTGCAGCACGTGGTCGGATCCCTCGCCCCATGCGTTGGTGTGGCGTTCGAGCACGATGCGGTCCTGCGTCAGGGTGCCGGTCTTGTCGGTGCACAGCACGTCCATCGCGCCGAAGTTGTGAATGGCTTCGAGCCGCTTGACGATCACCTTCTGGCGCGACATCACGACCGCGCCTTTCGCCAGCGTGGCCGTCACGATCATCGGCAGCATCTCGGGCGTGAGGCCGACCGCGATCGACAGCGCGAACAGCGCCGCCTCCCACCAGTCGCCTTTGGCCACGCCGTTGATCACCAGCACCAGCGGCGCCATCACCAGCATGAAGCGGATCAGCACCCAGCTCACGCGGTTGATGCCTGCCTGGAACGCGCTGGTGCCGCGGTCGGTGGCTGTCACGCGTTGGGCCAGCGCGCCGAAGAAAGTGCGGTCGCCCGTGTGCACGATGAGCGCGCTGGCGGTGCCGCTGATCACGTTGGTGCCCATGAAGAGCAGGTTCTCGCGTTCGAGCACGCCCGCTGCGTGGTCGCCGCGATCGACGACGAATTTTTCCACCGGCATGGCCTCGCCCGTCAGCGCGGACTGGCTGATGAACAGGTCCTTGGCGGTGAGCAGTCGGCAATCGGCCGGGATCATGTCGCCGGCCGACAGCGCGATCACTTCGCCCGGCACCAGGTCGCGCATCGGCACTTCGACGCGAACCGTACCGGCGTGCGTGGTGTCGAAGCCCTCGTCGCCAGCAGCGCCCGCCTTGTAGCCCGGTGCAGGCCGGAGCACGGTGGAGGTGTTGCTCACCATCGCCTTGAGCCGGTCGGCCGCCTTGTTGGAGCGCGACTCCTGCAGGAAGCGCAGCACCGTCGACAGCACCACCATGCTGCCGATCACGAGCGTGGCCTTCATGTCCTCGGTGACATAGGAGACCAACGCCAGCACCGTCAGCAGCAGGTTGAACGGATTGCGATAGCACTGCCACAGGTGCTGCCACCAGGGCAGCGGCTGCTCGTGGCGCACCTCGTTGCTGCCGAGGCGCTTGCGCAGCACCTGCGCATGGCCTTCGCTGAGGCCGCGCGGCGAGCTGTTGAGCTTGACCAGCATCTCGCCGGCATCGGTGCGCGAGGCGACGCCCAGTGCCTTCGCGATGTCGGGCGGCATGCTGACGGCGGAGCCGGTGCCGACGGGCTTCGAGCCCAGCAGCGTCTGCCAGCGCTCGAAGTGATGCAGCATGTGGCGGCTGCGCAGGAAGCTTTCGAAGAAAGACTTCAGGACGTTTTTCATGGGGTTCTCCTTCGGGGCGGCCGCCGCCCGCCCAGGGAGAACCTCCAGGCATCAATCAGCCAGGAGCAACCCTTTGCGAAGCGCGGCGGCGGGCCGCGTTGTTGTTGGTGCAATCGATCGAAGCGAAGGGGGCGCGCTACGGCGCAAATGAGAGGCTGGGTCCATCGTGTGCTCCCGGGTTGCTTGCAGGTTGAAAGAGGGGCTCGGAGCGCGGCTCAGCGGCGAGGCGCGCAGGCCGGCTGGAGCACCAGGAAGCTGCGGATGCGGCGCGTTGTCCAGAGCGCCGCGACCTGGTCGAGCGAGGCATCGACGACGGGCGCGGCGTCCGCTGCCGCAGGGTCGCGGGCAGGCACGTGCGCCGACGGGCGAACGCGCTGCTGCTGTTCGTGCGGCTGACGACGAAGATGAAAGTGACGCATGACAAGGCTCCTTCGCGATGAAGGGCCTCGTGCACGGACGCACGCAAGCTGACTGAAAAAGTCAGCGACGAAACGACGGGAATCGGGAGGAGGGGAACCGCTTGCCGATGAGGCAAGAGGGTCACGCTGTGTGCACACCGGCACGCAGCGCGCAAGAAGCCTGCGCTAGAGAGCCGGGTGTGTCACGCCTGCCGAGGCACGCGTCTTGTCACTGATCCAACTGGCACTGTCCACGCACGGGGCTCCGAAATGAAGATGCAGGATTGTTGCACTGCGGCACGAACAGCGTCAACCCTTTTGGCCATGTCCCCCGATGCCAGCATGGTGGTTATCGCCTCACTGTTGCGGTTACGCCTTGGCTCGATTTCGGCCCCGGGGCCATGCCGATGCTGAGGGCTGGTGTGTATGCTCCGCCCGCCCAAACAACCTGAGCCCTGAAAATGCGCTTCGCCTTTGCCTCGTTGACTCTTCTTGCCATGCTCGGGGGCTGTGCCCCGACACAGCCCGTCAAGAATTTTGAGTTCCCTCCGACCCAGTCGAAAGCGAGGATCAAGTTCTATGACGACGCCAACCGAATCTCGGCGACCTTGTCTGTGTCCGACAGATGCGGAGAGGAGGGCGATGCCAGAACCTGGCGTTGGCTTGAGATTCCGGCCGGTGTAAGGGTCTACGTCGGGCATAAGAACAACACCGGCTACACAGGCAGCACCTGCAGTTTCTTCTATTCGTTCATTCCGAAGGAGGGGGCTTCGTACATCTCGGACCTCAAGGAGAAAGTCTTCTATTGCACTTATGACCTCTACGAGCAGCCGGCCGAGAACGGTGAGAAGCTGTCGATTCCAACCAAAGAGCCTGGCGGATGCCGTTGGAGTGCGAAGTGACCTCCTCATGCGCCTGGTCAAGCTGGCCGGTCTCGGGCTACGCGACCTGGCTTCGCTTCACAGAACACTCCCGCGGACTTCATGCCGAATTCACTTCGCTTGAGCACACTGGCTTCGACAGCAGACGGCGCTGGTAGAGGCGAGGGAGGAATAAAACCGCTCAGGGAAGTGCCTCGATGCCGACTGCTGTCACCTTTCACGGTCTGTAGGACCATCAGACCAAAGCGTCCACACGTAAAAAAGCCCGCTCGAGGCGGGCTTTGGGAATGTGGTCGTGAACTCTTACGCGGTCCACGCTACGGCAAATTCTTTTGCATGAAGTCATTTTTGTTTTTTTCGTCGTAGTGACTTCGACGCGCTGGTGTGAGATTCAGCTTGCCTGGCCAGGCAACGCTCAGGATCATTGAGCGAGGCCGTATTGTAGCCTCTGTCGCATATGAAGAAACTGGCAATCCTGTTTATTTGCACCGGCAACATCTGCCGCTCGCCAACGGCCCATGCATTGCTCATGCACAAGGCCCGCATCGCAGGCATGGCGGTCGATGTCGACAGCGCTGCCATCTCCGACGAGGAGCGCGGCAACCCGCCCGATCCACGCTCCGTGGCCGAGGCCAAACGCCGTGGCATCGAGATGCACGCCCATTCCGCGCGGCAGGTCCGCAAGGCCGACTTCGAACGTTTCGACCTGATCGTCGGCATGACTGCCCAGCACTGCGCCGCGCTGCGCCGGCTCGCGCCCGCAGGCACGGCCCACAAGGTGCACCTGTTCACCGAATTCGCCGAGGGTGTCGAAGGCGATGTGCCCGACCCCTGGTATGGCGGGCATCAGGCTTTTGTCGAAGTCTTCGACCTGATCGATCTTGGCGTCGACGGCCTGCTGACGAGGCTGGCCGCGCTTGCTACCAGCGCACCCGCACACCCAGCGACGCGTTGATCGAGCTCTTCAAGCGCGCCGCGCCGCCCGAGGCCCACAGCTTGCCGAGCTCCCCGTAGAGCGAGGCGCGCTCGCCGAGGGCGAGCGTCACGCCACCGGCCACTTCGGTGCTGGTCGAACCCGTTTCGCTGCGGATGGCCGTACCGCCGCCGAAGTTCAGGAACTGCGTCACGTCGGCACCGCCAGAGGCGTGGAACACGTTGATGCGCCCATAGGGCTGCAGCGTCCCGGTGCCGGTGGCGATCTCGCCCTTGATGCGCACGCCTGCGCGCACGATGAGGCCGTCATGCGGGTCCTGTGTCACCGCGGCGCCGGAGATGCCCGTGTCGTCCATGCGCAGGCGCTGGTGAATGAGCTGCAGCTGCGGTTCCACGATCCAGCCGCTGCCGATGCCGAAGGCCTTGCCCACCTCGATGGAGGCCAGCAGGCTCTTGCCCTTGCCCGAACTGCCGAAGGTCGCGAACGGCTGCACGTTGTAGCGGTGCTGGCCGGCCTGCAGCACGGCATCGGCGTACCAGCCCTCGTCGCCGTGCCAGGTGGCGTAGGCGCCGAGGTAGCGGCTGCGCAGGTCGTTGGAACCCACGTCCAGCCCCTGGATGCCGCGCGCGAGGCCGTTCACGCGGATGTTGCCTTCGAGCTGGCCGACGTAGACGCCCACGTTCCAGCGGGTGTCGGCCCACAGGTCGGTACCAGCCTGGAAGCCGTGGAGGCGACCCTTGCTCTGCGCGTTCACGGTGCCACGCTGGCTCGCGTCGATGTCGGTGCTGATCAGGCGGCCCCAGGCGCGGCGACCGCGAGCGCTGGCGCCGTCGGTGGCCAGCCGCGTGTCGTCGCCGCCGCGCAGGTGCAGGTTGCCCAGCATCTCGAGGTTGCCTTGGCGCAGCTGTTGCGCCAGCGCGGCATACAGCGGCACTTCGATGCGGTAGGTAGGCAACCCGCCGATCCCGCCCGGCCCGCCCGGTGTTCCAGGAAGGCCACCGGTGGTGGAGCGCAGGTACCAGTTCTCGCCGCTGCCGCTGGCATCCGCCGGGTACAGCCGGTACTCGTAGGCGCCAGCGTCCACGTGGCCGCCGGCCAGCGAGAAGGCGTCCCTGGTGGTCTGCGCGGTGGTGGTCGCGCCGTTCAGGGCGCTGATCACCTCGATGCCGTTGCCCGTCGTCAGCGCGCCCAGTCCGCCGAGGTTGATGATCTGCACCGTGGTGCGCCCGCTTGCGGTCGCGCCGGCGCCGTCGAGCACCAGGCGGTCCGAGGGGCCGGTGGCATTGAGCACCGCGCCCAGTTGCAGGATGCCGTTGTTGCCCGTGTAGGGCCCGGTGACGGTGAGCGTGGTGCCCGGCGCGGCGCCGGCCAGCGAGACCGTGCCGCCGTTGGCCAGCGAGGCCACCGTCTGGCTGAAGCCGGTCAGGTCGAGCGTCGCACCCGCGGACACGCTGGTGGCGGAGGCAGCGCTCAACGCATTGGCCGCGCCTGCGCGCAGCGTGCCCGCGTCCACCTGCGTTGCACCGGTGTAGGTGTTGGCGGTGCCGGCCAGCGTCAGCGTGCCGCTGCCCTCCTTGACGAGCGCGCCGCTGCCGCTGACGGCGCCCGTGAGCGTGCCGTTGAAGGCACCGGTGTCGACCACCGCGCCGCCGCCGCCGGCGCCGAGCGTCACGTTGTTGGCGACCGTCAGGCCATCGGCCGCAAGACCGAGCGTGGTGCCGCCAGACATCGCCAGCGCGCCCGTGCCCAGTGCCGCATTGGCGCCCACGTCGATGCGGCCCTGTGTGAGCGATGTGCCGCCCGCATAGCTGTTCGCGCCGGTCAGCGTGAAGGTGCCCGTGCCTTGCTTGACCAGGTCGCCGCTGCCGCTGAGCGTGCCGCCGAAGGTGGTGCTGGTGTTGTCGCCGCCGGTCGTGAGCGTTGCGCTGCCGAGCTGGAGTTCGCCGCCGGCCGTGCCGCCGCCGGACAGCGAGCCGATGGTCTGGTTGAAACTGTTCAGGTCCAGCGTTGCGCCCGCCGTGTTGGCCAGTGCGATAGGCGCGGTGGGATTCAGCAGGTCCGGCGCGCCGAAGCGCAGCGTGCCGGCCGCGACGGTGGTGGCGCCCGTGAGGGTGCTGGTGCCTGCGAGCGTCAGCGTGCCTGCGCCCGACTTGACCAGGCCGCCGCTGCCGCCGAGCGCGCCGCTGGCGGTGAAGTCCAGACCCGGATCGACGATCTCGATGCCGCCGCCCGCCGCGCCGATGTCCAGGTTGCGCGCGGTACCGGTGAACGCGGTGCCTGTCACCTGCAGGCGCCCGCCGTCCAGCGTCACATTGCCGGCGGCCGCGCCGAGGTTCACATCGGCGGAAACGGACAGCGTGCCGCCTTGCACCGCGGTGCCGCCGGTGTAGGTGTTGGTGCCGCCGAGAACCAGCGTGCCGTCGCCGGTCTTGGCGATGCCGGCCGTGCCCGCGACCGTGTTGTTCAGCGTGGCGGTGAAGCCGGCCGAGCCCGCGCCGCCGTCGCCGACGCGGATCTCCGCCTTCGCGCCGCCCCCTGCGCCCAGCAGCGTCAGCGCGTCGCCGGTCAGCGTGTAGCCGTTGCTCGCGAACTGCAGGCCGGTGGCCTGCACCGCGCCGCCGGTGTTGTCCACCGTCACGGTGCCCGGCGCGCCGGTGAAGATCGCGAAGCCCGGCTGCGGCTGCATCGGCAGCGAGATGTTGCCCACCGCATCGGTCCACACCGGCGAGGTGGTCGACCAAGTGCCGGTGCCGCCGCCCGACTGCGTCGGGCTGGCCAGGCCATTGGCATTCCAGAAGTCCAGCGTCATGCCCGTGCTGTTGACGAGCGTGAAGCGCTTGTCGGCGCTGAGGTTTTGCAGGACCAACGTGGCGCCGCCGGGTACACCGCCCAGCGTCAGCGTGCCGCCGCCCGTGAGCGCGCCGCCGTAGTCCACGAGCCGGTACACACCGGGGCCGAAGCCGCCGGTGTCCGTCACATTGATGGTGGTGTTGCCCGCGATGAGGAGGTTGCCGCCCACGCTCACGCTGTCGCTCTGGCCGGGCGTGGCGAAGTTGGCGCCGGGCGTGCCGAACTGGTAGTCGAACACGCTGCCGTTGGCAAGCGACAGGCTGCCGCCGATGGTGAGCATGCCCATCGCGCCGGGGGTGCCCGGTGCCAGCACGGCAGTGTTGTTGAGCGTGACATCGCCACCGATGCGGCCATTGCCCGACAGCGTGGAGCCGTTCTGCATCGTGACCGCGCCGCTCCCGGTGGCGCTGCCGGTCGCATTGCCCACCTGCAGCGTGCCGCTGGCGACCACGGTCGGCCCCGAGTAGTTGTTGGCGCCGTTCAGCGCCAGCGTGCCGGTGCTGCCCATCGAGATTCCCCCGGCGCCGCTGACCGTGCCGCCGAGCGTGATGTTCCTGGCGCCCGCGACACCCAGGTTGCCGTTGAGCGCGACGTCGTTCGCCAGCGCCACGTCGGTGCTGGCGCTGAGCATCGCGGTGCTGGCCACCGTCAGCGCGCCGGTACCCAGGGCTGCGTTGTTGCCGACGCTGAGCGTGCCCGCCTGCAGGGTGACGCCGCCGCCGAAATTGTTGGCGTTGTTGAGTGCCAGCGTGCCGGTGCCGTTCTTGATGAGCGAGCCGGCGCCGCTCACCGTGCCGTCGAGCGTGAGGTCTGCTGCGCCGCCCACCGTGAGCCCCGCGCCTGCTCCGAGCGTGACGGCGTTGGTCAGCGCGAGTGCACCGCCCGTGCTCGACAGCGTGGCGTTGCCCGTCACGCCGAGCGTGCCGGTGCCCAGCGAGGTGCTGGTGCCCAGCGCGAGCTGGCCGCCGGCCAGCGTCACGCCGCCGCCGAAGTTATTGGCGCCGCCTAGCGTGACGGCGGCAGCGCCGTTGACCGCGAGCGCGCCCGCACCGCCGATGACGCCGCCCAGCATGAGCGCATTCGCGCCACCCAGGCCCAGCGTGGCGCCGCCGTTGAGCGTGACGTTGTTGCCCAGGGTAATGCCGGGTACGCCCGCGCTCAGGTTCGCGCTGCCGCTGACACCGAGCCCACCCGTGCCCAGCGCGAGGTTGTTGCCCACGCTGAGCGTGCCGCTGGCCAGGTTGACGCCGCCCAGAAGGCCGACGTTGGCGCCATTGAGGGCCAGCGTCGCCGTGCCGTTATAGCCCAGCGTGCCGATGCCCGACACCAGCCCGCCGAGGGCGATGTTGTTGGCGCCGCCCACGGTCAGGCCCGCGTTGAGAACGACCGCGTTGCCTACGCTCACGTTCGCACTCGCATCGAGCGTGGCAGCGCCGTTGACCGTCAGCGCGCCCAGGCCCAGCGACGTGTTCGTGCCGATGCCCAGGCTGCCGGCCTGCAGGTTCACGCCGCCGGAGAAAGTGCTCGCGCCGCCCAGCGAGAGCTTGGCGGCGCCGGTCTTGATGAGGCCGCCGAGGCCGCCGAGGGCGCCGTTGAGCGCCAGGTCGCTGCCGCTGCCGATGGTCAGGCCGGCATTGAGGTTGAAGTTGTTGACAAGGCTCACGGCCGCGCCGGCCGTGAGCGAGCCGGCACCGCTGACCGTGACCGCCCCCGTGCCCAGCGCGAGGTTGTTGCCGACGGTGAGCGCGCCGCCGCCCAGGTTGAAGCCGCCGGCGAAGTTGTTCGCGCCGTTGAGCGTGAGTCCCGGCGCGCCGGCCAGGCTCATGCCGCCCGCGCCACTGATCGTGCCGTTGAGCGTCAGCGCACCGCCTCCGCCACCCGCGCCGAAGTTCAGTGTGTTGTTGAGCACGACAGCGTTGCCGATCGTCACGCCGGCCGCACCGGTCAGCGAACCGGCGCCGTTGACGGTCAGCGCGCCCGAGCCGAGCACGGAACTGTTGCCCAGATCGATCGAGCCGGCCTGCAGCACGGTGCCGCCGCCGTAGTTGTTGCTGCCCGTCAGCGCCAGGGCGCCGCTGTTGAGCGTCAGGCTGCCGGCACCGGCAATGTTGCCGCCCAGAGTCAGGGTGCCCGCGCCGTTGAGCGACAGGGCGCCATTGAGCTGCACCGGGTTGGTGAGCGTGCCCGTGAAAGCGGTGTTCAGCGTGGCCGGACCGCCGACCTGGAACAGGCCGGTGCCGAGCGAGCTGGCCGAGCCCAGCGTGAGCCCGCCCGCATTGAGCGCCAGCCCGCCGCTGAAGTTGTTGCTGCCGGACAGCGCCAGGGTGCCGGCCCCGTTCTTGATCAGCCCGCCCGCGCCGCTGATCGTGCCGCCGAGCGTCAGGCCGTTGGCGCCCTGCACGATCAGGTCGCCTGTCAGGTTGACGTTCTGCGCCAGCGCCAGGCCCGGAAGCGACGCCTCGATGGCGCCGCCGTTGGCCGTCAGCGCGCCGGTGCCGAAAGCCAGCGGGTTGTCGAAGACCGAGAGACCGCCGTTGAGCGTGGTGGCGCCGCTCACCACCGCGCCGGTGAGCGTCCACGTGCCGCTGTTGACGGTCAGGTTCTCGAAGTTGAGGTACTGCAGGCCCGAGATGTTGCCGGTGCCGCCCGTGCCGGAGCCGGGCCCGGCGATGGTGTTCTGCAGCACGAGCGTGTCGCTTCCGCCGACGCCCGCATCGACCGTGCCCGTGGCGGCGAATGTGAGCAGGCCCGGTGGGAGGGTCAGCGTGGGAATGGTCACGGCAGGCAGCGGTATCAGTGGATTGCCGATCGACGACCCGGTCACCGCCACGAAGGTGTCGTTGCTGACTGTGGTGCCCAGCGAGACGCTGCCGTTGATGGTGCCTGCGTTGACGAAGGTGTTGCCGCCGGCGGTGGGGCTCTCGAAAGCCACGCGGCCCGTGATCGTTCCGGTGTTCGTGAAGTTGACGTTGCCGCCGCCGTAGACGGCGACCGCGATCGAGTTGACCGGATCGAAAGCGCCCAGCACGTTCACGCCGATCGAGCCGCTGTTGTTGAACGTCGTGGTTCCGGCGTTGGCGATGACCGCCGCCGTGCCGAGCAGGCCGAAGGTGCCGTCGAAGGTGCCTTCGAGCAAGCCCGAGTTGTTCACCGTGACGTTGCTGCTGGTGGGCGCGATCAGGTTGCCGATGGTCAGGGCCCGAGCGAGCACGAGGGACCCCGCCGCATTCGCATCGATGGCGCCCAGGTTGTTGAGCGTGATGTTGTCGCCCCCAAGGGCCATCGCCGTACCGCCGGGCAGCGTGCTCATGATGCCGCCCGCCTGCACCGTCACGGCGAGGCCGTTCGCGTTGCTGAGAAAACTGTTCGGGTTCGGCGGCAGCGTGATCGGCACGCCGGTGCAGCTCACCGTGTCGTTGTCGATGGGAGCTGCGGGTGTGCATGCCGCCGCCGCTTCGCCGCTGTGAAACTGCAGCGCCGCCAGCACCGCGAGGGCAGGGAGCACGCTGTGGCATACAGCACCGGTGCTGCCTCTTGTCCTTCCTGAACCATTGCGCTTCGTCAGTTCCGATGCGACCCGGAACTCCCCCGACCGACGATCAAAGATGACACGGTAGACATGGTTCACGGCTCGCCTCCAGCCTTGTAATGGCTGCGATTATTTGTATCGAGGCGTGTGAAATGAAAGGGTACTGAAAGGCTTCACGGAGCGCGAAGCCGCGACGAATGAGGTCCAAGGAATTAAGCGGCGTCGCTGGCCGGCGCTATGCGCAGAGTGCGCGAATGTCCGGCGGAATCGGCACCGCGCGGATGCCGCCGCCCTCGCGTTTCGCGGCGAAGATCCGCACCTCTTCGCATTCGAGGATCAGGTCATCCCCGCGCGTCACGCGGTACGTCTGCACAAAACTCTTCTCGCGCCACTCGGTGATGCGCACCGCAATCTGCAGCGTATCCCCATAGCTCGCGGCCTTCACGAAGCGCGTGTGCGTGTCGACCAGCGGCGTGCCGATCACACCCAGCGTTTCGGTCGTTTCCTCCCAGCGCGGCACGCCGCACTCGGCAAAGAAGTGCCGGGAGGCCGCATCGATCCAGCGGAAGAAGTTGGGGAACCAGACGATGCCGGCCGGGTCGCAATCGCCGAATTCGACGCGTGCGGTGTAGACGATTTCTTTGATGCTGCTCATCAGCCCATTCTCGTCGGCAGCCACAGGGCAATGATGGGGAAGGCGATCAGGATCACCAGCCGCACGATGTCGGTCACGATGAACGGCAGCACGCCCTTGAAGATGGTGGTGAAGCTCACGTCCTTCACCACGCTCTTGATGACGAACACGTTCATCCCCACCGGTGGATGGATGAGCCCCAGCTCCACCGTCATCACGATGATCACACCGAACCAGATGGGGTCGAAGCCCAGGTGCACGATCACCGGGTAGATGATGGGCACGGTCAGGATGATCATCGCCATCGCGTCCATCAGGCAGCCCAGCACCAAGTACATGAGCATGATGAGCGCGAGCACGCCGTAGCGACCGATGCCAAGGCTGGTGAGGAATTCGGTGAGCTTCTGCGGGCTTTGCGTGATGGTGAGGAAGTACCCGAACAGCAGCGCGCCGATCAGCACCGTGAACACCGCCGCAGCCGTGCGCGTGGCCGACAGCAGTGCCTCGCGGATCTTCGGGCCGTCGAGCTTGCGCCGCACCAGCCCGAGAATGAACGCACCGCTCGCGCCCACACCGCCTGCCTCTGTCGGCGTGAAGAAGCCGCCGTAGAGCCCGCCGATCACGAACACGAACAGCACCAGCGGCGCCCACACGTTCTTCAAATCCTTCAGGCGCTCCGACCACGGCTTGATCTCGCCGCCTGGCAGCCAGCCTGGCCGCGCCTTCACGATGATCGCGATGGTCAGCACGTACATCGCCATCGCGAGGATGCCGGGCACGATGCCCGCCATGAAGAGCTTGCCGATGTCCTGCTGCGTGAGGATGGCGTACACCGCCAGCACGGTCGAGGGCGGCAATATCGCGCCCAGCGTGCCGCCCGCAGCGATCACGCCGGTGGAAAACGACTGCGGGTAGTTGAAGCGCCGCATCTCTGGATACGCCACCGCCGAGAACGTAGCGGCCGTGGCCACCGACGAACCGCAGATCGCCGCGAAGCCGCCGCACGCCACCACCGTGGCCACGCCGAGGCCGCCGCGCAGGTGGCCGATCATCGAGTTCGCTGCCTTGAAGAGCTCACGGCTCACGCCCGACACCGACACCAGCGCACCCATCAGCATGAACATGGGGATCACGCCGAAGGTGTAGTCGGTCACGGTGCGCATGGAGGTCTGGCCCACCAGCTTCAGCGCGGGACCGGGCCCGACGAGGTAGCTGTAGCCCACCACGCCGACCAGCCCCATCGCCATGCCGACCGGCACGCGCAACAACATCAAAACGAAGAGGGCGACGAAGCCCAGGATGGCAACTGCATCGGGGCTCATTCATCAGCCTTCTGTTCGGGGTGGATTTCTTCGAGCTGCTCGGGATGGAAGATCAGCCTGTAGGTGCGGATGGCGATCAGCAGCACCGCGCACACGTCGCCGGCCCAGGCCACCGCATAGAAGGGCCAGGTCGGAATGTTGAGGTCGTAGGTCTGCACGTTGTCGACATACGTGCCGCGCACCTTGTCGAACAGCATGGCGGTCTGCACCGCCACCACGAACAACAGCACCAGCGTGGCGAATACGTCGATCACGCGCTTCATGCGCGGACCCGCAGCCGTCCACACGAGGTCGACCGTGATATGGCCACCGCGGTAGCTGGTGGCCGCAATGCCCCAGAAGATCAGGATGCCCAGCAGCATGCGGCCGAAGTCGTATGCGTCGGGAATCGAGGTGTCGAAGAACTTGCGCAGCACCACGGCCACGAAGATGTTGAGCGCGACGATCCCCACGAAGATGGCGGCGAGCCATTCGATCGTGTTGATCGCGCGGTCCATATAGCTGGCGGACCGTGTAGCCATCGCTCAGAGCGCCGATTTGTATTTGACGAGGCTGGCCTTCAGTGCATCCATGATGGCCTTCGGGTCTTCACCCACCTTCTTCACGCTCTCGGCCCATTGCGCCTCCGAAGGCGCTGCCGCCTTGCGCCATGCATCGAGTTGCTCGGGCGTGAGCTTGTAGATCTCATGGCCCGACAGCGCCGCCATCTTGGCGTGCCCCGCAAACTCGAAGTCGGCCCACGGGCCGGCCACCTTCTGCGCCCATTCGCTGGTGCAGTGGTCGTCGATCACCTTCTTCTGCGCGGTGGACATGGCGTCGTACTTGCCCTTGTTCATCACCCACACAAAGGGCGTGACGTAGAGCGGTGCGTCCATGTGGTACTTCACCACCTTGTCGATGCCGAACAGGCCGATCGATCCCCACGGGAAGGTGATGGCGTCGGCCACGCCGCGCTCCAGCATGTCGCGCGACTCGGGCGCCGAGGCCTGCACGTTGGTGCCGCCCAGCGAGGTGATGAGCTGGCCCACAGTGCTGGTGGCCGGGCGCACCTTCATGCCCTTGACGTCGGTGGGAACGGTGATCTTCTTGCGCGAGTGGAAGGTGCCCGGGTCGTGCACGAACGCGAAGCAGTACTTCACGTCCTTCATTTCCTTGGCCGCGTAGTTGCGATACCAGGCGTCGATGGCAGCCGAGCCCTCCTTGCCGTTGGCGAAAAGGAAGGGCAGCGACGCGCCCGCCATCACCGGGAAGCGGCCCGGCTGGTAGCCGGGGTTCACGTACGAGAAGTCGGCGATGCCGTCGCGCGCCATGTCGTAGTGGTCGAAGGCCTTGCCGAGCTGTTCCGACGGAAACAGGATGGCGGTGATGGTGCCGCCCGATTCCTTCTTGATGTCGTCGGCCCAGGCCTGCAGCGCGGGGTTGAGCGGGTGCTGCGCGGGCACCCAGCTCGACAGCTTGAGCTGCACGGGCTTGTCCTGCGCCTGCACGGCGGGCGTGCCCGCGACGAGCGCGGCGCAGGCTGCGAGCAGGGCAAGGGGCTGGATGCGGCGAGCGACGCGTTGCGGGCGTGGTGTGCCGAGGCGGCGGGGGCGGTGCGTGGTTTGCATGGTCTCCTTCGTTATGGGTAGCGTGTGAAATCGTCGAGTCCGGTGAGCCTAGGCAGGCGCACGCGCTGGGTAAATGGAGGGTTTCCCGCGCGTGCTTTCCGGAGGTCGTTGCGCGGAGCCGTTCTGTTCGTCGGGCGAGCGCGGTGTGGGCCGGTCGACATGGCGCGGGCCGAGCTCGTGTGCATGCGCTGCGCCGAGCAGCGTCATCGTGCGTTCGGTTTCCTGTGCCAGCAGTTGCAGCACCGACAGCGCGCCTCGCTCGCCGTCGCAGGCCAGTCCGTAGACGGGTGCGCGGCCGACGAGGACCGCGCGTGCGCCCAGCGCGAGCGCCTTCACGACATCGCTGCCGCGCCGGATGCCTCCATCCATGAGCACGGGGATGCGTCCGCCGACCGCATCAGCAATCGCAGGCAGCGCCGCGATGCTGGCCGGTGCCGCATCGAGCTGGCGTCCACCGTGGTTCGAGACCACGATGCCGTCCGCGCCATGCCTCACCGCGCGCCGCGCGTCTTCCGCGCCGAGCAGGCCCTTCACCAGCAGCGGGCCGTCCCAGAGCTTGCGCAGCCAAGCGAGGCTTTCCCATGTCAGCGTGCGGTCCATGCTGCGCGAGAGCAGCGCGGCCTGTGTCTGCGCGGAGACCGGGGCGTCGTCGTCCTCATCAGGCAGCAGGTTCGCGAACTGCGGCATGCTGCCGCGCGCCAGTCGCAGCAGCCACGCGGGGTGCCGCGCCATGTCGAATACCGTGCCGGGCGTGAGGCGCATCGGCACGCGAAAGCCATGGCGCAGATCGCGTTCGCGCAAGCCGCCGACGGGCACGTCCACAGTCAGCACCAGCGCCTCGAAGTTGGCGGCTCGCGCGCGGCGCACGATGCGCTCGGCGATGGCGCGCTCGCCCATCACGTAGAGCTGCATCCACAGCGTGGCGTCGGGGGCGGCGGTGCGAACGTCTTCGATGCGGGTGTTCGATGCGGTCGAGAGGATGAAGGGCACGCGCGCGGCCTGCGCGGCGCTGGCCAGCAAGGCATCGGCGCGTGGGCGCACGAGGCCGGCCAGCCCGATGGGCGCGACCGCGAAAGGCGCGCGCCAGCGTCGGTCGAAGAGTTCGATGCCGATGTCCATCGCGTGGGTGTCGCGCAGGCACTCCGGAATCAGCGGCAATGCTTCGAGCGCGTCGCGGTTGCGCCGCAGGCAACGTTCGTCCTCCGCGCCGCCGTCGACATAGTCGAACACCAGTCGCGGCAGCACGCGCCGTGCGCGGCAGCGGTAGTCCTCGACGTTGAGCAGCTGCGTCATCGTGGGCGCCTTCCGTCTCAGGCGCCGCCGGTCGGCTTGCGCTTCATCCAGCGGATGGGCTGGGCCTTGATGGGGCGTGCGGGCGCGCCATGTTCGACCAGCGCGGCATCGAGCGCCTTGCCCGCGTCGTCAGCCAGCGCGGCCGTGCGCGCGGCGGCCACGGCCAGTGCTCGCTCGGCCGGCGTCACGCCGGGCTGTGCGGCGAGGTGGTCGGACACGTGCAGCAGGTTGTCCTTGCCGCGTTCGTTGGTGCTGCCGTAGCCCTTGATGAGCCGCCCGCACAGCGCCAGTTCATGGCCCAGCGCCCAGGCTTCGCGTGCGCCGGCTTCCACTGCGGCGAGCCAGCGTTCGATGAGAGCCTGTTCCTCGGCGAAGCGGCTGCCGCGGCGGCGCAGCCAGCGCAGCGAGGCCAGCAGCCGCAGCGAGGCCATGCCGAACACCGAATGGCTGCCCACCTTCAGCGGCAGCGCCCACGGCGCGAGGCCGCGCGCCTGCCTGCCCCGGTCCCATGCCGTCACGCGGCGCGAGAGCGAAGGAGGCAGCAGTGCAGCGAACTCGGCGGCGCCGGGCTTGAAGTGGTCGTAGACCTTCACGATGTCTTCATCGCCGGCCCGCACCTCCTGGCGCACCCGTTGTGCGCGGCTCGCGCGGCCCTTGAGCGCGGCCACGCGCACGATGTCGTCAAAGGCCATCCACAGCGCGAGCCAGCGCGCGGCCTCGCGAGTGATGGCAAAGCCATGCGCACCGGCCGGATCGGCGGCGCGCTCGGCGTCGAGCACACGGCCCAGGCGCTCGGCGTAGAACGCGGCGTAGGCGGCGTCCTGGTAGTCGAGCACGCGGGCGTGGCCGAGCGTGAGCATGTCGTGCACGGCCGGCGGAAAGCGCCGCGCGAGGTCGGCGGGCAGGGCGCTGGCTGGTGGCGGTGCGTCGTTCGTGTCGCCGGCCAGCACGCTGCTGACGAAGGCCGCCTGCGCGCGTGGGGCGCTCACCGCATCGAAGGCTGCTGCAAAGCCGCGCAGGCTGGCGGCAGCCATCTTGCCGATCTTGTCGGGCGCACCGGCATCGCCGCCGCGCACCACGTGCTCGTAGGCGTCGCGCGGGAACGGAAACATCCCGCTGCCCGCGATGGCACCCAGCATCACCGCGCTGACCACCGTGCCGCTGTCGCGCGCGATGGCGTTCATGTCGAACACATGGTGCTCGCGGCTGAAGGCCTTCACCACATCGAGCAACCGCTGCGCGTCGGCACGGCCGTCGCCTGGCTCCATGCGCTCGGCCGTCGTGAAGATGCGCGCCGACGAGCTGATGACCAGCGTGCGCAGCGGTGCGCTCATGCCGTTGCCGATCTGCCGCGCGGTTTCCAGCAGTTCCGACGAGACGATCGCGTCGAGCGCGCCCGGCACCGGGCTCAGGCTGAACACGGGGCGCTTGCCGCCGAGCTGCGCGAGCGGCACGGGGAACACTTCGAGGTAGTAGGTGGTGGCGCCCGTGCGCTGGGCAACACCGGGAATCGACGTGCTCTGTGCCGCGTAGCCGGCGTGGCGTGCGATGTCGACCAGCCATTCGGTCAGCACGCCGCCGCCTTCGCCGCCGAGGGCGCAGACGAGCAGGGTGAGGGGGCGGTTCTGTTCCATGCCTTCGCTCCTCACGCCGGTTGCAATGCGCGAACTACCGCGCCGCGCAGCCCATGCAGCAGTCGCTCATGCCACTTCGGGTTCTGCACCACCTCGGCCCGGTAGAAGCTCGGGCACAGCGTGGCCGCGTGGGCATTCGCGCCGCACAGCCCGCAGCCCACGCAGCCGTCGATCACGGTGGCGACTGGGTCCACCTTCAGCGGATCAGGGTTGTCCTTGAGCGTGAGCGTCGGGCAGCCCGACAGGCGGATGCATGCGTGGTCGCCATTGCACACGTCCTCATCGACGCCGTACTTCACGCGCACCACGCGCTCGCCCTTCTTCAGCAGCCCGGCAATCCACGGCTTGATACGGCGCTGGCGCTCCAGCTGGCATTCGCCCTCGGCGATCACCACCTTCAGGCCGTTGAAATCGCTGGTGAGCGCCTCGGTGAGCGTCTTGCGCATGCGCTCCACGTCGTAGGTGGTCACGGTGCGCATCCATTTCACGCCCAGGCCCTTGAGCGTGTCCTCGATGGTCTGGTTCTTGTCGACCAGGCTCTGCTGCTTGTCGACGGCACGCTCCTTGATCTCGTCGTCGGGCGTCGAGATGATGTCCTGCGTGCCGGTGGCCGATGTGTAGCCGTTCTTGAAGATCAGCAGCACCGCATCGTCGCCGTTGAACAGCGCGCTCTGCACGCCGGTCAGCAGGCCGTTGTGCCAGAAGCCGCCGTCGCCCATGATCGACAGCGTGCGGCGGTTCATCATCGGCGCCACGCCCGCGCGGCTCGCCAGGCTCATGCCGTAGCCCAGGATCGAATGGCCCATCGAGAAGGGCTCGAAGGTGCCGAAGGCATGGCAGCCGATGTCGGCAGCGATGTGCACCGGGCCGGTTTGCTGCTGCGCGAGCTTCAGCGCCGAGAACACCGGCCGTTCGGGGCAGCCGATGCAGAAGCTCGGCGGCCGGTTGGGCAGCGGCGCGCTCAGGCTGCGCGCAACGGCTTCGCGGCGCTCGCGGTTGCCGGCCAGCCAGGCCTGCGCCGAAGACAGGGCCTCGCCCGCCTCGATGTACTTCGCGGCAAAGGTGCCGATGCCGCCCGACAGCACCTCGACGCCGTACTCGCCCGCCGACGGCAGCATGTCCTTGCCGTGCAGCGGCGTCTGGATGTCGCGCCGGCGCAGCAGCGTGGCGATGTCCTGCTCGATGTACTCGGGCTGGCCTTCTTCCACCACCAGCACCGCGCGCTTGCCCACGCAGAAGTCGGCGACCTGTTCGGGCACCAGCGGGTAGGTCACGTTGAGCACGAGGATCGGAATGTCCGTTTCGCCGAAGGCATCGGCCAGCCCTTGCTGTTGCAGGCTGCGGATCAGCGCGTTGTAGAGCCCGCCCTGCACCACGATGCCCAGGTCTGCATGGCGCTGGCCCGGTATCAGCTCGTTGAGGCCGTGCTCCACGATGTAGCGCCGCGCTGCCGGAATGCGCTGGTCGCCCTTGAGCTTCTCGTGCCGGAAGGTGACGGGCGGATGCGCAAGCCGCATGTAGTCGAAGCCCGCCGGCTCCGTCATCAGAGCGCGCGTCGAAATGGCGGGCGCCATGTTGTCCTTGCACTCGAAGCTGCCGCGCACGTGGCAGGTGCGGATGCGCAGCTCCATCAGGCAGGGCATGTTCGAGCTTTCGGAGAGGCGGAAGCCTTCTTCGACCATGCGCACCATCACGCCGAGGTCGGGCCGCGGGTCGAGCAGGCACATGCTCGACTTAAGGGCGTAGGCATGCGTGCGCTCCTGGATCACGCTGGCGCCTTCGCCGTAGTCTTCGCCCACCACGATCAGCACGCCGCCGGTCACGCCCGGCGAGGACAGGTTCGACAGCGCATCGGCCGCCACATTGGTGCCGACGATGGACTTCCACGTGACCGCGCCGCGCAGCGGGTAGTGAATGGACGCGCCGAGCATTGCCGCGGCCGAGGCCTCGTTGGAGCAGGCCTCCACGTGCACGCCC
Organism: Variovorax multivorans; assembly: GCF_051216835.1. Lineage (NCBI taxonomy): Bacteria > Pseudomonadati > Pseudomonadota > Betaproteobacteria > Burkholderiales > Comamonadaceae > Variovorax > Variovorax multivorans. Next base: position 91,593 of record NZ_JBPJZL010000016.1, read on the forward strand.
AACTCGTCCATGTAGGCCTTGCCCTGGACCATCACGTCGAGCAGGTGCGACACCGGCGCGCCCTGGTAGCCGCCGACGTAGGCCACGCCCGACTGCAGCAGGCCCTTGGTGATCGCGAGGATGCCCTCGCCGTGAAAGGTGTCGCCTGCGCCGAGGCGCAGCATTTCCACTTCCTTGCTGAATGAGACTTCCAAGAGATTCGGCTCCGATGTTCGTTGGGGGAGGGTTCGGGGTGCGCAGTGCCGGCACCGTGCATCCGCCGGTGCTGCACGCCGGAAGAGGGCGTTTATTTGGGAGGCGGCTTGGGCGCCGCGCCGGGAAAGCGCGCCACGTAGTAGGCGAGGGTGTCCAGGTCTTCCGGTGGAACGCGGCCCACCGCTTCGCCCATGGCCTGCGTGTAGCCCGGGCGCTTGCCGGTGCGGAAGCCTTGCAGGGACAGTTGCAGATAGTCCTCGTGCTGCTGTGCGATGCGCGGCACCTGCTGGCCGCCGCTCAGGTCGGCGCCGTGGCAGAGCAGGCAGCGATGTTCCTGCGCCAGCGCCTGGCCGCGCGCCATGCGCGCCGCGTCGGCCGGCGCGGCGGGCGGCGGGGGCGGCACCGCTGGCAAGGTGGCGATGAAGTCCGAGAAGCCGCGCAGGTCTTCGTCCTTCATGGTCTTCGCCACCGCCGTCATCGCGGGGTTGTCGCGCCGGCCTTCACGGAAGAGATACAGCTGCGTGATCGCGTAGAACGAATGCTGCCCCGCGAGCACCGGCGTGCCTGCCATGTCGCTGCGGCCGTTGGCGCCGTGGCATGAGGCGCAGAGCTCGGCGTAGCGCTGGGCGTAGCCGCCCTTTGCCGCCTGCGTGCCCTGTGCACCGGCCGACGATGCTGCCGCCGCCATGATCATTGCCGCCATCGCGTGTCGAAAGAGAAGGCCCGCTGGTGTCATCGGCCGCCGTAGCTGATGCGGTAGATCGCGCCGGCGTGGTCGTCGCTCACGAGCATCGAGCCGTCCTTCAGCACCAGAAAGTCCACCGGCCGGCCGAGGTAGGTGTTGTTCTCGACGAAGCCGGTCATGAAGGGCTCGACCTTCGCGCCGCCCTTGCCGTCGGGCCAGGCGACCGCGATGTCGGCGTACTTGACGGTGCGGTTCCACGGGCCGTGGCGCGCGATGAACATGGCGCCGCGGTACTTGGCCGGGAACATCGTGCCTTTGTAGAAGGTGAGGCCCAGCGCGGCGGCGTGCGGGCCGAGCAGCGCGGCGGGCTTCACGTAGTCGTTGCAGTTCTTGCCCCAGCCGAATTCGGAGTCGGCGATGTTGCCCTGGTGGCAGTACGGGTAGCCGAAGTGCTGGTCGGGCTTGGTCACCACGTTCAGCTCGTCGTTCGGCAGGTCTTCGCTGAGCCAGTCGCGGCCGTTGTCGGTGAACCAGAGGTTGCCGGTCTTGGGGTCGAAGTCGAAGCCCACCGTGTTGCGCACGCCGCGCGCCACGGTCTCGATGCCGCTGCCGTCGGGGTTCATGCGGAAGATGCGCGCATGCGCGTCGTCGGGCTCGCACAGGTTGCAGGGCGCGCCGACCGCGTAGTAGAGCTTGCCGTCGTGCATGCGCAGGTAGCGCCAGCTGTGGTCCTGCCCGCCGGGCAGCTTGTCGTTGAGCACCACGGGCGTGCCGGGGTTGTCGAGCTTGTCCTCGATGCCGTCGTAGCGAACGATCTGCTTGTGGGTCGCGAGGTAGAGCGCTCCTTTGTAGAACTCGATGCCGGTGGCGAACTCGGTCTTGTCGATGATGGTCTTGGGCTTGCGGTCGCCCTTCTCGGCAATTGCATAGACCTTGTTGCCCACGAAGAGCGTGCTCACGAACACCGTGCCCTTGGCGCCCTGGCGCAGCTCGCGCGCGTCGAGCACGCCCGAGGCCCAGGTCTCGACCTTGAAGCCGGGCGGCAGCTTGAACTTGGCCGTGGGCAACTGGTCGGCCGCGGTCGGAATCGGGAAGGAGGGAACTGGTGCCATGCGCGTGGCGGCTTCGTTCTTCGGCCTGCCCTTGGCCCAGCCCGGCTCTTCGGTGGGCGGCTGCTGGGCCCATGCGGTAACGGCTGCGCAGAGAAGGGCGGCGAGCGCCGCATGCGCGCGGAACGCGCTGAATGCACGAATCGGGGCCATGTCTTGTCTCCTTCTTGTCGTGGGGCTGTCCGGCCGCGGGGCGATCCGGACAACGCCCGCCAGTGTGCGTGGCGCTGCTGCAGCGTTCAATAAAATAATCGAGCTAAGTAATATGAATGGCATGCATATGGAAACGCTCGACCTCAATCTGCTGCGGCTGTTCGACGCGGTCTATCGCGAACGCAACGTGAGCCGCGCCGCCGAATCGCTGGGCCTCACTCAGCCGGCGGCCAGCCATGGCCTGGGCCGCCTGCGGCTGCTGCTTGCCGATGCGCTCTTCACCCGCGCGCCCGGCGGCGTGGCGCCGACACCGCGCGCCGACCGGCTGGCGGTGGCCGTGCAGGCGGCGCTGAGCGTGCTGGAAGAGGCGCTGCACGAGTCCGACCACTTCGAACCGCTGGTGTCGCGCAAGACCTTCCGCATTCACATGAGCGACATCGGCGAGGGGCGCTTCCTGCCGGCGCTGATGGCGCGGCTGCGCGAGTTGTCGCCGGGGGTGAGGGTCGAGACCATGCCGCTGGCGCCGGGCGACATTGCCACCGGCCTTGATGGCGGCAAGGTCGATTTCGCCTTCGGCTTTCTGCCGCGCGTGAAGGACACCCAGAGCACACAGCTGCTGAAGGACCGCTACATCGTGCTGTTGCGCAAGGACCATCCCTTTGTGAAGCGGCGGCGTAGCGGGCAGGCGTTGCTCGAAGCCTTGCAAGAGCTCGAGTACGTGGCGGTGCGCACGCATGCGGACACGCTGCGCATCCTGCAGTTGCTGAACCTCGAAGATCGGCTGCGGCTGACTACCGAGCACTTCATGGTGCTGCCGGCTATCGTGCGTGCTACTGACCTTGCGGTTGTGATGCCGCGGAACATTGCGCGTGGTTTTGCGGAGGAGGGGGGGTATGCCATTGTTGAGCCGCCATTTCCATTGCGTGATTTCACGGTGTCGCTGCATTGGAGCAAGCGGTTTGAGGCTGATCCGGGGAATCGGTGGTTGCGGGGGGTTATTACTGAGTTGTTTTCTGAGCGGGTTTGAGTTGCGCTGAGGGGTTGTTTTCTGGGGCCGGGACTCGCCCCGGCGGGCGACCTACTTTTCTTTGCTTCGCCAAAGAAAAGTAGGCAAAAGAAAGGCGACCCCACTATCTGCGACCCCTTCGCGTAGCGAAGGGGCAACCTGTGGTGCTCGCGTTTCGCGGGGTCTCGCCCAAACTCGCTTCGCTCAGACAAGGGCGAGCCCTTATCCGCGAAACGCTGTGCTCCTCGGCGCAGCCAGAGGGGAGGGGAAACGGAACGGGCCTTTGCTTCGCTCGGCCACCATGCCACCGCAGGCGCTGTGCGCCTGCGGTGGTTGGTATTGGCTGTTGGTATTGGATGTTCGGCCGAGCGAAGCGATGGCCTGCTGGGTTCCCCAGTCCCTTCTGGCTGCGCCGAGGAGCGCAGACGTAGGAGGGATCAGGGCCGCAGCTGTTTGAGCGAAGCGAGTTCTGCGGACCCCCTCCGGAGTCGAGCACCGCAGGTTGCCCGTAGCGAAGCGAAGGGACGCAGACAGTAGGGTCGCCTTTTCTTTGCTTACTTTCTTTTGGCGAAGCAAAAGAAAGTGAGTCGGCCGCCGGGCCGAGACCCGGCCTCCGCCCTCAGCAAAGAGCACAAAAACAAAAATTGGCCCAGGAATTGCAGCACCTGCACAAGGGTTTCCCCGTACATGGCATACCGCCCCCCACATACGCGTTATGGGCCCCTCCATATGCAAGACCCCGAACAAGCCGCTAACGTCCATGACTGACCCACAACGGGTCCCCCACGAGCCCAAAAGCATGAGCACCGACAGCAGCAGCCAGATTCACCCGATCCGCTTTTTCCATCGCGGAAAGATCGTCGACGTCACCGGCGTCCACCCGACCCGTTCCGTGCTTGACTGGCTGCGCGAGGACGCCCGCTGCACCGGCACCAAGGAAGGCTGCAACGAAGGCGACTGCGGCGCATGCACCGTCGTCATCGGCGAACTCGCCACCGACCCGAACGCCCCGGGCGCTGTTGGCGGCCTGAACCTGCAGACCGTCAACGCCTGCATCCAGTTTCTTCCCACGCTGCACGGCAAGGCCCTGTTCACGGTCGAAGACCTCAAGGGCCAGTGCAAGACCGAAAAAACCGTCGACAAAAAGCACCCCGTACACACCCTGCACCCGGTCCAGCAGGCGATGGTCGACTGCCACGGCTCCCAGTGCGGCTTCTGCACGCCCGGCTTCGTGATGTCGCTGTGGTCCACCTACGAACACCACCAGGCCGAAGGCACGCAGCCCACGCGCCAGCAACTGGCCGACGACCTCTCCGGCAACCTGTGCCGCTGCACCGGCTACCGCCCGATCCTCGATGCCGGCCAGCGCATGTTCGACCTGCCATCGGTTCGCCTCGACACGAAACCCGTGGTCGCAGCGCTCACCGCCCTGCAGAACGACGGTCTGGACCTGAACTACGCCGCCCCGCTCGGCGCCCGCATCGACCACTTCCACGCCCCCAAGACCCTGGCCCAGCTTGCCGTGCTGCGCGAACAGAAGCCGCGCGCCCAGCTGCTGGCCGGTTCGACCGACGTCGGCCTCTGGGTCAACAAGCAGTTCCGCGATCTGGGCGACATCATCTACGTGGGCGACGTGGCCGAAATGAAGACCATCGAAGACCGCGAGGATGAGCTCTACATCGGCGCGGGCGCCTCGCTTGAATCCGCCTTCACCGCACTGGTCGAGCGCGTGCCCAGCCTGGCCGAGGTGTGGCTGCGTTTTGCCTCGCCGCCGATCCGTCACGCCGGCACCATGGGCGGCAACGTGGCCAACGGCTCGCCCATCGGCGATTCGCCACCTGTGCTGATGGCGCTCGACGCGCAGATCGAACTGCGCCGCGGCGACGTGGTGCGCCGCATGCCGCTGCCCGAGTTCTATCTCGACTACATGAAGAACCAACTGCAGCCCGGCGAATTCGTCCAGGGGCTGGCTGTTCCGCATGCCGCGCTGCGCCGCCAGATTCGCGCCTACAAGATCAGCAAGCGCTTCGACTGCGACATCTCGGCGCTGTGCGCGGGTTTCGCCATCGAGCTCGAAGCCGGCAGCGACACGGTGAAGGCCGTGCGCCTGGCCTTCGGCGGCATGGCTGCGACCGTCAAGCGCGCCGCGAATGCCGAAGCGGCTCTCGTCGGCAAGCCGTGGACGCAGGCCAGCGTGGCCACCGCCAAGCTCGCGCTGGCGCAAGACTTCAAGCCGCTGTCGGACATGCGCGCCTCGGCCGACTACCGGCTGCAGGTGGCGCAGAACCTCATTCAGCGCCTCTGGCTCGAAACCCGCGCCGAAGACGCCCTGTCGCTGGAAGAAACCAGCGTCTGGAGCGTGATGCCCCACGCGACCCCGGCCACTGCCGCAGGAGTCTGACCATGAACAAGCCCATCGACGCCCGCCTGCTGCAGCCCTCCGAGGCCTTTGCCGACTACCTGACGAACACCGCCGCCCGCATCGACGTGGGCGCCGAAGCGCTGGCGCACGAGCGCGGCATGCGCGTGGGCATCAGCCGGCCGCACGAATCGGCGCACCTGCACGTTGCCGGTGAAGCGACCTACATCGACGACATTCCCGAACTCACCGGCACGCTGCATTGCGCGCTGGGCCTGTCGCCGGCCGCGAATGGTCGCGTCACGGCGCTGTCGCTCGACGCCATTCGCGCCATGCCGGGCGTGGTCGCGGTCATCACGGCCGACGACATTCCGGGCACCAACGACTGCGGCTCGATCATTCACGACGACCCGATCCTGCTGCCCGTGAACGACGGCGGCGAGATCCGCTACCTCGGCCAGCCGGTGTTCGCCGTGATCGCCGAAACGCGTGCCGACGCGCGCCGCGCCGCCGCGAAGGCCAAGGACGCGCTGACCATCGAGGCCCAGCCGCCCGTGATCACGCCGCAGGCCGCGCACGAGCGCGGCCAGTACGTGGTGCCGCCGATGCACATCGTGCGCAGCGGCGGTGTCGCCAACGAAGGCGACGAGGCTGCAGTGCGCACTGCCATTGCCAACGCGCCGCATCGCCACAAGGCCACGCTCGACGTGGGCGGGCAGGAACAGTTCTACCTCGAAGGCCAGATCAGCTACGCCATTCCGAAGGAAGGCGGTGCGTTGCACATCCACTGCTCCACGCAGCACCCGAGCGAGATGCAGCACCTGGTGGCACATGCAATGCACCTGCAGTCGAACGAAGTGCATGTGGAGTGCCGGCGCATGGGCGGCGGCTTCGGCGGCAAGGAGTCGCAGTCGGCGCTGTTCGCCTGCGTGGCCGCCATCGCGGCGCGGCAGCTGCAGCGCCCGGTCAAGCTGCGGCTCGACCGCGACGACGACTTCATGGTCACGGGCCGGCGTCACTGCTTCTGGTACGAGTACGAAGTCGGCTACGACGACGAAGGCCGCATCCTCGGCGCAGAGATCACGATGGTTTCGCGCGCCGGTCACTCGGCCGACCTCTCGGGCCCGGTGATGACGCGCGCGCTGTGCCACTTCGACAACGCCTACTGGCTGCCCAACGTGGCCATGCACGGCTTCTCGGGCAAGACGAACACGCAGAGCAACACGGCCTTCCGCGGCTTCGGCGGCCCGCAGGGCGCGATCGCCATCGAGAACATCATGGACTCGGTGGCCCGCGAACTGAAGCGCGATCCGCTCGATGTGCGGCGCGTCAACTTCTACGGCAAGGCGGAGAACAACGTCACGCCGTACCGCCAGACCGTGACCGACAACATCGTCCACGAACTCGTGGCCGAGCTGGAAGCCAGCAGCGACTACCGCGCGCGGCGCGAAGACATCGCGGCCTTCAACACGAGGAGCACTGTGCTCAAGCGCGGCCTGGCGCTGGCACCGCTGAAGTTCGGCATCTCGTTCAACGTGAAGCACTTCAACCAGGCCGGCGCGCTGGTGCACGTGTACACCGACGGCTCGATCCTCGTGAACCACGGCGGAACCGAGATGGGGCAGGGCCTCAACACCAAGGTGGCGCAGGTGGTGGCGCACGAGCTGGGCGTGAGCTTCGAGCGCGTGCGCGTCACCGCGACCGACACGACCAAGGTGGCCAACACCTCGGCCACGGCCGCATCGACCGGTGCCGACCTGAACGGCAAGGCCGCGCAGGACGCGGCCCGCCAGATCCGCGAGCGCCTGGCCGAGAGCGCGTCCGAGCGCCACGGCGGCAAGGCCAGCGAAGTGCGCTTTGCCAACGACAAGGTCGAGGTCAACGGCCGCACGCTGGCCTTCAGCACCGTGGTGGGCGAGGCGTATCTCGACCGCAAGCAGCTGTGGTCCGATGGCTTCTACGCCACGCCCGGCCTGAGCTGGGACAAGGACAAGATGCAGGGCCGTCCGTTCTACTACTACGCCTACGGCGCGGCGGTGAGCGAGGTGATCGTCGACACGCTCACCGGCGAATGGAAGCTGCTGCGCGCCGACATCCTCCACGACGCGGGCAAGTCGCTGAACCCGGCTGTGGACATCGGCCAGGTCGAGGGCGCCTTCATCCAGGGCATGGGCTGGCTCACCACTGAAGAGCTGGTGTGGCATCCGCAAAGTGGCAAGCTCACCACGCACGCGCCCAGCACCTACAAGATTCCGACCGCCAACGACTGCCCGCCCGTGTTCAACGTGCGCCTGTTCGAAGGCCAGAACTTCGAAGACTCCATTCACCGCAGCAAGGCCGTGGGCGAGCCGCCGCTCTTGCTGCCGTTCTCGGTGTTCTTCGCGATCCGCGATGCGGTGTCGGCCGCGGGCGGCCACAGGGTCGATCCGCCGCTGAAGGCGCCGGCCACGAGCGAGTCGATTCTTCGCGCCATTACGGTGGTGCAGACAGCATCGGCCGAATGACAGCGGGCCGTGCTCGCACGGTCCGAGCTTCACTTCCACACCCGGTTTCGCCAAATGCTGCGCTGTATAACTGTTCGCACAGACAAGAAAGGTGTGAACAGCCATGAGAGACCAGGCGCTTTTCGACAAGATCGATCTTCACCTCATCAGGGTGCTTCACACCGTGCTGACCGACCGCAGCGTCTCGCGCGCAGCCATCCGCCTGGGCATGTACCAGCCGGCCGTTTCGGCCGCGCTGAAGCGCCTGCGCGAGCTGTCGGGCGACCCGCTCCTGGTGCGCTCGGGCTCGGGCATGGTGCCCACCGACGCGGGGCTGCGCATGATCGAGCCGGCTGCGAGCATCCTGCGTGCGGCCGAGATGCTGTTCTCGGATGCGCGCGGCTTCGAGCCACAGTCGGCGGCCACCACCTTCCGCATTGCGGCCAGCGACTACATGGACCCGCTGTTCCTGCCCATGCTGGTGGCGCAGGTCAAGCGCGACGCGCCGCTGTGCCAGATCGAGATCCACGCGCTCTCGCCCGATTCGGACTACCACGGGCACCTGGCGCTAGGACAGGTCGACCTGGTGATCGGCAACTGGCTCAAGCCGCCGGAAGATTTGCACATGGCGCGGCTCTTCGGCGACGAGGTGGTGTCGCTGGTCAACAAGGATCATCCGGCGGTGCGCCGCGGCTGGGACCTGGAGACCTGGCTTGCGGCCGAGCACATCGCGCCCACGCCCATGCACCCGGGCGGGCGCGGCATCATCGACCAGATGCTCGACGAGCTGGGGCGGCAGCGCAACATCACGGCGCGCTGCGCGCACTTCAGCCTCATTCCGGACATGGTGGCTTCGAGCCTGCTGGTGCTGACCACCGGGCGCCAGTACTGCGAGCGCTTCGCCTCGCGGCTGCCGCTGAAGATTCTCGATTGCCCCGTGGCGCTGCCGCGCCTCATGTACTACCAGCTCTGGCACGAACGCACCCATTCGTCGAGCTCTGCGCGCTGGCTGCGCGAATGCATCAAGGACGTGGCGGCTTCGCTGCGGCCCCCGGCTTCCGCCATACCCGGTGTATCTGGCGCCGTAACGCGCCCGCCCGCCGCCCCTGAAACCCCGGATCCCTGAGAAAACCCCGTTCGCGCCGGCGTCGTGAGCGGGGGAACGATGAAAACCGCCACTACAACAGCTGGAGACAAGCGAAATGAGTACGTTGGAACAGGCGCCGAAAGGCGCCGAGCCCCGCATCCCGGGGCATGTCGAGTCCGCGCGTCCGCGTGCGGCTGTGGGCAGCGCAAGCGGCTCGGGTCTGCTTGAACGCATGTTCAAGCTCAGTGCGCACAACACCACGGTGCGCACCGAAGTCATCGCGGGGCTCACCACCTTCCTGACGATGGCCTACATCATCTTCGTGAACCCGTCGATCCTCGGGGACGCGGGCATGCCGAAGGGCGCGGTCTTCGTCGCCACCTGCCTCATTGCGGCGCTGGGCACGCTCATCATGGGCCTGTACGCCAACTACCCGATTGCCATGGCGCCGGGCATGGGCCTGAACGCTTACTTCGCCTACGTGGTGGTGCTGGGCATGGGCTACACGTGGCAGGTTGCGCTGGGCGCGGTGTTCATCTCGGGCTGCCTGTTCCTGATCGTCACGGTCACGGGGTTGCGGGAGCTTTTCATACAGGGCATACCGCAGTCGTTGCGAACTGCGATCACGGTGGGCATCGGCATGTTCCTGGCGCTCATCGCGCTGAAGAGCGCTGGCGTGGTGGCCGCTTCTCCCGCGACCTTCGTCACGCTGGGCGACCTGCACTCGGCGCCGGTGGTGCTGGCGACGCTGGGCTTTCTCATCATCGTGGCGCTCGACAAGCTCAAGGTGCGCGGCGCGATCCTGATCGGCATCGTCACGGTGACGGTGCTGTCGTTCTTCTTCGGCGGCAACAAGTTCCACGGTGTGTTCGATGCGCCGCCGTCCATCGCGCCCACCTTCATGCAGCTCGACATCCTGGGCGCGCTCAAGGGCGGCATCCTGAACGTGGTGTTGGTGTTCTTCCTGGTCGAGATGTTCGACGCCACGGGCACGCTGATGGGCGTGGCCAAGCGCGCCGGTCTGCTGGTGCCGGGCAAGATGGAGCGCATGAACAAGGCGCTGCTGGCCGACAGCGGCGCGATCTTCGCGGGCTCGCTGCTCGGCACCTCGAGCACCACGGCTTACGTGGAAAGCGCGGCGGGCGTGCAGGCGGGCGGACGCACCGGCCTCACGGCCGTGGTGGTGGCGCTGCTGTTCCTGGCCTGCCTGATGATCTCGCCGCTGGCGGGCTCGGTGCCGGCCTATGCCACCGCGCCGGCGCTGCTCTTCGTGGGCTGCCTGATGCTGCGCGACCTGGTCGAGCTCGACTGGGAAGACACCACCGAGGTGATCCCGGCCGCAGTGACCGCGCTGACCATGCCCTTCACCTACTCGATCGCCAACGGCCTGGCCTTCGGCTTCATCACGTACGCCGTGCTGAAGCTCTGCACCGGCCGGGCACGGGAAGTGCATGCGATGGTCTGGGTCATCGCCGCCGTGTTCCTGTTCAAGTTCGCCTATATCGGCGGGCATTGAAGCAATGAACTGAGCGAAGCGCCGTCGGGCGCCGATGGTCGCGGGAGCACGCTATTAAACTGATAGCTGTTCCCGCTTTGTTGCAGTTGAACGAGACAAATCCACGAAACCCGGCATGACAACCCCCAGACTCCAGCTCGCGAACATCACCAAGCGGTATCCCGCGGTGGTGGCGAACAGCGACATCTCCCTGGCCGTGCAGCCCGGCGAAATCCACGCCGTGCTCGGCGAGAACGGCGCCGGCAAGTCGACCCTGATGAAGATCATCTACGGGTCGGTCAAGCCCGACGAGGGCACCGTGATGTTCGACGGCCACGCCGTCAACCTGCGCAACCCGCAGCAGGCGAGGGCGCTGGGCATCAGCATGGTGTTTCAGCACTTCAGCCTGTTCGACACGCTCACCGTGGCCGAGAACGTCTGGCTGGGGCTCGACAAGTCGCTGCAGCTCGCCGAGGTTGCGCGCAGCATCACCGCCAAGGCGAGCGAATACGGCCTCGACATCGACCCCTCGCGCCCGGTGCACACGCTGTCGGTGGGCGAGATGCAGCGGGTGGAGATCATCCGCGCGTTGCTCACCAACCCCAAGCTGCTGATCCTCGACGAGCCGACCTCGGTGCTCACGCCGCAGGCGGTCATCAAGCTCTTCCATGTGCTGAACAAGCTGGCCTCCGAGGGCTGCAGCATCCTCTACATCAGCCACAAGTTGCATGAGATCCAGGAGCTGTGCAGCGCCTGCACCGTGCTGCGTGGCGGCAAGGTAACGGGCGTGTGCAATCCGCAGAACGAGAGCACCCAGTCGCTGTCGCGGCTGATGATTGGCAGCGAGCCGCCGCCGTTGCAGCACCGGCCGGTGCATGCGGGCGCAGTGGCGTTGTGCGTCGACGGGCTGTCGCTGGCGCGCGAAGACCAGTTCGGCATGGACCTCGAGGACATCTCGTTCGAGGTTCGCGCTGGCGAGGTCGTCGGTATTGCGGGCGTCTCGGGCAACGGCCAGCGCGAACTGCTCTACACGCTCTCGGGTGAAGATGTGCGCGCCGAGGCCTCGATGGTCCGGGTGTTCGACAAGCCGGCCGGCCGGCTGCGCCCGCGCTCTCGCCGCGCACTGGGCCTGCACTTCGTGCCCGAAGAGCGGCTGGGCCGCGGCGCGGTGCCGACGCTGGGGCTTGCGCACAACCTGCTGCTCACGCGCAGCGATGCAGTGGGCCGGGGCGGGTGGATCCGCACAGGCGCGCTCGAGCGTCAGGCCAAGGCCATCATCGAGCGCTTCAAGGTCAAGGCTGGTGGGCCGCGCGCAGCGGCGCGTTCGCTCTCCGGCGGCAACTTGCAGAAGTTCATCGTCGGCCGCGAGATCGACGCCAACCCGAAGCTCTTCATCGTTTCGCAGCCGACCTGGGGGGTGGACGTGGGCGCGGCTGCGCTGATCCACGCCGAGATCCTTGCGCTGCGCGATGCGGGCTGTGCCGTGCTGGTCATCAGCGAGGAGCTCGACGAGCTGTTCAACATCTGCGACCGGCTGCACGTGATTGCAAAGGGGCGGCTGTCGCCCTCCATCGACCGCGCGGCCGCCACGCTGCCGCAGATCGGCGAATGGATGAGCGGCTTGTGGCAGACCTCCGGCAACAATGTCGGCCAGAAGGCGGAGGCCGCCCATGCTTAAGCTCGAACCCCGCCCGGAGCTGTCGCGCTTCTGGAGCTATGCCTCGCCGATCCTGGCGCTGCTGATTACCGTGCTGATCGGCGTGGCGCTGTTCGCCGCGCTCGGCAAGGACCCGGTCAAGGGCCTGCTGGTGTTCTTCTACGAACCCATCAAGAGCGGCTATGCCATCGGCGAGCTGATGGTCAAGGCGACGCCGCTGCTCATCATCGCGCTCGGGCTGGCCGTGTGCTTCCGCTCGAACGTTTGGAACATCGGCGCCGAAGGGCAGTTCGTGTTCGGCGCCATTGCGGCGGGCGGCGTGGCGCTGCTGGCCGACAAGACCACAGGGCAGTGGATCGTCGCGGCAATCCTGCTGGCGGGCATCCTCGGGGGTATGGTGTGGGCGGGCATCGTCGCGTTCCTGCGCGACAAGTACAACGCCAACGAAATCCTGGTGAGCCTGATGCTGGTCTACGTGGCCACGCTGCTGCTGGGCTACATGGTCTATGGGCCGTGGAAAGACCCGAACGGCTACAACTTCCCGCAGACCAAGACCTTCGAGGCGGTTACGCAGATTCCGCGGCTCTTCAAGGGCTCGCGCGTGAGCATCGGGCTGGTTATCGCGCTGGTGGGGGCGGGGGCGCTGTGGGTGTTCCTGTTCCGCACGCGGGCGGGCTTCGCGCAGCAAGTCGGCGGGCTGGCACCGGCGGCCTCGCGTTACGCGGGCTTCTCGGCGCGGCGCGCGGTGTGGATCGCGCTGCTGACCTCGGGTGGCGCAGCCGGCCTGGCCGGTGCGCTCGAAGTGGCTGGGCCGCTCGGCCAGCTCACGCCGTACGTGCCGGCGGGCTACGGCTTCGCAGCCATCATCGTGGCCTTCGTCGGACGGCTGCATCCGGTGGGCATGATCTTCTCGGCCATTCTGATGAGCATGTTCTACATCGGCGGCGAGCTTGCGCAGTCGCGGCTGGGTCTGCCCAAGTCGCTGACCGGTGTGTTCCAGGGGCTGCTGCTGTTCACGCTGCTGGCTTGCGACACCCTCATTGCGTACCGGATCCGGCGCAAGGCCGCAGCTAAAGCCGCCACCATGACCACCGCTTCGCTGCAAGCGAGCACGCCAATCACCGCACCCGTCGCGCGTGCCACCGAAGGGAGCCACTGAACATGGAAAGCTACGCACTCCTGCTCGGCTCCACGCTGAGCGCGGGCACCGTGCTCGCCATCGCGGCGCTGGGCCTGCTCATCAACGAGAAGGCCGGCATCGTCAACCTCGGCGCCGAGGGAATGATGCTGTGCGCCGCCATCGCGGGCTTTGCCACGGTCGTCACCACGCACAACCCCTGGCTCGGCTTTCTCGCCGGCATGGCGGCGGGCGCCTTGCTCGCGGCATTCTTCGGTGTGTTGGTGATCTGGCTCAACACCAACCAGTACGCAACGGGCCTGGCGCTGAGCCTGTTCGGCGTGGGCTTCTCGGCCTTTGCCGGCATCAACTTTGTGCAGGCCAAGCTGCCCGAAAGCACGTCGTACGCGATCCCGGTGTTGAGCGACATTCCGCTCGTCGGCCCCGCGCTGTTCCGCCATCACCCGATGGTGTATTTCGCGGTGGTGCTGACCGTCGCGCTGATCTGGTTCCTGTACCGCACGCGCGCCGGCCTCGTGCTGCGCTCAGTCGGTGAATCGCCCGAGTCGGCGCATGCGCTGGGCTACCCGGTGCGGCGCATCCGCTTCATGGCGGTGATCGCGGGCGGCTCGCTGTGCGGGCTGGCGGGCGCGTACCTGTCGACCGTGTACACGCCGCTGTGGGTCGAGGGCATGGTGGCCGGCCGCGGCTGGATCGCGCTGGCGCTGACCACCTTCGCCACCTGGCGGCCGGTTCGCGTGCTGCTGGGCGCCTACCTGTTCGGCGGGGTGTCGATGCTGGGCTTTCACCTGCAGAGCAGCGGCGTCGATGTGCCCTCGCAGTTCCTCAGCATGCTGCAGTACATCGCGCCCATCGTTGTGCTGGCGCTGATCTCGCGCAACCCGGCCTTCATCCGCGCCAACATGCCGGCTTCCATCGGGAAACCGTTCTACCCCGGCTCATAATCGCGATTCGTTTTTCCGCCAACCTGTCCTTTTGAGGATTTCCGACAATGAATGATCTGAACAAGCGCTCCCTGCTCAAGCTGGCCGCTCTCACTGCGGTCGCTTCGGCGGCCCTGATCGGCTGCGGCAAGAAAGAAGAAGCGGCAGCACCGGCCGCGGCGCCCGCGCCGGCCCCGGCACCTGCTGCGGCCGCTCCGGCACCGGCAGCGCCGCTGAACATCGCATTCGCCTATGTCGGACCGGTGGGCGACGGCGGCTGGACCTTCGCACACGACAACGCCCGCAAGGCGCTCGAGAAGGAATTCGGCGACAAGATCAAGACCACCTTCGTCGAAAGCGTGCCCGAGGGCGCCGACGCAGAGCGCGTGTTCCGCGACATGGTCGGCCAGGGCAACAAGCTGATCTTCGGCACCACCTTCGGCTACATGGAGCCCATGCTCAAGGTCGCGGCCGACAGCAAGGACGTGAAGTTCGAACACGCCACCGGCTACAAGACCTCGGACAACATGCGCACCTACGACAGCCGCACGTACGAGGGCGCGTACATGGCCGGCGTCATTGCCGGCGCCATGACCAAGAGCAACACGCTGGGCGTGGTCGGCTCGGTGCCTATTCCCGAAGTGCTGCGCAACATCAACAGCTTCACGCTGGGTGCGCAGTCGGTCAACCCGAAGATCACGACCAAGGTCGTGTGGGTGAACGAGTGGTTCAGCCCGCCCAAGGAAACCGAAGCCGCCACCGCCCTCATCAACGGCGGCGCCGACGTGCTGTTCCAGAACACCGACTCGCCCGCCGTGCTCAAGACCGCACAGGAAAAGGGCAAGCGCGCCTTCGGCTGGGATTCGGACATGACCGCCTACGGTCCCAAGGCCCACCTGGCCTCGGCCACCATCAACTGGGCTCCGTACTACATCAAGGCCACCCAGGAAGCGCTGGACGGCAAGTGGGCCACTGGCCAGGCCTGGTGGGGCGTGAAGGAAGGCGCCATCGACATCGTGTCGATCGCCGAGGACGTGCCGGCCGAAACCAAGGCCAAGGTCGAGGCGGTGAAGAAGGGCCTGAAGGACGGCAGCTTCGTGATCTGGAAGGGCCCGATCCTCGGCCAGGACGGCAAGGAAGTGGTCGCCAAGGACGCTGTGGCCGACGACAAGTTCCTGTCGGGCGTGAACTTCTACGTCAAGGGCGTCGAAGGCAAGGTGCCGGGCGGCGACAAGAAATAAGCTCGCCCCCAGGCTTCGCGCACTTCGTGTCGCTACGCCAACCCCCTACCGGGGGCGACACCTGAGGCCCGGCGGAGCCGGTTCCTCGGTGTGCGCGAATCGGCCACGTTCGCGAGCGAGGGCGCTTATACATTCAAAAGTTCTAACCTCCCGCGCGTTGCGCGGGTTTTCTTTTTTGGGGCGACCCAGTTGAAAAGTCCTCGCGTCCGCTACAGTAACAATTAGTGTCTAATTCGCGTTCCTGCCGCAGCGCAGATCGCGGCCGCAGCACGCTCCGGAGGACTCTCAACGCGATCCATCACGACGAGACTGAAATGCAGGATGCCGTCACCAACCCCACGCACGCAGTGTCGCAATCATCATTGCCGAATCCGTTGGAGATTCCGGGCTACGAGTTGCTGGAGGAGCTAGGCGCCGGCGGCTATGGCACCGTGTATCGCGCGCTGCAGAAGAACACGGGCACCGTGGTCGCAATCAAGGTCGTGAAGCTGCAGGTCGGCAGCCAGCGCGTTGCACGTTTTCACCGCGAGACGAAGCTCTGCGCCTCGCTGCACCATCCGCACATCGTCCAGTTGCTCGACAAGGGTGAGCAGGGCCCATGCGTCTACGGCGTCTTCGAGTACGTGCCGGGCGAAACGCTCACCAGCCTGATCCGGCGCAAGGGCGCGCTGACGGCCACCGAAACCGCCCACCTCATGGCGGAAGTGCTGGACGCGCTGGACTGCGCGCACAGCGCGGGCATCGTGCACCGCGACCTGAAGCCCGACAACGTGATGGTCACCTTCACCGGCGCCGTCCCGCATGCGAAGGTGCTCGACTTCGGCATCAGCACCGTCATTCCCTCGAACAGGGGCGCCGAGTTTCCTACGCTCACGATGACCGACGAGTCTCTGGGCACGCCGGCCTACAGCGCGCCTGAGCAACTGCGCGGCGAGCCGCCCGGCGTCAAGTCAGATATCTACGCCTGGGGCCTGATGTTCATCGAGTGCCTGACGGGCGTGCCCGCCATTCGCGGCGCATCGGCGGCAGAAATTCTTCACCAGCAACTGAGCCCGCAAGAGGTGCCTCTGCCGGCGGAAATCGCCAGCCATCCGGTGGCCTCCGTGCTGCGCCAGGCATTGCGCAAGAAGGCGGCCGACCGCAGCGATTCAGCAGCCACGCTGCTGGCCGAACTCGGGCGCCTGCGGCTTGACGATCTGGTGGGCGTGCTGCGATCGGCGAAGCAGGCGCAAGACGAAGCTCTCAGTCACACCGTGGTCACCACGCGCGGCTTTTCCGAAAAGCGGCAGCTCACCGTGCTGTGCTGCAGCGTCTCCGTCTGGCCGGACGCCGGCGCGGACGAAGAGGGCATCGACGACGCCTTGCCCTCCGACATCGAAAACCTGGAGCTGCTGCAGCGCAACGAGCTCACCCTGTTCGCGGAGACCGCCACGCGGCGCGGCGGATTGCTGGCCGGCACGCTGGGCGACCGGATGATCGTGCTCTTCGGCTATCCGCACGCCAGCGACACCGATGCGCGGCAGGCCGGCATGACGGCGCTGGAGCTGATCGAGCTGAGCCGCCAGCGCTCGGCTGCCATCGAGCAGGCGCACGGCGTGCACCTGGGCATTCGCATGGGCATGCACACCGGCATGGCGGTGGTGGCCGCCGGAGAAATTCCGTCGGGCCATGCCGTCAACGTTGCGGTGCGGCTCGAGGGCGTGGCCGATACCGGCACGCTGCTGGCAAGCGAAAGCAGCTACCGGCTGCTGGGCCGCCATGCGCGCTTCGACAAGGCCGGCAACGTGACCCTGCCGGGGCAGTCCGGCGGCATCCAGACCTATCGCCTGGGCGGTGAACAGCAGGCGCCAGCGCCGCATGGATCCGTGGAACAGGCACTGCACAACGCGTGCATCGGACGCGAGGCAGAACTGCAACAGCTGCGCGCCGCATGGGCGCAGGCCCGGCAAGGCCACGGCGGAGCGGTGTGGGTCCGCGGCGAGCCCGGCATCGGCAAGTCTTGTCTCGCCGACGTGCTGCGCGAGCAGGTGGCGCAAGAAGGCTGGCAGACCGTCAGCGCGCAGTGCCAGCCCGAGAACCAGAACAACGCGCTGACGCCGTTCCTGACGCTGCTGCGCCAGCGCCTCGAAGCCGCGCCGGACGCAGCCACGCCCGACGCCCGGCGCGAGCGGCTGCGCGAGGCCCTGCAGGCCGCCGGCTGCGACGCCGAAGCGGTGCTGCCGATCTTCTGCGCTTGGCTGTCTCTCCCACTGGGCGACCGCGCACCCAGCCAGGTGTCCCCCGCGATGCAGAAGGGATTGCTGCTGCAATCGACCGCACAGTGGCTGCTGCACATGGCCGAGGCGGCACCGCTGCTGCTCCTGCTCGAAGACGTGCACTGGGCCGACCCCACCAGCATCGAGTTCGTCGAGCAGCTGGTTGCCCAGCTGCCGCAGCAGCGCGTGCTGCTGGTGCTGACTGCGCGGCCCGAATGGGTGAAGCCGCCGGCGCTGCAGGCCGAGTGCATCGAGGTGCGTCGGCTCGAAGACACGCAGGCGGCCGAACTGGCCCGGCAGGCGATGGCGCCGAGGGTCGCCGCGCAGCAGGTGATCGACAACGTGGTCGCGCGCACCGACGGCGTGCCGCTGTTCATCCAGGAAATGGCGCGCATGCTGCTCGACGCCTACCTGGTGGAACAAGAGGGCGTCTGGGTCTTCAAGGACACGGCGCAGCCGGCTGCCATTCCGGTCACGCTGCGCGACTCTCTGGTCAGCCGCTTCGACCGGCTGGGCTCCGTCAAGGGCCTGCTGCAGCTGGCAGCCACCATCGGGCGGCAGTTCGATGCCGAATTGCTGTGCGCCTGTTCGGGCAAGTCGCCCGAAGCGATGGACAAGGACATGGCCGTGCTGCTCGACGCGGGGCTTGTGGCCCCGGCCGGGCCGCCGGGCGCCTTCATCTTCCGCCACGCGCTGATTCGCGACACCGCCTACGAATGCATGCTCGACGCGCAGCGCCGGCAACAGCACCGCAACGTCGCGCAGACGCTGCTGAGCAGCCAGCCGCAGCGCGTGGCGAGCGAGCCGGGCAGCGTGGCCCAGCACTGGGCCGATGCGGGCGAGCACGCGGAGGCCGTCGCGCTGGCCGTGCGCCAGCTGCTCATTACCCAGCACCGCTCGCTGAACGACGAAACCATTGCCTATGCCCAGCACATCGACGGCTGGATGGCGCACCTGGACAGCGCCGCGCAACGCGAGGCGCGGCTCGACGTGAACAGCTACGTCACGCAGGCCATGATGAACAAGTACGGCTGGGCGCATGCGCAGGTGGTGGACCGCATCGCCCTGTCGCAGGAGCTGCTCTCCGACGACGTGGCGCGCGAGAAGCAGGTGCAGCACCTGTGGACGCTGATCACCTTCCACCACGTCGCGAGCAACCGCGCCGAGGTGCAGCAGCTGAGCAACCGGCTGCTCGACCACGCCACCCAGCAGCAGGACGAGGGCGTGTTCGTCGCGGCGCAAACGTACCTCGGGCTCGCGCACTATTCAGACGGCCATTTCGAGCGCGCCGAGCAGTCGTTGACGGACGGCATCGAGCGCTACAGCCCCGAGGCGCACGCGCACCACGCCGCCTACTTCGGCTTCGACACCCGCGTGTGGGCGACCACGGGGCGTGCGCTGGTGCGCTGGTTCGCGGGCCACGATGCGGCCGCGCGCGCCGACGCCACGAACGCCGTGCGCTGGGCGCGCGAGATGTCGCACATTCCGTCGCTGAGCATGGCCCTGCTGTACCAGAGCCTGGGCCATCAGGGCCGCAACGACAAGGCGCGGGCGCTGGTGAGCACGGGTGAGCTGCTCGGCATCACCGAGCGCTACGGCCTGCCGGCATTCCAGGGCTACGCGGCAATCATCCGCTGCTGGGCCACCGGCGACGTCGACAACATCGCGCAGGCCGACGGCTGGGTGCAGGCGCTGTGGGGCATGGGCTGCCGCTATTGCCAGACCTACTACCGCGCCTTTGCCGCCGACACGCTGGCCGCCAATGGCCGCTGGGGCGAGGCGCTGGAGCGGGTCGACGAGTGCCTGCGCCTGGCGGACGAGCTCAAGGAAGGGCTCTACAGGTCCGAGCTCCATCTGCAGAAGGCCCGCTACCTGCAGGCCTCGGGCGGCGAACACGACGCAGTGGCCGAGTGCTTCTCGCAGGCCGCCAACGTGGCGCGCGAGGGTGCGAAGTACAGAACCGAATACGAGGCCCTGGTGGCGTTGCAGGCACTGGCACCCGCCGGGCACGACGTGGCTGGACGCCTCAAGGAGCTGGCCGACCTGCGGCCGGAACTGCCGTCGCGCATGCCCGTGCATGCGCCTGTTTCTCGAACCATGTCTTGAACCAAGGATGAAGTCACCATGACCTTTCAAAGCCAAGCTGCCGAACCGTTGCTCGAATTCCGTCTTGCCTACCTGCGTGGCATTGCCAAATCGTGGCAGGACGATGCCTACCGCCGCGAACTGCTCGACTCGCAGGACATCCAGCCCATGCTGCACCGCGACTTCGGCTTGCCGACGCTGTGGCCGCAACTCGACGTGAGGCTTTTCCAGAGCCCCAATCCGGACATGCGCGCCGAATGGAAGCCGGTGCTGACCTCCGGCTGGGTCGGCCCCGACGACTCCTTCGTCATCGTGCTGCCGCAGGCGCCGTCGTCGCATGCCACGGAGGCTCTGGCCGCCTACTACCAGCTGTTCCCGAACTTCATGGGCTCCGCTGCTGCCTTCGAAGCACCCGTGCCGCCCCCCGGCATCGTGGGTGGCGCACTGCCCACCGGCCTCGGCATTCCCGGCGGCGGCGATGGTTCGCTGCTGGCGTTCGGCGGTGTGGTGCTGCGCGCGATTGCGCTCGCATGGCAGTCGCCGGAGTTCCTTTTCGACCTGACGCGCGACCCCGATACCGACAAGGCGCCCGTGCTGAGTCAATGGCTGGGCTACAACAACCCGTTCAACTTCAAGATCCTGTTCACGACCAATTCCGCCTTCACGTGGGATGCGGCAAAGGGCGAATGGAATCTGAAGAACGCGGACGGCTCGCTGATCAAGAACGGCATCCTCCTCAACTACCCGACCGCACCGGTGGAAGTGGACATGCGGCCGATCGCGCTCACCTCGTACAACAACACGGGCGACGCCTATCCCTTCACCTGCTGAGTCCGCTGCCGAACAGGGGCAGGCCACGGGCGCGCTGCAAGGCGTCTCGGCCACGCTCCTGCTGACGCTGGCCGCGCGTGCCGACTCCGGCAGCGTGGCCGATGCGTCGGTGTTTTCCGATCCCGAGGCGCGACGCATCGCGGCGTCGCTGCCCTTCGATCTGTCGGCCTATGCGACGGACGCGGCATTCGTCAGGAGTGTGGTCCTGCGTGCCGCACTGTTCGACCGCTATGCGGCCGAGTTCCTCGCGGCCCATCCGACCGGCCTGTGCATCACGTTGGGCGCGGGGCTGTGCACCCGGCGCAGCCGCCTCGGAGCCGCCGTGACTGCGGGTTCCCGTTGGCTGAACGTCGATCTGCCCGAGGCCATCAGCCTGCGGGCGCAACACATTGCACGCCATGAGGGCGAGAGCGATCTCGCATGCTCGGTGCTCGACGACGCGTGGTTCGACGCCGCCGGCCTGCCCGGCGAGCGGCCCGTGCTCGCGATGCTGGAAGGCGTCTGCCCCTACCTGCCGCAGGCGCCGCTGGAGGCGCTTCTGCGCCGGTTGGCCGGGCGCTTCGAACACAGCGCGACGCCATGTGTCGTCGTGCTCGACCACGTGCATCCGATGTTCGCGCGCATGCCCATGGAAGTGGGCGGCATGCGGTTGCCAGTGGTGTCGGGCTTCGAGGATGGCGCCCGCATCGCAGGCCTGCATCCGTCGATGCGGGTGCTGTCCGAAGACCATATCTACGCGCAATTCTCGGAACAGCATCGGCTGTTCGAGGCGGCGTTCCGGGCCACGACAGGCGCTTGGCCCTATGGCGTCGTGCGCCTCGCGCTGGGCCTGAAAGACGATGAGTAGCGCTGCGGCGGCGCCGGATTTCTTCGGCGATGTTTTCCGTTGGCACGACAAGTACCTGCCGCCGGTGGTGTTGCAGGACCGCCTGCTGCTGCCCAGCGAGAACGACTTGCTGGTGCTCGGCTCGCCGGGCGTCATGGCCGTCGAACGCGTGCTGCGCGAGGGCGTCAGCCTCGCCACGTATTGCCGGAACGAAGGCGCGGCCGCGCTGCTCGCGCAGATGCTGCATGCGCTCGAAGCATTGACGCGCCAGGGGCTCGTGCGACCTGTTGCGATGGACGGCGGCGAGCCGTACCTCGTGCCTGATTTTTCTGCGGTGCATGTGCGCACGGCCCTCTCCGCACATGTGGATGTCATCGCGCTGTCGAACGCCATGCGCGACGACGTGGCAAGCGGCTGGGCGCAGGCGTTCGCCGACACCAGCCTCGCCCTCGTTTTTTGCGACGACTACCTCGACCCCCGGCTCGGCACCATCGATGCGCAGCAGCGCGCCTCGGGGCGTCCCTGGCTGCTGGTCAAGCCCACCGGCGAACAGGCCATGGTCGGCCCATTCTTCAGGCTGGGCGCGGCAACGGTCGGCCCCTGCTGGCATTGCCTCGCGCACCGCTGGCTCAGGAACCGGCCGGCGCGCGCCTGGTGGCAGGCGCGGCATGGCATCCCGGGCAGCGGCCTGCCGGTGCGGGCAGGCGACCGGCTCGTCGCCGAACGCCTCGACCAGTTGCTGCCCATCGCGCGGCAAATCGCCACGCACGCGGACGCGCAGGTGCGCACGCTTGATTCGCCGCAGCCGCATTCCGTCGCTGCCCGCCCCCAGTGCCCGCACTGCGGAACGCCGGGGCTCGTGGCGCAGCGGCAACGCGAGCGCATCACGCTGGCGCCAGGTCTGCCCATTGGCCGGCGCGATGGCGGCTGGCGCACGGTGCCGGCCTCGGCCACGGTGGAGCGGCTGGCGCCACACGTCAGCCCGCTGTGCGGCGTGATCGCGCAGATCGCGCCGCTGAACGCCGAGTCCGAGGGCGCGCTGACGGTCTATCGCAGCGAAATCTTCAGGACGCCGCCGCCCGGCGACGATCTTTTGCCCGGCGCGCTGACCCAGATCTGCCTCGGCAAGGGCATGTCGATGGACCAGTCCCGCGCCAGCGCGCTGTGCGAGGCGGTCGAACGCTATGCCGCCTTCCATCAGGGCGACGAAGCCTCGGTCGTGGCCTTCGCCGACGACCTCGATGCGCGCTGCATCCAGCCGCAGGCGCTGGCGCTCTTCAGCGACCGGCAACGCGAGCGATTCGACACGGCGCACAAGCCCCCGCATGCCGTGGCGTCGTCCGTGTCGTCCGGCCCCGCGTGGTGGACGCCTGCCTGGTCGCTCACGGCCGATGAACGCTGTTACCTGCCGCTGGCCTTCTGCTTCGCCCACGCGCCGGCGCAAAGCCAGCGCCACGTCAGCTGGACATCGAACGGCTGCGCTGCTGGAAACACGCGCGAGGAAGCCATCCTGCAGGGCTTTCTCGAACTGGTGGAGCGCGATGCCGCCGCCATCTGGTGGTACGGCGAAGTTCCCAGGCCGGCCATCGACCTTGGTGGCCTGTCCGACGAAATTCGCCAGCGCGTTGAACGCACCTGCGGCCCACAATGGGAGCGCTGGGTGCTCGACATCACCCACGATTTCGGCATTCCGGTGGCGGTTGCCATCGGCCGGCATCTGCAGACGGGCGCGTGGGCCATCGGCTTCGGCTGCAGCCCCGATCGCGCGCTGGCCTGCGAGCGCGCGCTCACCGAAATGAGCCAGCTGATCGCGGCGAGCAAGACCTTCGCGATGCAGCGTGCCGCCGGGGAAGCCAGGGAAGAAGGCCCGCTGCGCTTTCTCATGCCGTCGGGCGCGGGCAACGTCGCGCCGACGCCGGCCGCGCGCACGGACATCGCCGAGGAGATCCGGCGCTGCGTTGCCATTGCCGCCGCGCTCGGCCTGGAAGCCATCGTCCTGGACCACACGCGCCCCGACATTCCCCTGCACACTGTGAAGGTGGTCGTGCCGGGGCTGTGCCACATCTGGCCTGAGCTGGGCAATCCGCGTCTGTACCGCGTTCCAGTCGCCATGGGATGGCGCGACACTCCGGTGTGCGAAAGCGACCTGAATCCGCAGGCGCTGTACGTCTGATACGGTCCGATTTCAAGAGAAGGAGAAAAGGGAAAGCCGATGGCCATTTTCAGGAACAAGCTCGACGAGCGCGCCATCATGCTGCGACCCGTGCACGCCTTCGGCCGCCGCGCCTCGGCGTGCCAGACGGTGCTGAAGGCGCCGGATGTGTCGCAGGTCCATGCGATGGTGCGGTGGAACAGGCACACATGGGAAATCGTCGACCAGAGCCGCAATGGCACCACCGTGAACGGCGAACGCCTGCCCAGCGGCCGCTGGACTGCCTTGCCCGTGGGCGCCGAAGTCCGCATGGGCGTAGGCGATGAAACGGCCTGGACCGCGGTCGACCTGGCACCGCCGGTCACCTGCCTTTTCCCTGTCAATGGAGGCGTTGCCCCGCTGGCGCTGGGCCTGCGCGAAAACCTGCTGCCGGACGAGCACCAGCCCGAAGTGAACGTGTATTTCCAGGACGGCAGATGGATGCTCGAGCACATCGACGGCATCGAGCCCCTGAGCGACGGCGCCATGGTCCGCACCGCGGTTCGCACCTGGGAGTTCGTGCTGTGCGACGACCTCGCGTTCACTTCCGAGAACCCGATCACGCCGTCGGCGCCGGGCTCTGCATCGGCGGATGTCGCGCTGCACTTCAATGTCAGCCAGAACGAGGAGCACACGAGCCTGAGCCTGGTGGCAGAAGGCAAGTCGGTGTCGCTCGGCGAACGCATCCATCACTACACCCTCGTCACGCTCGCGCGCGTGCGCCAGAAAGACGCGCAAAGAGGAATCGCGCCGCAGAGCCAGGGCTGGATCGGGCTGGACGAACTGTCGCGCATGCTGGGCGTGGAGCCCTCGTACGTGAACATCCAGATCTTTCGCGCCAAGCACCAGATCCTCAATGCATTGCCGCCCCATCTGGCCGAGCCGCCGCTGGTCGAGCGGCGTCGCGGGACCGTGCGGCTGGGCAACTATCCCTTCGAGATCCAGGGCGGTGCACAACCTGTGTAATCGTCTGTAATTCCATTCGATCCCTGCGCTCCCTAGAGTGACGTCAAGTTCGGTGCCGCCGTCGCGGCATGAACTGGCTGATCAACCACTTCCGGGAAGTTGTCATGGGAATGATCTATTCCGTCACGGTCAACAACCATGCGAGCCATTCGGCTTATTTCATGGTGTTCCAGAACGACCCGACGCAATGGGCGCCGAATGCCCTGTCGCTGGCCTGGTTCGCCAAGTTCTCGAACCCGAGCCCGACTTCGCGCGTCAAGTTCCAGTGGAGCATCGACACCGGCTTCTCCTGGGCCGAAACGGGCGAGCTGCAGCCCGGCATCCAGTTCATCGCCACTGAAACCTACGACCCCAGCGGCCTGAACAACAAGATCACGCTGGACTACAACGGCGCCTACCGGTTCGTGAACCCCACCCAGGGGCCCGACCAATCCCGCTTCTATCTCGCCGAATCGCCCAACATCCCGCTCAGGTCCGCGGCCGCCGTGGGCGTGACCATGGGGGGCAGCACGGTGTATGCGGCGCAGGCGCGCCCCAATCAGAACCTGGCCTTCTCGCCGCGTCCCAAGTACTTCATCGCCTACGGTGACTACGAGGAAGGCGGCGTGATCGACGTCAGCACGGTCAACAACCCGCTGGAGCTGCCATTCCCGGCGGGCGTCTACGCGTTGACCACCACGCTGAACGCAGACGGTACCTGGGACCAGCCGGAGAGCCTGGCCCATTCGAACGCGAGCCGCCTGCGACTGCTCGCGGCCTGAACTTCCAAGCCTGTCACACAACGTGCGCCTCCGCCGAGGATGACGATCATGAGAAAGCCACGCCATGTTGCAATACCCCATGCCGCTGAGGCAGCCATCACCGCTGAAGTTCCGGAGTCCGGCGATGCACTCGCAAACCGCCGTTGAAAGAGTCGCCATGCGGCGCGTGTTCCTGGTGCCCCCAGGTGCCCGCCCGGAGGATCCCGGCGTCGACTGCCTGCCCATGGACGAAGAGGTCTGGGAGCGCGGCTACACGCTCGTGATCGACGAAGTCAAGCGCGGCCTGCTGCAGGACTTCTGGAAGAACTACTACGGCGCCTCCGCCGAAATGGCGATGTCCGGCGACCGGCTGATGGAGTTCCGCAAGGACATCATGGCGATCACGCCGGACTGCCTGAGCGAGCCGACCGTGTTCCGCTTTCTCGTGCAGCTGACCCGCATGTGCGTTCGGGCGTACAGCGTGCAGGGTAGCCTGCAGGTCGTCGCTGACTGACTAGGATTGACTAGGATTGCGCCGCCTGGAGCTGCGCCGCCATCTTCTGGTGAATCAGGTTCACCGCCTTCAGGGGACGCAGCATCACCTTGAACTCGGTGATCCTGCCTGCGTCGTTCCACTTCATCATGTCGACGCCGTTGATCTGGATGCCGTCCAGCTCCAGCGCGAATTCGAGCACGGCGTCGTTCGCGGACCGCAGCTCGCGCACATAGCGAAAGCTCTCGTTGAAGAAGACCTGGAACGCCGCGGCCAGGTACTTCTGCGTGATGGCTTTCCCGACCTGGGGCTTGTGCACCACCGGTGAGTGGAAGACGGCCTCGTCGTCGAGCAGGGCGTCGAGCCCCGCCACGTCGCGTTCCTTGACGAGCCGGTGCCAGGTGGCGAGGGTGTCGATGGCCATGGTTCTCCTGAGGCTGTGAGTGAAGATGCCCGGCATTTGACGCACCCGCGTGCGACATGGCAAGGCTTCCCCCGCGCCTTGGCGACTCGGCTCCCTCAGACGGCAGACGCCGCGGCAGCCCTCGTACCGCGACGGTCGAAGACCGGCGGCGTCTTGACGATCGAAGTCAGCGCGGGTTCGGCCATGCGCAACGAGGCCAGGTCGGGCCGGGGGCGGCGCAGCTGCGCGTGGGCCGAGAAGGCTTCTTCCATCGCCCGCGCGGCGCCCAGCACCTGGTGGTCGGCGCGAAAGCCGCCCACCACCTGCAACCCGAAGGGCATGCCCGCGTGGTCGAGCCCGCAGGGCAGCGAGATGGCCGGGTGCGTGGTCAGCGTGACCACGTAGGTCAGCGCCAGCCAGCGGTAGTAGTTGGCCTGCTGCTCGCCGTTGATGTGGCCGGCATACAGCTGCGTCCACGGAAAGGGCGACACCGGCGTGGTTGGCGACAGCACCAGGTCGTAGTCGGCGAAGGTCGTCTGAAAGCGCTTGATGAGCCGCGTCTGCTCGGCCTGCGCCCAGGCGCTGTCGAGCAGGCTCATGCGCGCGCCCATCTCGTAGTTCGCGCGCGGGTTGGGCCCCAGGCTGGCGGGGTCGCGTTCGTAGGCCGCCTGCATGCCCGCCACGAAGGCTTCGGCACGCAGCACGTCGAAGCAGCGGTGCGCCTCGCCCATGTCGAACTCGACCTTGTCGCAGCGGCGGAACAGGTGCCGCATGGCCTCGATCTTCTGCCGGAAGGTGGCGCGGATGCCGTCGTCCACGGCGCAGGTGCCGAAGTCTTCGGTCCACGCCACGCGCAGGCCGGCCAGGTCGACCTGCGCGGGCGCCAGAAAAGACATCGGGTCGAGCGGATAGCTCAGCGGGTCGCCCGCGTGCATGCCGGCGGATGCCGCCATCTGCAGACAGGCGTCTTCCACCGTCCGGCCCATGGGGCCGACGACCGAAATGGGCGTCCAGCCCAATGGCTTGCGCACGCTGGGCACGATGCCCGGCGACGGCCGGAAGCCCACCACGCCGCACTTGGCTGCCGGAATGCGCAGCGACCCGCCGGTGTCGGAGCCGGTGCATACGGGCAGCATGTCGCAGGCCAGCGCGGCCGCCGAGCCGCCCGAGGAGCCGCCGGCATTCAGGTTCGGGTTGAAGGGGTTGCCCGTGGCGCCCCACACGTCGTTGCGCGAGTTGGCGCCCGCGCCCATCTCGGGCACGTTGGTCTTGCCCGCCACGATGGCGCCCGCGCGGCGCAGGCGGGCCACCAGCTCGATGTCTTCCGTGGGCACGTGGTCGCGGTAGATCGTCGAGCCCCAGGTCGTGAGCAGGCCTTCGGTGGGCTCCAGGTCTTTCACGCCCAGCGGAAGGCCGTGCAGCAGGCCGAGCGAGTCGCCGCGCATCACGGCGCTTTCGGCCACCATGGCTTCGTTGCGCGCTCGCTCGAAACAGGTTGCGGTCACCGCGTTGACGAAGGGGTTCACGCGCTCGATGCGCGAGATGCATGCTTCAAGGAGCTCGACGGGCGAGATGGCCTTGCTGCCGATGAGGCGGCGCAGTTCGACGGCGGATTTTTCGACGAGCTCAGTGCTGGTGTCGCGGGAAGTGTTGTTCGTCGGGTTCATCAGTCGGCTGTGATGTTTGCGCGAGCCGCAACGGCACGCATCAAGGGCAGTTCGCGGTTGATCAGCTCACTCGACGCGGCACTGCTGCTGAACGCCGGCTCCAGCCCCTGGCCCAGCAGCTTGGTACGCGTTTCGGGGTCGGCGATGGTCGTGGCCAGCGCCTTCTCGAGCTTGGCCTTCACGTCGGCGGGCACGCCCTTCGGGACGGCGATCATCAGCCACGAGTCCATGTCGACGCTGGCATAACCGCTCTCGGCGAAGGTGGGCACGTCGGGCAGCAGGGCGGAGCGCTTCGCAGTCGTCAGCGCAATGGCCTTGATCTTTCCGCTCTTGAGCTGCGGGATCGCCGCGCTCACCGTGTCGATGCTGAACGGAATCTGGCCGCCCATCAGGTCGGTCATTGCGGGCGCGCTGCCCTTGTAGGGTATGTGCGTCATCTTCAGGCCGGTGGCATGCAGCATGGTTTCGCCGGCGAACTGCGCGGTGGTGCCGGTGCCGAAGGAGCCGTACGAATACTTGCCCGGCGAGGCCTTCACGTAATCGACGAACTGCTTCACCGTCTGCACCGGCACCTCGCTGTTCGCCAGCAGGATCAGCGCGACGCGACCCGCGATGCCGATGGGGTCGAAGCTCTTCACCGGGTCGTAGGGCAGGGCGGCGCGAATGGCGGGGTTGACGGTGAACGTCGAGCCCGAACTGATCAGCAGCGTGTAGCCGTCGGGCGCGGCCTTCGACACATAGCTTGCGCCGACCACCGTGCCGGCGCCCGCGCGGTTCTCGATGATGACGGGCTGGCCGAGCTCCTTGGCCAGACGCTGAGCGATCACGCGCCCGTTGACGTCCGTCGCTCCGCCAGGCGGGAACGGAATGACCAGCGTGATCGGGCGCGAGGGAAAGTCCGCCGCGGCGGCAGGCGTGGTCAGCGGCAGGGCGCCAAGTGCGAGGCCACATACCAGTGCCATGCGCGCCATGAGCGGGAGACGGTTCATCGGGAACTCCTGGATTTCGACGGGGGATTTCGATGGGGATCGGGAGAGGGCAGGTTCATCCTAGGAGCGTCATGCCAGTGTCACAAGCGCAATGTTTAGAATTCTGCGTTGCCGAATCGGCAATTCACGCAATCCGTTTCAGGCCACGCCACAGGAGAAATTCATGCAGCTTCGTGCCTTGCAGGAGACCGCGGTGCGCTACTTTCTCGAGGTCGTGAAAACCGGCTCCGTGAAGGAGGCAGCGCTCAAGCTCAACGTGGCGCCCTCGGCGGTGAGCCGGCAGGTGGCGCGGCTGGAGCGCGAACTCGACACTCTGCTGTTCGAGCGCCATGCGCGCGGCATGGTGCCCAATGCCGCGGGCGAACTGCTGGCGGCGCATGCCAAGCGCGCGCAACAGGACATCGAGCGGGTCACGAACGACATCGCCGGCCTGCGCGGCCTGCGCAGCGGCCATGTGCGCGTGGCGAGCACCGAGGGCTTTGCCTTCGACTTCATTCCCAGGCTGATCGCGGACTTCCGCCGCAAGCACGAGGGCATCCGCTTTCACCTAGAGGTGTGCTCGCCCGCCGATATTTCGAGCCAGGTGCGCGACGGCGAGGCCGACGTGGGCATCACTTTGAGCGCCGCGCCCGAGCCCGGCATCGAGATCCAGCTGCGGTACCCCAGCCCTATCCTGGCCGTGATGGCCAGGGACCACCCGCTGGCGCAGCAGCGGCAGCTGTCGCTGCGCCAGGTGGTCGCGTATCCGCTGGGGCTGCCGCAGGAAGACAGCTCCATACGCCGCCTGCTCGACGCAAGCTGCGCCCGGCAGGGGCTGCGCTATTCACAGGCCATGTCCAGCAACCACGCGAATGCGCTGCTGAGCTTTGCAGCCGCTGGTGGCGGCAGCATCGCCTTCTACGGCCCGCTGTCGATACGCACGCTGCTGCAGAGCAAGGCACTGGTCGCCCTCCCCGTGAAAGATCGCGAAATGAACGAGCGGCACCTGGAGATAGAGACCATGGCCGGCCGCTCGCTGCCCGATGCCGCGAAAGCCTTCGTGCGGCATCTGGTGGAGGCCGTCAAGGCCAGCGGATAGGCCCTGGGGTTGCGCCGCCTTCAGGGTGGCATCAGGTTGGTTTCCGCTATCCGCGCTGTTCGAGCGCAGCCTTGATGAGCGAGGGGTAAGGCGGCCGCGATTGCGGCGTGGCTGCAAAGCGCTGGCCGGCGATGTCGATTTCGTACTCGCCGTGCATTGCCTCTTCCCTCGTCAGTGGTTCGGCGCTGCGTACGTAGCCCATCACCACCATCCGCTGCAGTACCGCGCTGTAAGCCGTGGAGGTCAGCTCGCCGACGGCCTTGCCGTTGCGCAGGATCGGTTCGCCGCCCCATGCGAAGGCCTGCGGGTCGTTCAGCGTGAACATCATCAGCCGCTTGGAGAGCCGCTCGGGTGTGATCTTCGCGAGCGCGGCCTGTCCGATGAAGGCGACCGGCTTGTCCAGCTGGACCGCGAATTCCAGGCCTGCCTCGAACGGGTTTTCGTCCGGCCCAAGTTCGAGGCCGAAGGCTCGGCGCCCGGCCTCGATGCGCAAGGCGTCGATCGTGTAGTAGCCGCCGTCGCGAAGGCCCAGGTCGGTGCCCGCGTCGAACAGCGTGTCGTACACATGCACCGCCATCTCAGTCGGGATGTACAGCTCCCACCCTGGACCGCCGACGTACGAGACCTTGGCCGCGAGTGCGCGCGCGTAGCCGACATCGATCTCGATCACTGCCGATTGCGGGAATGCCTCCTTACCCAGGTCCTGCGGCGTGACCCGGGACAGCAACTGCTGTGCCTTCGGGCCGGTCACCGTGAGGGTGCAGTAGCTGGAGGTCACATCCGTCACCGTCACATGCTCGTGTGCTTGGAGGTGGCGTTTGATGTGGCCGATGTCGCGGTACGGCTGCGCCGAGCCGGTGATGATGAGGAAGCAGTCTGCCGCCAGCCGCATCACCGTGAGGTCGCTCTCGAAGCCGCCGCGCTCGTTGAGCAGCGCGGTGTAGACCATGCTGCCGGGCCGTATCGCCACGTCGTTGGCGCACAGGCGCTGCAGCAGCAGTTCGGCGTCGCGGCCCTGCACCATCAGCTTGCCGAACGAAGTCTGGTCGAAGACGACCACGTCTCGCCGCACCGCCATCTGCTCTTCGATGCAGGCATCGAGCCAGTCGGGCCGGCCGAAGCCATAGCGGGCCTGCGCCTCCTTGCCCGGCAACGCGAACCAGCTTGCGCGCTCCCACCCCAGCTTGCTGCCGAACGCCGCGCCCTTGGCCTTGAGCTTGTCGTACAGCGGCGAGCGGCGCAGCGGCCGTCCGGACTCCAGCTCATGGCGCGGCCAGCGCATTGCGTAATGCAGCCCGAGCGCTTCCACCGTGCGGTCCTTCAGCCAGCGCTTGTTGCTGTTGAAGGGTGCGAAGCGGCGGATGTCCACGTCGAGCAGATCGGCCGGCGCAGCGCCACCGACGATCCATTCGGCGATCAGCTTGCCCGCGCCGCCCGCGTTGGCGATGCCGGCCGAGTTGAAGCCGGCGGCCACGAAATAGCCGCGCACCTCGGGCGCTTCGCCGAGGATGAAGTTGCCGTCCGGTGTGAAGCTCTCGGGGCCGTTCAGGAACAGCTTGATCTCGGTGGTCTCCAGTGCCGGCGTACGGTGCACCGCTTCGTCGAGCAGGATCTGGAACTGGTCCATGTCGTCCGGCAGCAGCTGGAACTCGAACTTCGGCGGGATGCCGTCCATGCCCCAGGGCTTGGCCACCGGCTCGAAGCCGCCCATCACCAGGCCGCCGACTTCTTCCTTGTAGTAGATGTAGCCGTCGGGGTCGCGCAGCACCGGCAGGTCCCGGTGGACGCCTTCGATCTCCTTGGTGACCAGGTAGAAGTGCTCGGCCGAGTGCAGCGGGATGTTGACGCCCGACATCTTGCCCAGCTCGCGCGCCCATTGGCCGGCGCAGTTGAGAAAGCTCTCGCAGCGCACCGTGCCCTGGTTGGTCTCGACGCCGACGATGCGGCCGTTCTCGATGATCGTGCCGGTGATCTGCACGCCCTCGAAAATTTTCGCGCCGCGGTTGCGCGCGCCCTTGGCCAGCGACTGCGTGAGGTCGGTCGGGTTCGCCTTGCCGTCGCCGGGCAGCCAGACTGCGCCCACGAGATCGTCGATGCGCATCAGCGGCCACAACTCCAGCGCTTCGGCCGGCGTGATGAACTCGGCCTCGATGCCGAAGCTGCGGGCCGTGGCGATGGTCCGTCTCAACAGCGTCATGCGCTCGGGCGTGCGCGCAACCGTGATGCTGCCGCACTGCTTCCAGCCGGTGGCCAGGCCCGTCTCGGCTTCGAGCGAGGCATACAGGTCGATGCCGTAGCGGCTCATTTTCGTCATGCTGCGGTTCGCGCGCAGCTGGCCGACCAGCCCGGCGGCATGCCAGGTCGTGCCGCAGGTGAGCTGGCCTTGTTCGAGCACGATCACGTCGGTGCAGCCGAGCTGGGTGAGGTGGTAGGCCGCGCTGCAGCCGGCAATGCCGCCGCCCGCGATGACGACCTGCGCATGGGAGGGAAGTGGCGTCGCCATGATGTGTCGGAGGACTCGTTGGTTGATGGAGGGTTACTTGAAGACCACCGTCTTGTTGCGATGGACCAGGATCCGGTCTTCCAGGTGCAGGCGCACGCTGCGCGACAGCACGCTCTTTTCGATGTCCTTGCCGAGCCGCACCATCTCCTCGATCGAGTTGCCGTGGTCGATGTCGATCACGCCCTGATCGATGATCGGGCCGGCGTCGAGCTCGGCCGTCACGTAGTGGCTGGTTGCGCCGGTCATCTTCACGCCGCGCTCGAAGGCCTGGTGGTAGGGCTTGCCGCCGACGAAGGCCGGCAGGAAGCTGTGGTGGATGTTGATGATGCGGTTGCGCAGGCGCTGGGTCATGTCGTCCGACAGCACCTGCATGTAGCGCGCGAGCACCATGAAGTCGCCGCTGAACTCGCGGAACAGCCGCTCCACTTCGGCATAGGCCTGCGTCTTGGTGTCGGGCGTCACCGGCACGTGGAAGAACGGGATGCCGTGCCACTCGACGAAGGATCGCAGGTCGTTGTGATTGGAGATCACGCACGGAATTTCGCAGTGCAGATCCTTGTTGCGCCAGCGGTGCAGCAGGTCGTTCAGGCAGTGGTCGAGCTTGCTCACCAGCACCAGCATGCGTTTCTTCACCGAGCTGTCGGAAACGCTCCACTCCATGTCGAACTGCTTCGCGACCGGCGCGAAGCGTTCGCGCAGTTCGTCCAGGTAGAAGGGCAGCGTGTCGGCCTGGATCTCCACCCGCATGTAGAAGCGGTTGTGCAGCGCGTCACCGTGCTGTGCGGCCTGGGTGATCAGGCCGCCGTGGCTCGCGATGAAGCTGCCCACGCCCGCCACGATGCCCGTGCGGTCCGGGCAGGTGAGGGTGAGGATGTATCGGCGTGGCGTTTCGTCGCTCATTGCAATGCCTTCAGGCGGCAACGGGTGCGGTGACGCGCCTGATGCCCATGGCCTTGAGCGTCTCGCCGATGGCGGCCACCGCGCCCGGAATGCCTGCCTCGCCGAAATGCCCCATGCAGCCGACGCGGAAGGTTTCCACCTGCGTGAGCTTGCCGGGGTAGAGGATGTAGCCGCGCTTCTTCACCTCCTGGTAGAAGGTCTTGAAGTCGTAGTTGGCATCGTCGGGCGCGTGGAAGGTGACGATGATCGGCGCCTGGATGGCAGACTCCAGGAAGCTGCGGATGCCCAGCGAAGCCAGGCCTTCGATCAGCGCCTTGCAGTTGCGCGCATAGCGCCCGCCACGCGCCGCAAGGCCGCCTTCCTCGATGTACTGCGCAATGGCGGCGTCGAGCGCGGCGACCACGTGCGTGGGCGGCGTGAAGCGCCACTGCGTGGTTTTCTCCATGTACACCCACTGGTCGTACAGGTCCATGCTCAGCGAGTGACAGTTGCCTTCGCACTTCTCGAGCGTGCTGCGTTTGATGACGACGAAGCCCATGCCCGGCACGCCTTCGAGGCACTTGCCCGAAGCGGCGACGACCGCATCGAATGGCGTCTTGCGCGCATCGATCTCCAGCGCGCCGAAGGAGCTCATGGCGTCGATGATCAGCCCGCGGCCGTGCCTGGCGACAACCACCGCGATCTCGTGCAGGGGGTTGAGCACGCCGGCACCGGTTTCGCAGTGCACCACCGCGACATGGGTGATGCTTGGGTCGGCTGCGAGCGCCCGGTCAACGTCGGCCGGCGAGACCTGTTTTTCTTCCGTGTAGTCGATGGTGGTCAGCTTGCGGCCGAGCACCTTGCAGATCTTGGCGAGCCGCTGGCAATACGCGCCATTGTTCGGCACCAGCACGTGGCCGGCGCGCGGCACGACGGTGCCGATGGCAGCTTCCACCGAGAAGGTGCCGCTGCCCTGCAGCGGAACGCACTCGTGCGTGCCGGTGCCGTGCACGATCTCCAGCACATGCTTGCGGATGCGCGCGGTGATCTGGTTGAAGTCGGCGTCCCATGATCCCCAGTCGCGCAGCATCGCCTGGCGCGTGCGGTCCGAAGTGGTCAAGGGGCCGGGCGTGAGAAGAATGGGGTAGGGGGCTTGACTCATGATGTCTCCAGGCAGGGAAAGAAATGAGAGGAAGGGGAGGAGAGAGGGGCCGCCGTTCAACCGCGGCTCAGGTTGCGCCAGGCCTGCGTGCGCGACAGCAGCACGCGCGTGAGCAGCGAGTAGGCGATGCACACGATGGTCGAGGTGACGACGATCAGGCTGGCCAGCGCCGCGGCCGGGCCGATGTCGCCAGCGTCGTCCAGATGCATGATCGCGACCGAGGCCAGGATGGTCTCCGGCGTGTAGAGAAAGATGGCGCACGACAGGCTGGCCATCGACACCACGAAGAAGTAGCGCCCGATATCCAGGATGGCCGGCAGGCACACCGGCACCGTCACGCGCAGGAAGGTCTTGAAGAACGGCACCTTGAGCGAGGCCGACACGGCCTCGAACTCGTTGTCGATCTGCTTTAGCGCCGTCACGGCCGTGAGATGGCTCGACGTGTAGTAGTGCACCACCATCGAGATGATCAGGATCGCCATCGTCTGGTAGAGAAAGTTCAGCGGGTTGGCCGGATGGTTGAAGAACATCACGTAGCCCAGCCCGAGCACCAGGCCCGGCACCGCCATCGACAGCACCGCCATCAGGTGCATGCCCTTGCGCATCAGGCCGAGGTTGCGCGTCTTCTCGATCAGGTAGGCGCCCACGAAGACGATCAGCGAGCCTGCCACGGCGGTGGCCATGGCAACGATCAGGCTGTTGCCGTAGGCCGCGGCCATGTCGCTTTCGACCAGCACGAAGTGGTAGTGCTTGAGCGTGAGCGAAAGGTCGTAGGGCCACAGCGAGATCAGCGAGGTGTAGATCGCCATGCCGATGGTGGCCAGCAGCAGGCCGCACACCACCGCGCAGAACAGCATCAGCAGCGGATCGGCGAGCTTGCGGCGCTTGGGGCTGTAGGGCACCGAGCGGGCCGTGAGCTGCGCCTTCAGCTTGCGCCGCACCACGTAGTCGATCACGAAGGAAATGATCGATGGAAGCAGCAGCAGCATGCCCACCACCGCGCCGATGGAGAAGTTGTGCTGCCCCACCACCTGCTTGAACACATCGACCGACAGCACGTTGAAGTTGCCGCCGATCACCTTGGGCGCGCCGAAGTCGCTCACCACGTAGGTGAAGACCACGGTGGCCGCGCTGATGAGGCCGTACTTGCACGAGGGCAGCGTGATGGTCATGAACTGGCGAAACGGCCGCGTGCGCAGGGCAGTGGCCGCCTCGTACAGCCGACCGTCGGCGAGCGACAGCGCGGTGACCAGGATCATCAGCGCATGCGGAAAGGTGTTGTAGACCTCGGCCAGGATGATGCCGGGCGCACCGTAGATCGACGTGCCGCCCAGCAGGAACTTGAGCGCGCCCTGGTTGCCGAACCACTGCACGAAGGAAATGGCCGACAGCAGCGATGGCGCCAGCAGCGGAATCAGCGCGATGAGGCGGAACACCGCCTTCAGCGGCGCCGGCATGCAGCTGCGCGTGAGCGCGTAGGCAAAGACGAAGGCGGTGGGCACCGAGATCATCACCACCGCCGCCGAAACCCAGACCGAGTTCCATGCCGCGCGCAGCAGGCTCGGCGTCTGGAAGTAGGTGATGAAGTGGGCAAGGCCGACGAAGCGGCTGTCCTTGTCCTGCACCGCATGGGCCAGGATGGTCGCCAGCGGTGCGATCAGGAACACGAAGAGCATCGCCATCACCACGAACAGGATGACCCGGGCAATGGTCTCGTCGCGACTCCAGCGCATGGCCGGTCGCGCGGCGAACGCAGGACGGGGGTGTGCCAGCGTGTTCATGGCTTCGGGCTGCGTGCGGAGAAGGCGCGGATGCGATTGGCGCGCAGCGCGATGTCGATGGTGTTGCCTTCGCGGATGTCGAGGTCGTGCAGCTGGTTGAGCGAGAAGTGCAGGCCGAGCGTTTGTCCGTGCAACGCATCGGCCGTCACTTCGGCGATGCACAGGCCGCCGAGAAACTCGACCTTGGTGACCAGCGCCTGCAGGCGGTTGGCCGTGTCGTCACCCAGGTGCTCGACCGCGCGGTCTTCGGGGCGCAGGTAGAGGTTGACCGCTTCGCCGGGCTCGAAGGCGCCGTCGCAGGCGTCGCACTGCAGCTCCATGTCGCCGACCTTGAAGCGGTGGTTGCCCAGCGCCACCGCGCGCAGCACGTTGACCTTGCCGACGAAATCGGCCACGAAGGGCGTGGCCGGCTGTTCGTAGACTTCCATCGGCGTGCCGACCTGCTCGATCACGCCGTGATTCATGACCACGATGCGGTCGGCCATCGACAGCGCCTCTTCCTGGTCATGCGTGACCATGATGGTCGTGATGCCGACCTGCTTCTGCAGCCGGCGGATTTCGCCGCGCAGGCGGATGCGCTCCAGCGCATCGAGCGCCGACAGCGGTTCGTCGAGCAGCAGGAGGCCGGGGCGCGTGGCGAGCGCGCGGGCCAGTGCAACGCGTTGCTGCTGGCCACCCGAAAGCTGGCTCGGGTACTTGTTGCCCGAGGTCGGCAGGCCGACGAGCTTCAGCAGTTCTTCGACACGTGTCTTGATCTCACCTCGTTTGGCGCGGCTGTTGACCAGCCCATAGCCGATGTTCTCGGCAATCGACAGGTTGGGAAAGAGCGCATACGACTGGAAGACGATGCCGTAGTCGCGCCGGTCCGGCGGCAGCCACGAGACGTCCTTGCCGTTCTGCAGGATCTGCCCGGCGGTCTGCGTTTCCAGCCCCGCGATGATGCGCAGCAGCGTGGTCTTGCCGCAGCCCGAGGGGCCCAGAAAACACAGCATCTCGCCCGGGTTCACGCGCAGGTGTACGTCGCGCAGCGCGCTGAAGGATTCGAAGTCCTTGCGAACGCCGACGATCTCGAGCGCTGCGGGAGCGCTAGCAGGCACCGGGCTGGCAATGAACTTGGTGTCGGTCATATCCATTTTTCGCACTCGTCGTTGGCGGGCGTCACCACTGCGGCAGCGCCCGCGGATTGAAAGTCGTGGGGAATGCCGTCGGGCCTACTTGGGTTCAGCCTTGCCTTCGTAGCGCTTGCTCCATTCCGCCAGGATGCGCTCGCGGTTCTTCGCTGCCCAGTTGATGTCGTTCTTGGCGAGCAGCTTTTCGTAGTTGTCCGGAATGCCTTCGAGCTTCGAGGCCACGCCGGGGTAGGCCACCACCGCCCACCATGTGGAGGTGATCTGGTTGGCCTCCTTGCTGGCCATCCAGTCGGCGAAGCGCTTGGCCTGTTCCGTCTTCTTGCTCGTCTTCATGATGCTGGTGGCCTCGATGTCCCAGCCCAGGCCTTCCTTCGGGAAGATCAGGTCGACGGGCGCGCCCGATTTCTTGACCTGGTGCGCGCGGAACTCGAACGAGATGCCGATGGGGAACTCACCCGCGCCGGCCTGCTTGCAGGGCTTGGAGCCCGAGTGCACGTACTGCGCGATGTTCTGGTGCAGCGCGTCCATGTACTTCCAGCCCTCTGCATCGCCCATGTTCTGCAGCCATGACGACACGTCGAGATAACCGGTGCCGCTGGAGGCCGGGTGCGGCATCGAGATGGTGCCCTTGTAGACGGGCTTGGCCAGGTCCTTCCAGCTCTCGGGCTTGGGCAGGCCGAGCTTCTGGGCCTCGACGCGGTTGAAGCAGATGGTGGCGGCCCACACGTCCATGCCCACCCAGGCCGGCGGGCGGGCGCTGTCGGAGTAGGCGGGGTTCAGGTCCTTGAAGCCCTTGGGCTCGTAGGGCAGGAGCATGCCTTCCTGCTGCAGCAGCGCGAGGCTGCTGGCGGCCAGGCCGGCCACCACGTCGGCCTGCGGGTTGGCTTTTTCGGCCAGCAGCTTGGCGGTGACGATGCCGGTGGAGTCGCGCACCCACTTCACTTCAATGTCGGGGTTGGCTTTTTCGAAGGCGTCCTTGTAGAGCTTCATGGCGTCGGTCTCGAGCGCCGTGTAGACCAGGAGCGGAGTCTTCTGCGCCCAGGCGGCGCCGCCGGCCATGAGGCCTAGCGCCGCAACGCACAGGGCCGCGGTGAGACGGCGCGTGCTTTGTTTCATCGTCATCTGTTTCTCCTGAAATGGCTTGCTGTCACAGGGGTGAGTGAGTGGCGGGCTCCGGCAGTTGGCATTGCTCAAGCTCCGGTGATCGCAATGTAGATTGCTGATTGAAGACTGTCAATAAAAAATTGTTGACAGTTTTCAATCCTCGGGGAAAATACGCCCCATGGTCACCAGCAATCACTCCGCCGCCCTCGCGTTTCTCCAGTCCAGCTCGCTGCCGATGCTGATGCAGGAAGAAATCGAGCGTTTGATCATGACGGGCGAGCTCCCCGTGGGCAGCCGTATCAACGAGAGCGAACTCTCGCAGCGCTTCAACACCAGCCGCGGCCCTATCCGCGAGGCGTTGCGTGCGCTGGAAGAGGCCGGCCTCGTGCGCAACGAAAAGAACCGTGGCGTCTTCGTGCGCGAGATCGCATTCGAGGAAGCCGACGAAATCTACGAACTGCGCGAGGCGCTGGAAGAAATCATCGGCCGGCGCGTGGCGCTCGCCATCAGGCCCGACGCGGTCGAGCGCCTGCGCGCCATGCTCGATGCAATGCGTTCGGCGGCCCAGGCGCAGGACGTGGAGCAGTACGCGCAGCTCAACCTGCAGTTTCACGAGATCCTGCTCGACACGGCCGGCAGCAAGAAGCTCACCGAAACCTACAAGCGCCTGGTCAAGGAGCTGCACCTCTTCAGAATGCGTGCGCTCGACAGCGGCGGCGGCCTGCGCGTGTCGGCCGACGAGCACCGCGACATCGTCGACGCCATTGCCAGCGGCGACCCCGACACAGCAGGGCGCGCGCTGCGCCAGCACGTCGCGGGCAGCCGCGCGCGCATGCACAAGGCCTTCGGCCGCGCCGATTCCGACGCGGCGACCGCATCGAACAACCCACCCCAAAAGGAAGTCTGAAATGACACCGGAGACACTCGAAGTCAATGCCCGCAGCTACCGCTGGATGAGCCGCCCCGTCGTG
The DNA here is from genome assembly GCF_051216835.1 of Variovorax multivorans. Lineage (NCBI taxonomy): Bacteria > Pseudomonadati > Pseudomonadota > Betaproteobacteria > Burkholderiales > Comamonadaceae > Variovorax > Variovorax multivorans. Next base: position 131,178 of record NZ_JBPJZL010000016.1, read on the forward strand.
GTGGTGTGCGTCGACGGCTGCGAGCCTGCGTATCTCGATGCCGCCATCGCAGCCGGCGTAGCCCCGTACATCGAGCGCATGCGCAAGAGCGGAGCCGACCTGCTGGCCGACTGCGTGGTGCCCTCCTTCACCAACCCGAAC
>NZ_JBPJZL010000017.1:0-128609 GCF_051216835.1 Variovorax multivorans
AATCAGGCTGGGCCGCGCCATGGGGCGCAGGACCTCACGAGCGACTTGTGCTTCGCTCAGCCTGTGCGCCAGCTGTGCGACGGTGGGAGCCTCGAAGAGGGTGCGGATGGCGATCTCCACGCCCAGTGCGGAGCGGATGCGGCTGATGAGCTTGGTGGCCAGCAGGGAGTGGCCGCCGAGGTCGAAGAAGTTGTCATCGATGCCCACCTGCGCGAGGCCCAGGACGTCGGCAAAGAGGGAGGCGAGGATCTCTTCCTGCGGGGTGCGAGGAGCGCGGATGCTCAGGGGCGTGAAGTCCGGGGCGGGCAGGGCCCGGCGATCGAGCTTGCCGTTGGGCGTGAGCGGCAGGGCGTCCAGCCAGACGTAGTGCGCGGGCACCATGTGGGCGGGGAGCACGGTGCCAAGATGGGCTCGCAGTTCGGCTGCTTCGGGAGGCGCCGGGATGCGGCTACCTTCCATGACGGCCTTCAGATGCACGAGGTTTTCCAGGGTCGTGTCAACGTCGACACCGAAGTCGACAAGGCAAGCGAACTCATTGACGCCGATCTTTTCCAGATCGCGCACGAATCGAAGGCAAGTTTGCGGTCCGCCGATCAGCGACGACGTTCCGAAGTACCTTCGTACCGCCATGGCGATCAATTTCTCGGTGTCGATTTCCCCGACTGTCTTGTTGACGCCCGCTTCACCGAGGTCTCGCAGAACACCTTTGCGAAGTTCAGTATGGGCACGGAAATACTGCGCCATGGGCTCATAGGCGATGCGACGTGCCGTCTCATCGTCCGCACCCACGAATGTATGCAGCATCAGGCTGACTTTCCGTGTCTCCGGATCGTGGCCATTGGCACGCAACGCCTCCCGGTAGATCCGGATGTTGTCGGTCAACTCCGGCACGGTCATATTGAGCAACGCCGTCAGAACATTGGCTCCCATTCGCCCCGCCGCCTCGAAGGTTGCCGGACTTCTGCCTGCAGTGATCCAGATAGGCAATTCGGCTTGAACGGGTTTGGGAAGCAGGCGAACCTGCGTCTCTTGACCCGTGCCGTTGCGCGCAGTCATCGCCTCTCCGCGCCACAGTGCCCGTACCTTCTCGATGCCATCGAGCATGATCTGGAAGCGATCGGCGTAGGCGTCTGGCGCAAAGACAAAATCTTGCGGTACCCACCCCGACGCGAAGGCGATCGCGGCACGTCCATGAGAGAGGTTGTCGACGACCGACCACTCCTCCGCCACACGCAACGGATGATGCAGCGGCAAGACGACACTGCCTGCGCGCAGCTGAATGCGCTCGGTAACCATTGCAAGCGCAGCACTCAGGACGGAAGGGTTGGGGAAAGCCGCTGCGACCTTGGTGAAATGGCGCTCCGGCGTCCAGACGGCACTGAAGCCATTGGCATCCGCAAACTTTGCACCCTCGATATAGAGCCGATAAAGTTCGCCTTCCTGATCCCGGCTTGCGTCCGCAAAATAGAACAGGCCGAACTCCGGATGCTGAATCCTCCGATCAGGCGCCGTTGCCCGGTCGGCAACAAGATAGGCAACAAGGCGCGGGTCCTGCGCCGCCTCCTCGCGTGCGATGACGGCGGCCTGTGCGACGCCGGGCAGCTGAGCCAGTGCGGCCTCGATCTCGCCGGGCTCGATGCGAAAGCCGCGGATCTTGACCTGCTGGTCGGCGCGTCCGAGGAAGTCGAGCACGCCGTCGGCGCGCCAGCGCGCGAGGTCACCGGTGCGGTACATACGGCTGCCCGGGGCGCCGAAGGGGCTGGCGACGAAGCGCTCGGCGCTCAGGCCGGGGCGGCGCAGGTAGCCGCGCGCCAGGCCGGCGCCTGCGATGTACAGCTCGCCGGCCACGCCCGCGGGCACCGGGCGCAGCTGGGCGTCCAGCACATACGCCTGCATGCCTGCGATCGGAGAGCCGATCGGGACGTTGGTCTCGCTCCTTGGCTCGACGGCCCAGGCCGTTGCATCCCAGAACTCCGAGGTGCCATAGATGTTGAGCAGCAGTGCGTCCGAGAAGACCTCCTTGAACCGGTTGGCCAGACTTGGGGTCAGTGCTTCTCCGCTGCAGACCCAGTACCTCAGATGGACAAGCCGTTGACTCACGTCACTGCCATGTTCAAGCATGGCTTGCAACAACGAGGGAACCAGAACAATCCGTTGGACCTTGTGAGCGGCCAGAAGGTCGACCAGTTGCGCCACATCCCTGCCGGCCTGTGGCGGCACGATGATGACGCGCTGCCCGGCCAGCAGCGGCATGAATGTTTCCCAGAGGAAGTCGATGAAGTTGTGTGTGGTCTTCTGGGCGTAGGCCGTGTCGGCCTCCGAGCCCTGGATGTCCCAGTGCAGTCGATTGGCAATCGCCTGATAGGTGCCACCCACCCCCTTGGGTTTGCCGGTCGAACCCGACGTGTAGAGGACATAGGCAAGGCCCAGTGGTCTGAGCGGCCGGGTGCGGTGTTCGTCGGTGGGGTTGGTGTGGGGCTCGGCTGCGAGGGCGTGCAGGAGTGCGGGCTCGTCCATGCACAGCAGAGGCAGGCCCGATGGGAGCTGCGCAGCGGTGGCGCCGTCGGTGATCATGCACACGGGCGCGGCGTCCTGGAGCATGAAGGCCAGGCGCTCCTTGGGGTAGTCCACGTCCAGCGGGAGGTAGGCGGCGCCAGCCTTGAGGATGGCCAGCAGGCTGGTGACCATCTCCAGGGAGCGGGGCAATGCAAGGGCGACGATGCTCTCGGGGCCCACGCCGCGAGCGATGAGGCGGTGGGCCAGTTGGTTGGCGCGCTGGTTGAGCTCACCGTAGGTCAGGGTCTGGTCCTCGAAGACGAGGGCGGTGGCGTGGGGGGTTCTGGCGACTTGCTGCTCGAAGAGTTCGGGCAGGGTGGCCGGGGGCACGGGGTGTGCGGTGTCGTTCCAGTCGAGCAGGATCTGCTGGCGCTCGGCGGGCTGCAGGATCTCGATGGCGCCGATGGGCTGGGCGGGATCGGCGACGATGGCTGCGAGCACGCGCTGAAGCCGCGTGGCCAGGCGCTGTACCGTGGCGCGCTCGAACAGGTCGGTGGCGAACTCGATGCGACCTGTGATGCCCTGTGGCCTTCCGTCTTGGCTGCGCTGCTCACGCAAATCGAAAGACAAATCGAAGATGGCAGCGTCCGTCTCAATCGACTCGGCGCTGAGCACGGTCAGTCCTTGCAACTCGAACTTGGCCCGCGTGTTGTTCTGCAACACCAGCATGACCTGGAAGAGCGGGTGTCGCGCCATGGAGCGCGCCGGGTTGAGCACCTCCACGAGGCGCTCGAACGGCAGGTCCTGGTGGGCATAGGCGGCCAGGTTGGCTGCGCGCACGCGCGCCAGCAGATCCTTGAAGCTGGGATTGCCCGAGGTGTCGGTGCGCAGCACGAGCGTGTTGGTGAAGAAGCCCACGAGATCGTTGAGGGCCTCGTCGGTGCGCCCGGCGATCGGGCTGCCCAGCGGGATGTCGGTGCCCGCCCCCATGCGGGTGAAGAGTGTCGAGAGTGCGGCCTGCAGTACCATGAACAGGCTGGCCTGGCCCTCGCGTGCGAGCGCGGCAAGGCCCTGGTGCAGCGCTGCGTCGAGCTGGAAATCGATGCTCTCGCCGCGGTAGCTGGAGACGGCGGGTCGTGGCCGGTCGGTGGGCAGACTGAGCTGTTCAGGCAGGTCGGCGAGCGCCTGCCGCCAGTAGCTCAGCTGCCTTGCCATGACGCTGTCAGGTTCGCTCTCGCTGCCTAGCAACTCGCGCTGCCAGAGCGTGTAGTCGGCATACTGCACGGGCAGCGGTGCCCACACTGGCGGCTTGCCCTCGCAGCGCGCGCCATAGGCCGCGGCCAGATCGCGCGCCAGCGGGGCCCACGACCAGCCGTCACTGGCAACGTGGTGGCACAGCAGCAGCAGGACGTGTCGGTCCTCGTCAAGTTGGAACAACCAGGTACGCAACGGAATCTCGCGATCCAGTTCGAAGCAATAGCCGGTGGCGTCGGCAAGTATTTCAGTGAAGGACTGCTCGGAAACCTTCTGTACATGCAGGACAGGGCACGCAATGTCAGGCGCAAGAATGAGTTGTTGCGGCACCTCATCAGCGTCCGAAAAGATGGTCCGCAAGCTTTCATGGCGCGCGACCAAATCTGCAAGGGCCGCGCGAAGTGCGGACTCGTCGACCTGGCCCTGCAGGCGCAAGACCGTTGCAACGTTGTAGGTCGGACTGGGTCCGTTAAGCCGATAGAGAAACCACAGCCGCTGTTGGGCAAAAGACAGGGGAATCATCGTTGGCTCCGGACTCATAGAGTCTTCAAGGTAGTAGCAAAGGAGGCTTTGGGGCGATTGGGTTGCCGCGCTGGACGGGTGGCAAGCGGCTGAACCGCTAGCGAGCGGGCACCGTCGCGCGCCGCGATTGCGAGAGCGCTCTTGAACGCCTCGATCTCGCAATTGGCTGGGTGCCATTCGAACGGGCAACGAATTTTCGATACCCCTCGGTCACCTCATGACCTTGCATCAGTAGGTCACCACACGCGAGGCATGCAGAAGATCAAAATCTTCGTCGGAATCCTGGGCTCGTGCAAAGGCGATCGAAGCCTTCAAATCCTCCATGTAGATGCCCACCATGGATTCGTGCACTAAATTGACAGTTTGCTGAATGCCGGCTGGTTCAGCGACCAAGCTCATATACCAATTTCGTCTTCGCATTTCATCTGCTGTCGAAAAAATGGAAACGTTGTCGGAGATGATGGTGAGGACTGTGAGCTCGGGACGCCCCAGCACAGTGATTTCCTGTATGTCATCAAATCCAGCCAAATAGCGATCACGAAGAGCCATCAAGCGTTTTGTGATCTCGCAATAGCCATCTTCGCCAAGAAAACGCATGACTGCCCACGCGGAGGCAATGGGCCCGCCAGAGCGCGTGCCTGCCAGGGTTGGAGTGATGTACTCTCCTTTTGGCCAGTTTCGAAAATGGCTAAATTGGAACTGGTGCTCCTCTTTGTCTCGATAGAGAACAAGGGAGGCTCCTTTCGTGGCGTATCCAAACTTATGCAAGTCGGTCGAAATCGAGCGAACGCCGTTCACTCGGAAATCAAAGTCGGAAACTGGATAACCAATTTGGCGAACAAACGGAGCCAGAAGTCCCCCAATGCAAGCATCCACGTGAAGCCAAATGCCATGTTTGAGCGCGATTTCGCCCAGTTCGGTAATGTGATCGATCAAACCGTAGGGCAAAGAAGGTGCAGATCCAGCAATAAAGAAGGTATCACCATCTATTGCTGCTTCCATCGCGGAGATGTCACAGCACCAGTCGATGCCTACCGGAACGCGAGTAATGGCGACATCTAGAAGATGTGCGGCCTTGTCAAATGCAGGATGAGCAGACGACGGGACGATGATGTTAGGCCTGCGAAGCGCACGCGACGCACGTGTTTTATCGCGTGCAGCCTTGACACTCAAAATGATGCTTTCGGTTCCCCCCGAAGTAATGCTGCCAGAGGATCCACTGTTTCCATTTAACAAATGAAGTGCCATTGACACGACATCTTGTTCCATTTTCTTGGAGCTGGGGAAGGCGTTTGGTGCGAGTGCATTGGTATTCGAAAACATGGCCGCTGCTTCATTGGCAATGTTGCTTACCGCCTCGCTCGCAAAATAACCGTGCAGGGGCAAACGCCCTTCGCTATGACGCCAATCGGCGCGCTGCAAACCTAGCAACTCCCGTCGAAGTGCTTCTGCACTCATGCCGTGCTGAGGAAATTGAGTCAAATCGGCCGCTTCGTTGGACATGGGGCTTATTCAGGAAAATCAAATGAGCAATTGGGTGTTTTGATCAAGCCAAGATGGTCTTGTAGTCGCTGACGAATCGACCGAATCGTGAAATTCCTTCTGATATGAATTCCGAGGTGGTGTTGCTGAACGCGAAGCGAACACCTCTGTGCCTGGTGTCATTCAAAGAGAAAAAAGCGAGCGGCATGACCAGCAGTTCATAGTCGCGCGCGCATACTTCTGCTTCTTTGTGCGTAAATTCAAAGGGAAGGGATACCGTGAGGAAGAATCCTCCGGCGGGTACATTCCAGCGCACTTTTTCTCCATTGCTTCCGAACTCTTTGCCCAGGGCAGAAATCAATGCGTCGCGATTGGACTTATAGAACTGATTGGCGCGGCCGGTGATTTTTACAAGGCTGAAGTTCTCTTTCAGCAAAACGCCACCCACAATCGCTTGCGCGAGCTGGCTGGTGTTTACCGTACCGAAACTTTTGGCCTGAGAGAGTTGCTCCATCAGAAAGGCGGTCTTATCCTTTCGACCAAATAGGTGCTCGGGCAATATGGCGTAGCCGACTCGAAGTGCGGGGCAGATGGTTTTTGAGTAGGTTCCGAGATAGATGACGCAGCCATAATGATCAAGGGCGAACATCGTGGGAATCGGCGCTTCCTCATATCGAAACAGACCGTACGGGTTGTCCTCCAGCACCACAATTTCCTTGCTGGCGCAAAATTCTATGATTTCCTCCCGCGTGTCCCGGGGTAACGAGGCCCCCGTCGGATTATCAAAATCGGGAATGAGATAGAGAGCACGTGGCCGCAGGCCCTTGCCTTCTGCCGAAATGACTGCAGCTCGAAGCGCGGGAACAAATTCATCCGATGCGCCGCATTCGAACGGAATCAAGGGAATTCCGTTGAGGTCTGCGACACCAGTAATTCCAATGTAGGTTGGAGTTCTTGCGAGCACAACATCGCCAGGCGCGGTACACAGCGTGGTCGCGCACAAATCCATGGCCTCTTGGCATCCTGCTGTGACGATGATTTGACTCGGGTCACAGGTGATTTTTTCGTCGTTGGCAATCTGTCTTGCAATAAATGAGTTGATGATTCCGTTTGTCCGCCCGTATTGAGCGAGACGGTTAAAGGCCGCATCAATTCCAAGGTTGCTGGATGCAGCGAAATGCTGAATAAACTGGGATATGTGCTCACCACAGTTTTGCAGATCAAAGAAGCGCTCTGCAGGTCTTCCAGAGGCGAACGAAATCGCTTTCGGATATCTTTCTGAAATTTCGTTGAGAAAATTCATGACTTGCAGCCTCGAGCCCGCTGATTGATCTTTCTTTGCAGCAGTGTTGTTCAACATTTTTCCTTGGAATAGAGTTGTAATCGCCGGGGCGCCGAGAGGGCTGCTTGCCGATCTTGGCCTAGTACACGTCTTTTTTTTCCAATTGAGAAAAGAGCTCTTGCACATTCTGGTCTAGGAAGTTTTCTTCTCCAGATCGCTCAATGAACTCAAAACTCATTCCTGAATTGAAATCTCGGCTCGTAAATATTTGCTTTAAACCTGTTCCGGAAATGATGGTTGTGTCGAACTTCAAGCCTTTCTCGGTCAGTTGATCGACGGTTCCATCAATGTCGTCAACAGCAAGTGCGATATGAGCGATGCCGGGGCCAAAATTGGTAACAAGCTTTGATACCTGTGAGTCAGGTTCGGTCCCCTGTAGCAATACAAATTTAATGTTGTTGTAGTTGAGATCGGCTGCAACCATGCCTGTGCTCTCACCCGCGATTTTTCGTCTTCGCACGAGTTCAAAGCCAAGGGTGTCAACAAAAAAACTGATTGCCGCTTCAAGCTCGTGAACGGCAATGGCAATATGATCGATGTTTAGAAATGAATTTTTTTGACCCGCACCTGACTCTGGTTTCATTCTTGATCCTTGAATCTTTGAAGAGGTGAAAATAATTTCCAAACATCGGGCGATGGCAATGCATGCCGCTCGTGCCGGAGTTTTCAAATTTGGCACGTAGGGGCGACACGCAAGCCGCGTCTCACTTTGTCCTCGCTGTGAACGGTGCCCCGATATATGTTTGGAAATAACTGGTCTTCGACGACCGGAGTCAAATGCCACGGGGTGCAAAAAAACGCCGCAACTCGATGGCACACGACCTGCCCTTGCCTCAGAGGCTGTTGTCGTACTGGACGGTGGGCCGCGGCAATTGACTGCTCTGGCGGATTGGGCGCAACGCCGTGCGCGCCTTGGGCGCGGCGGCCAGCCTTCCGGCCAACTGCGCCACGCTCGAGGCTTCGAACAGCGTATGGATGCCGATCTCGACGCCCATGGCCGTGCGGATGCGATTGATCAGCCGCGTCGCCAGCAGTGAGTGACCGCCCAGGTCGAAGAAGCTGTCGTCGACGCCCACTTGCGGCAATCCGAGGATTTCCGCGAAGAGCAAGGCCAGCGCTTCTTCCTGTGGCGTGCCGGGGGCGCGGACTTCCTTTGCTGCGAAATGGGGTGCCGGCAAGGCCTTGCGATCCAGCTTGCCGTTGGGCGTTAGAGGCAGCGTGTCCAGCCACACGTAGTGCGCGGGCACCATGTGATCGGGCAGCGAGGCGGCGAGTTCGGTGTGCATCTGCGCCGCGTCGGGCGGCGAGCCCATGCGCGAGCGCTTCATCACCGTGGCCAGGTGCGCCAGGTTCTCGAGCACCTGGTCCGTGGGCACGCCGAAGTCGATCAGGCACGCGAACTCGTCGACGCCGATCTTCTCCAGCCTGCGCACCAGTTCCAGGCAGCTCTCGGGGCCGCCGATGAGCGCGGAGGTGCCGAAGTAGCGGCGCACCGCGAGCGCAATGAGCTGGTCCGCTTCGACTTCGCCCAAGGCCTGGTTCGGGATGTTCCCCTCGAGGTCCTTGAAAACGCTCTTGCGCAATTCCGTGTGCGCCCGGAAATACTGGACCATCGGTTCATGGGCCGCCCGTTGTGCCGTCTCGTCGTCGGGGCCGACGAAGGTGTGCAGCATCAGCGTGACCTTGTGCGCGTCCGGATCGTGCCCGTTGGCACGCAGCGCGTCGCGATAGATCCGGATGTTCTCGGTCAACTCCGGGATGGTGAGGCTCAGCAGCGCCGTCAGCACGTTCGCCCCGATCCGTCCGGCCGCCTCGAAGGTGGCCGGGCTCCGGGTGGCCGTGATCCACACCGGCAGCTCCGGCTGGATGGGCTTCGGTTGCAGGCGGACCTGGGACGTGTGGCCCGCACCGTTTCGTGCGGCCATCGTGCCGCCGCGCCAGAGTTCGCGCACCTGCGCAACCCCGTCGAGCATCACCTGGTAGCGATCGGCAAAATGGTCTGGCGCCAGCACGAAGTCCTCGGGCACCCACCCCGAGGCGAACGCGACGCCGACGCGCCCTGCGGAAAGATGGTCGACCACCGACCACTCCTCCGCCACCCGCAATGGATGGTGCAGCGGCATCACGACGCTGCCCGCGCGCAGCTGGACGTTTTGCGTGACCATGGCCAGGGCCGAACTCAGCACGGACGGATTGGGAAACGCGGCCGCCACCTTGGTGAAGTGCCGCTCGGGTGTCCAGATGGCCGCGAAGCCGTTGCGGTCCGCGAACTTTGCGCCCTCCACATACAGCCGGTAGAGCTGCTCGCCCTCCTGGCTTTGATTGGCATCGGCGAAGTAGAAGAGCCCGAACCCCGGGGAACGCGGGCGCTGGGGCAGCGCAGCCTCGTCCGCGACGAGATAGGCGACAAGGCGCTTGCCGGCCGTCGAGTCCTCCCGCGCCACAACAGCGGCCTGCCTGATCAGCGGGTGCTTGACCAACTGCGCCTCGACTTCGCCGGGCTCGACCCGGAAGCCCCTCAGCTTGATCTGGTGGTCGACCCGGCCCAGATACCCGAGCACGCCTTCTTCACTCCAGCGTGCCAGGTCACCCGTGCGGTACATCCGCTCGCCGGGCGCTCCGAAGGGATTTGCCACGAAGCGCTCGGCGGTCAACGCCGGGCGACCGAGGTAGCCTCGCGCAAGCCCGGCGCCGGCGACGAACAGTTCGCCGACCGCGCCCGGCGGGACCGGCTGAAGCAGAGCGTCCAGCACATAGACCTGCACGCCCGGCAAGGGGGTGCCGATCGGCACGCTGGGCTGGCCATGGCCGTCAAAACTCTGGTTGACCCAGCCGGCCGCGTCCCAGAATTCGGAGGTGCCGTACAGGTTGACCAGCAGGGCCTGCGGCAGCGCCTTCCTGAAACGCTCGGCCAGCGCCGGCGTCAACGCTTCCCCGCCGCAGGACCAGTACCGCAGGTGCGGCAGCCGGGTGCCCACCTTGAACTCGCCCTCGAGCATCGCTTCGAGCAGCGACGGAACCAGAACGATCCGGGTCACCTTCTCGGCGGCCAGCAGCGCGATCAATCCGTTCACGTCCTTGCTGAGCTGCGGCGGCACGATCACCAGGCGCTGCCCGCCGATGAGCGGCATGAGCACTTCCCAGACGAAGTCGATGAAGTTGTGGGTCGTCCTCTGGGCGTACACCGTCGCTTCGTCGGCTTGCTGCACGTCCCACCGGAGCCTGTTGAGCAGCGTTCTTGCGGTTCCGGCAACGCCCTTGGGGCGGCCCGTGGAGCCCGAGGTGTACAGCACATACGCAAGATCGAGGGGGCTGGGGGCGCGCGTGCGCTGCGCGTCGGTCAGGTCCGTCGCCAGCAGTGTCGAGAGCTCGGCGCAGAGCGACGCGTCGTCCAGGCGCACCCCAAGCGTTTCAATGTCCGTGAGGAGGTGGGCGACGTCAGACTTCGAGATGATGCAGCGGGGCCGCGCGTCCTCGAGCATGAACCGCAGTCGATCCACGGGATAGTCGAGGTCGAGCGCGAGATACGCCGCGCCTGCTTTCAGGACGGCCAACAGGCTGACCACCAGTTCAGTCGAGCGTGGCAGTGCCAGTGCAACGATGCTGTCCGGGCCGACGCCGCGTGTACTCAGATAACGGGCGAGCCGATTCGCCTGCTGATTCAGTTCCTGGTACGAGATGTCGGTCGCCTCGAACGAGAGGGCGCGCGCCTGCGGGCTCGCGGCGACCTGTCGCTCGAACAGGTCCGCCAGCGTGTCGGGGAACGAACCCGGGGCTTCGCCGTTCCAGTCCGTCAGGACGCGCTGGCGTTCCGCCGCGCTCAGGATGTCCAGCCTTGCGACTGGGATTGCCGGATGGGCCAGGCTTGAATCGATGAAACGCAGCAGCCGTTCCTGGTGCGCCTGTACGTCCGCCAGCGAATAGGCGGACGCGTTCGCCGTGCAGTAGACGTCGGCGCTGTTGTCTTCGCCAAGGAAGAAGGAAAACGAGATGTCGGCCGCCGTGCGCGCGGAGGTGTTGAACGACTTGGATGACAGTCCGCCGAAGGAGATGCCTTCCTTGAACGGCATCACATTGATCACGGGCCCGAAGTCGCTGCCGTAGCCCCTGATCCGCTTGGCATCCAGGTACAGGCGCGACGCCGGATAGCGCTGATGTGCGAGCACCGTGCGGATTTCCCTGTCGACGACCCTGACGATGTCGCGCATCGTCATTTCCGGAGAAATCGACAGGTGCATCGGAAGGGTGTTCGACATCATGCACGGGATCGCCCGCGTCTCGGCGGACCGTCCTGACACGGGCAGGCCGATCGACAGCTCCCGAACCCCCGTGGTGCGGAACAGATAGGCGGCCACCGCCGCGATCAGCGTCCGCGCAAGAGAGGTCTCGGACACCCGGGCCAGTTCCGCAATGCCCTCGAGTGCCGGCTTTTCCATCCGGCGGTTGCTTCGGATCGGCAGACGCGAGAAGCTGCGCGTGCCGTCCCCGAAGCGGGTCGGCGCGGGGAGTTGCTCGAGGTAGCCCTGCCAGAAGTCGCGATCCGACTCGAACGCATCCGAAGTCAGGTACGCCTGCTCTATGTCCAGGAGCTGGCCCAGCGGCTCGAACCATGCGCGCGGCGCTGCGCGATCCTCGATCGCCGCCGTATAGAGTTCCGCGACCCTGCGCGCGATCAGGGAATAGCCAAACCCGTCCATGACGATGTGATGGTAGAGGTGGTGCCAAGCGAACTTGTCGACGGAGAGCTTGAACAGGCAGAAGGAAAAAAGCTCCGGATCGGTCGGCGAGAGCGAGGCCTCCATCTTCCGGGAGATCCTGTCGAGCATCGATCGATGGGGATCGGCGTCAGCGCTCAAGTCGACGAAGCTGATGCACTGGTCGCCGGGCTTTCTGCTGACCGCCTGCCGGGGTGCCGTGTCCGTCTCGATGAAGGTGGTTCCCAGTGCCTGGGCCTCCTGGGCGGCCGTTCGCAGGCACTGCAGAAACAATTCTGCATTCAGCGCACCGGCAATCTCGATGTATTCGCCGACGTTGTGGGAGGGGGGGCTCGGATAGAACTGCCGCTCAAACCAGAGCCCGAGCTGCGCGAAAGACAGCGGCCAGCCATTTGCAGGGGTCGACACCATATGGGGTCCTGTTGACTTACGTTTCGGGAAAGCCAAACGATCCGGGCCGGCTGCGCGCGACGGGCGCGCCGGACGGAGAGCCGCAAAGCTTTTTTAGGAAAGAGCCGGGATGCAGCGCAGCGGCTGCCTAACCCTGATTGCCCATCGCCTGGGCAAGGCTTCTTGGACGCATGTCGGTCCAGTTCTTCTCGACGAACTCCAGGCAGTCGCCCTTGGCAGAAGGGCCGTAAACTTTTTTCCAACCCTTGGGGATTTCGATGAAGTCAGGCCAGATGGAGTGCTGGTTTTCGTCGTTGATCAGAACCAGAAATGAAGCATCGCTGCTGTCGAAAGGGTTGGTCATGGGATTTATTCAATGAAAATGAATACCGAATTCTTATGTATTGCCGCCAAGTCCAAGAGGAAATTGGTGCAACTGCAAATAGATGTGACATTCCAGCACAATGGCGTTGAGGGCGCAATGCGTATGTATTTCTTATTGCGAAGATCGAATTTCCAATCTCGATTTTCCGGAAAAGAGTTCCATTTCTTCTCAATAAGAATTTGTAATTAATTCATGATTGCTCCCCGTTCGCTCAGTCGGTTGCACCTAGATACAGCGATTTCGTCGAAGTAGGCGTTAGCCAACTTCATGAGGTTTGGGTTGCGAGGACCGGATGAACCTCCGGCAGGGATGAGCGCCGCGACCGAAGCCGACGCCTTACCGGGGGCGTCGATCTGGGGCCGCCCCATGCGTCGGCAGTGCGCTTGCGTGTGAACTCGCCGGACGCGTGAAGCGATCAGGCTTGTTCGAAAGACGAGGTTCTCAAAAAATTAAGGAATGCCGACTGCATTGCCGGGTCCGAAGTCCTGGCGCAGATGCCGAGAGGACTGCCAAGTCATCCTGTGCATCCATGCTGGAACGCATCGCGGCGGTGACCGCGCCGGATGGCGACAACCCCCAACACGCGCCGTGCAAACGATCGGCATTCGCGCGGCACGGCCTGCAAGCGCAAGGTCCAAAGCTCGCCGGCCCACGGCGTTTGTCGATCGCCGACCTAGGTGGAACAGCAAGACCAATGAAATCAACACCTTATCGAGCTTTAACTCACGTGGCTTTGAAATCTTGTCTCACTTAAGTCGAACTTCGAGCGGTTTTGTCTCAGCTAACTCAAAACTTGCGGAGGCTGTGGCTGAAGAACGCCATGCCGCCGAAGGACCGGTTGTGGATGCCGCGACTACCCACCCCGCTCGAAGGCAGCCGCTGAAGTTGGCGACCATGAAACTGAGGCGAGCGCAACCAAGTAGCGTGCAAACTTTTGGCCAGGGTTGAAGAACACGTGAGGCTGACTCAGTTGCATCGCCAGACAGTCGCCCTTTTCAAGGCGCCAATTCTTCTCGCCGGTAGTCAACTCCATCACTCCGTCGAGCAACCATATCTGTTGATATATATCTGCGTCGTGCACTGCTGAATCGAGCGCTAGACGCTGGCCAGGGGGAAAGAGTACCTCGACCATTTGAAGTGGCGAAAGCGCAGGTGGAGAGAGCCTCCTGCGTACATAGCCCGAAGCAGGGTCCTGCCATATCGGCTGGTCGCCCAACCGAATTACAGGCGCTGGTGGCGATCCGCTCGAAGCCGCACTGTCTTCGAAGAATGAAGCTAGCGCTACGCTTAAACCTATCGCAAGTTTGTCGAGCACTGTAGCGGTGGGACTGCTTTGACCCCGCTCAATCAGCGAGATGTTCGACCGACTGACTCCGGCTCGTTCTGCCAACGCTTCGAGCGAGTAGCCACGCGTGGTGCGGAGCTCTCGAAGACGCTGGGCGATGCGTGTATTGACGTCCATTCCGACAGTTTAATGGATTTAATTTCCAATATACAAGATGGAAGCACAGCCCCTAGAAATCGTTCAGTTCCGATTTAGCAGAGAAGAGTTCTGAAGTAGCTGAAAGCCGACAGCGTTCTCGACGAAGACTCTCTTGCGCGGAAGAGTCACAGCCTCGCGGTGGTGGGCACGGCGAGCGTCTCGTTTCACCGGCGCTGACCAGCGCAAATGCACTCGCCACGCGCATGAAAAAGGGGACGGGCGCCACTACGGGGCGCACCGCTGAAACGACGGAAGCCGCCGGCCGCTTCGTGACCCTCGCGATTTTCTTGGGCGTCTCTGTCCTTGGACGCGCCTCGACGAGCAGGATTCGCGCCGATAGTGCAGGCAGCTAGGAACCTGTGCTCCAGGTCGTTCCGAAGCAGGCCATACGGGCGGGAACTTCACCTTGCATGTGTGGCCCCGCCGTCGACGATCAGGGTCGAGCCGACGACATAGTCACCGGCGCGCGATGCGAGGTAGACGGCCGCACCTGCAATGTCTTCGGCTGTACCGATGCGGCCCAGGGGAATGTAGGCCGCGACGTCGTCACCATGGTCTCGTGCACTCTTGTTGAGGTCGGTTGCGAATGCGCCAGGCGCAATGGCGCTCACGACAATGCGCTCGGGCGCAAGCCTCAGGGCCATCAACCGCGTCAGCTGAATCAAGCCCGCCTTGCTGGCTGCGTACGAGTACGTTTCCCGGGGGCCCACGGAGATGCCGTCAACCGAAGCAATGTTGATCACTTTCGGCAGGCTCCCCGCCACTGCCTTGCGCAGCAAGGGCGCCAGGCATTGGGTCAGAAAGAAGGGCGTCTTGAGGTTCAGGTCAACCACTTTGTCCCATCCGGCTTCGGGAAACTCGTCAAAGGGTGCACCCCAGGCCGTCCCCGCGTTGTTGACGAGGATGTCCAGCGAGTCTTCGCGTTTCGCGTAAGCATTCGAGAGTTCCTGTGCGCCGTCGAGTGTCGAGACATCGGCGGGCAACGAAAAAACCTCTCCGTACTCCGAGAGCTCCGTCGCGGCGCGGTCGCAACCTTCGGAACCTCGCGCCGAAATGTAGACCCGAGCACCCTGTATCAGATAGGCCTGCGCGATGATCCGGCCGATGCCGCGCGACCCTCCCGTGATGAGCGCCGTGCGGCCCTTGAGCGAGAACAACGTTGTCAGGTCCATGGGTGTGCGATTCCAGATAGAGAAGGAAAGGATTCAAAGATGGTCTTGCGTCGAACGATTTGATTCTGCCGAGAGATAAAGGAGCAACTGTTGCTTATTCGTAACCCTCGATCTTTGCAGCCTCCCCATCTGGGCAAAACGCCCCTGACCTGCGCGACCGAGGCGAACTCGCTCATGGTTCTTCGGAACTTGGTGCGCTACTCTGTGGCGGCGACGGTGAAGCAGATGTACAGCGTCATCGCGATCAGGGCCTGCACGCTGCGAGTGCCGCGGTCGAGGTCGCGCGTCATGCCGCCGGTCTGGCGATCCAGATGAAAGCGCAGGCTAAGCGAATGCAGGTGATTGAACACCCCGAGCGAAATCCTGCGGGCTGTTCCTTCCGCGGCCTTGGCGAACACCAGCTCGCGCAGCTCGGTGAAAAGCGTCGTGGAAAGGCGAAGCATTCCGTAGGCAAGCAACAGGGCGATCGGGACAACCACCAGGGCCTGTTTGACATCGGGTCTGGGCGTGACGGCATCGATCAGGACCTTGAGCAACACCGGCACGCCGACGTTCGCCACCTTGGCGGCGATCACGAAGGCGAGCGCAGCGAACATTCGCCACTTGTATTGCCACAGATAGGGACCGAGGCGACGAAGTGGTTCCCAATCGGAGCGTTCGCCTTGCTTGCCTGCGCAATCAGTTGAAAGAACTACAGGCAATTTTGGGGTGTCGGTACTTCGCATGTAGGCGCTTAAATTGTTGTTCTTGAATTGTGCCCATGTGCGATGCGCCAGCTGCGATTGCCCCGAATCGGGAGCCTGCCTACACTCGGCGGGCCTGCCCGCACGGGGCGAAGCGCGTTATCAGATCGTCCGGCAATGGGCTCAGAAATCTTTACGGAAATTTTCCCGATCATGTTTCGAACATTGCTTAAATCCAAGATCCATCGCGCCACCGTCACCGATTGCGAACTGCACTACGAAGGGTCTTGTGCGATCGACGAGGACCTGCTTGATGCTGCGAATCTCGCCGAAAACGAGCAAGTGCACATCTGGAATATCAACAACGGCGAGCGCTTCGTGACCTACGCCATTCGTGGCGAGCGCGGCAGCGGCATCATCTCGGTCAACGGGTCGGCCGCGCGCCGAGCCTCCGTGGGAGACCTGCTGATCATCGCCGCCTTCGGCTTGGTGCCGGAGGAACGCGTGTCGGACTACTTGCCAAAGCTGGTGTTTGTGGACGGCGCGAATCGCATCAAGGAAGAGCGCGCACACATCCCGGTGCAACAGGCCTCCGGCGAGCCCGCACTGGCGTGAGCTTGGGCTGGTGTCCGGGGCGTGCGACATTGCCCCGGGGCAAATGGCCTTCAACGCGCAAGCGCTTCGTCGGGGAATGCGTGATCGAGGCGGGTTTCTGCGCGCGAAGCCGGCGCATTGGAGCGCCGACGGAAGCAGGCCAGGGCCGAGCAACTCAAGCAAACGTTCTTGATGATGCAGGCCGGCGAACGTGTTCGGCGCCTGAAGGACCTTTTGGTCCAACTCGTGCAGATGGCCGACGGACTTCGACCACCCTACACTGAACGAGCCAAGGCCTGGGTGTCGGTGGTCACGACGGAACTGGCCGCCAGAAATCCGATGGAGGAGACCTTGCCGCGCTGGCTGTCTGCTTTGTCGTGGGGTACCTGGCCGTCAGACTGGTGGCCGGCGAAGCCAGATGCTCACTCTCCATCCAACGCAACCACTTGATCCAACGCTCGCGTCGGGCCTGGGGCGACGTGGGAACGCTGGATGAAGCTGGCTGGAGGCGTCAGCAAACGCCGCACTTCTGGAACTCTTCCCGCAGCCGTGTCACGACATTTGCCAGGTCCATGGCTTCAAGCCGGTTCTTCTTCAAGAATGCTGCCCACTGTGCCTTCTTCGCCCCGTCATCAGAAAAGCTGTCGCTCAGTCCGACAGGAAGGCTGCTGGGCATCGCGAGCTTCCGGCGCTCGAACGTGGCCGCAATGGCGCGCTGCAGTTCGGTGGTGTCCAGCGCCCCCTCGGTCATCAGTACCCAGAGATCGAAGTAATCCTTCATCCGGGTGTTGGCCATGCCCAGGAGACAGACTGCATGGAACTTCTCAGCCACCACGGTGTACTTGGGGTAGCTGCGCAGTTGTGGTGCGGGCAGGTCATCGAGCAGGACTGGATAGCTGACGGTTTCCGGCGCTGGCGTCACTGCATCGCCAAATCCGATGTCCACCTGCAGGGTGATTCGCGCGCCATCCAGTGTCGCTCGCAGATCGATCCGCACGCCGCCGTAGCCGGCTTCCTTGCGGATGACAGTGCCTTGTACCGAGGCTGCATCGAAAGCGATCCCATCCTTCACCGTGATCTGGCAGATTTCTCGGAAGGCGCTCACCGCCGACTCCACGTCGTCAGGACCGAACCCCAACAGGTCGGCGTCGCGGGTGGGCCGATGCGGCTGGTCATACCAGAGCGAGAACAGCAGTGCGCCCTTGAGCAGGTAGTTTGGGGCATGCGGTGAGATGGACAACCGGTACAGCAGGCGCTCAAGGCCATAGTGAGTGAGCGTCAGGTTGAAGTCCTGCTTTCTGGCATTCGCATGCTGCTTCAAGCGGGCGCGGATCGAGGCGGCGATGTTGCGGCTCATGCGATGACGCTTTCGAGGTAGGGGCGCATCACATTGGAGACGCGATCGATCATGGCGTATTGCCAGAGCGCATCAACCGTCACCTTGCGCTGTATCCATCCATCGCGCAGCGCTTCCAGCGCGACGTCCAGGCCGATCTTGTTGCGAAACTTGAAGCAGTCGGCAATGGTTTTGGCCGCATTGAAGACCGGCACGCTGACACCATCGATCTGCACGGTTTCGACGCCTTCGGACAGCGCGGCGCCGGACATGCGGATGGCGCGCAGCGCGGGCTGGTCGAGCCTGGGCGTTGGCGAGTTGTGGGGAATCGCGATCCACACCTCAAACGGTGCTTGCGTGCCGATCCCGTGAACGCGGAGCGCCGATAGCAGGCAGACGATGCCTTGCGGCACGCGAAGGGCTACCTCCGCCAGCGAGCGGTGCTCGCTGAGTGCGCGTTCCGGCAGGCTGTAGACACCCCGGGCAACCCGCTCGAGCCTGCCTGTGGCTACCAGTCGGCTGAGCGCCATCGTCGGGAGGCCATGCTCTGCCAGATCGCGCGCTCGCAGCAGCGGCCGCTGTTCGGCCAGCGCCAGAACGGCTTGCTCGACTGTCGAGGCGGAGGATGCCATGCTGGAGTCTGTTGCATTTATTAGTCATTTGTCAATGAAGAGGGAGAAAATGCAACAAAACCGGCTTGGCTTCCACGAGTGCCGAGGATGAGATAATTGGGCAAGGTTGGTCGGGCGGGCCGTGGTTCGATGCCACTTTTGCCCTCACAACCGCTGGTCAGTTTGGTGTACCCAAGCGTGTACCCCCAGGAATAGCAATGTGAGGATGAATGAAGGTTGATGCGGCCCGTCGCGGTTCTTTCGATTCCGCCCCAGCCACCATATTCCGCAAGGCGCTACAACTTTCGAGGTTGTAGCGCCTTTTTGCTTTTGCGCTAGCAAATCGGCGTCATTGCGGCACCTGTTCGCGTAGCAGGGCGCCACGCAAGGAGTTGATCGTGCCGTCCGCGGCTTCGATGCGCCGCTGCAGTTCCTCATTGACGAGGCGGATCAACGCGCCGAGTTCGGAGCGGGTTGGATAGGGATAGACCTCTTCGCAATCATTCACCTGCTGTGGAAAGACAAGCTTCTCGAGGCATGCATATGCACAGTGCACGTCGCGAATGTTTTCGATGTCGTCGCCTGCTTGCAGCGCGAATGATTCGGGGTTGTGCTGAAGAGAGTGTGACGGTGGCGCTGCGTCGGGCGCCGCAGCGGGTTCTTCGACGGAATGAGGGAGCGTGCGCGTGAACGGGCGAGCGGATCTGGCCATGCGTGCCTGATACGGCGCAACAAGCAGCTCATCACCATATTGAATATGGCCGCTTGCCGGCGGCTATGGATCGATTGACCGGGCGTTGCTGCCTCGGTGCACGCGGTGGTCATGGTGGCCGCGGCGTTTGCGCTCGGTCTGGGCTTTCTCCAGCGTCTCCTGGCTTTTCTTGGCAGCCGCCTCGCAGCGCTCGTGCAGCGCAATCAACTCCCTGTCCGTGAGTTTCTCGATGCCGATGAAGTCATCCTCCGCGTTGGAGGAGCGGATCAGTTCGTCCAGCTTGGTCTGCAAGGCCACACCATCGCGGTTCTGGGTGTTCTGAATGAGGAAGACCATCAGGAAGGTGACGATGGTGGTGCCCGTGTTGATCACGAGTTGCCATGTCTCCGAAAAGCCGAAGAACGGCCCCGAAACCGCCCAGGCCACGACAACGGCCACACAGATCAGAAAGGCCGCCGGGCTGCCGGCCATGCGCGCGAAGGTGTTGGCGAAGGAGTCGAAGAGTCGTTCCATGGGCTTGTTCTCCAGTGCGGGGCGATGCTGGCACCGTTGCGCGCGCGGATACGTCAGCCGACGCCGTCTCTCGCGCCATCGCAATGCCCGTGGCGCTGTCGGCCAGAGGCGCCGGGGCAGGCCTCGCCGGGACAGGCGCTCGCTAGGCTACTCCAGCACCAGCTGCGTCTGCGTGACGACCGCGCACAGCTTGCCGTCGGCATTGGTGACCGAGGTTTGCCACACATGCGTCGTGCGTCCGCGATGCAGAGCCACGCAAGTGCCAGTGACGGTCGTGCCGAGGCGCGCGCCCGCGATGAACTTGGTGCTCGAATCTGTGGTCGTCGTGCGCTTGCCTTCGGGCAGGTTGGCGATGGTGCCGACCGCACCCAGCGTGTCGGCGAAGGCCATGTGGGCGCCGCCGTGCAGGATGCCGCCAGCGGTGCACAGGTCTTGCCGCACCTCCATCTGCGCGACCACTCGGTCGGGTGCGAGCTCGGTGAGCCGTACGCCCATCAGGCCCGGGAAGATCGTGTCCAGCAGTTTCTGGATTGCGGCGATGTCGTGCATGGATGTCTCCTTGGTTCTCGAGGAGGTTCCATACTAAATAAATGCCACGACCGCCGCGCGATGTTCGGTCAGGCCCTTCGCTTGAACATCGCGGAGGCCCCGCTGGCCTGCGCCACGTCCTCGGCCGACGCCTGCAGCACCGGTCCCAGTTCGAGCATGCGTTCCTCGGTCAGTCGCACCAGTGGCCCTGCGATGGTGATGACGCCGATCACCGCGCCGTTGCCGATGCGCACCGGCGCGGCCATGGCTGTCATTGCCGGCGCGAACACCTCGCTGATCATCGCGAAGCCGCGCTTGCGTGCCGCGCGCAGATACGCCAGCAGCGCTTTCACGGTGGTTGGCGCCTTCGGGCCGTAGTCCTCGGGCTTGCCGAAGCCCTGCTTGGCCACGAGTTGCAGCGCCTGCTCGTCCGTCATCGTCGACAGCCAGGCGTGGCCGGCGGAACTGCAGGAGAGGTTCACCGAAAGGCCCATGTCCGGGTCGTAGCGCAGGCCGCGCGTTGCGCCCTGCGCCTTGGCGACGAAGGTGAGCTCGTCGCCGTCGACCACCGCCAGCCGCACCAGTTCGCCCGATTCGGCGGCGAGCCGGTCGAGCAGCGGCTGCGCCACGTCGACGATGCCGCTGTTGCTGAGGAAGCTCAGGCCCAGCGACACCAGCTTGATCGTGAGCATGTAGTCGCCGTGGCTCTGGTCCTGCCGCACATAGCCGCAGCGGATGAGCTCGGTCAGCAGGCGGTGCGTGGCGCTCAGCGGCATTTCCAGCTCGGCCGACAGTGCCGACAGCGCGCGGCCTTCGGGGTGGCCGGCCAGGTGTTCGAGGACCTTGAAGCTGCGTTCGAGTATGGCTGTCATGACGTCACTCTAGCGCTTTTGCCAAGTGTTTTCACTAGTGGAAATATTTTCCAGTTCCGCCCTAAGATCGCGCCGCCCTTGCACCTTCACACAGTTGGAGATCACATCTTGAGAACGCTTCATCGCCAGCTGGCAGCGGCCGGCCTGACCCTCGCCCTGGCCATTCCCGCGTTCGCGCAGGGCGTGCAGGACCGTGTGATCCGCTTCGGCCACCTCAACAACGCCGACCACCCCGTGAGCTTCGGCGTGAAGCGTTTTGCCGAGCTGCTCGCGGCCAAGAGCGGCGGCAAGATGAAGGTGCAGGAGTTCCCGGCCTCGCAGCTGGGCAACGAGATGCAGCAGCAGTCGGCGCTGCAGGGCGGCGTGCAGCAGATGTCGGCACCGGCCACCACGTCGCTCGCGGGCATCGTCAAGGAGTTCGGCCTTGTCGACTTCCCGTTCGCGGTGGGCAGCTTCGCGCAGGCCGATGCGCTGCTCGACGGCCCGCTGGGCCAGGCGTTGATCGCGAAGCTGCCGGAGAAGGGGCTGGTGGCGCTGGGCTACTGGGACCTGGGCTTTCGCAACGTCACCAACAGCAAGCGGCCCATCACCAGGCATGAAGACCTCGAAGGCCTGAAGATCCGCGTCATTCCGAACCCCGTGTTCCTCGAAACCTTCAAGGCCTTCAAGGCCAACCCGGTGCCGATGCCTTTCGCCGAGCTGTACGGCGCGCTCGAGTCGAAGGCGGTCGATGGCCAGGAGAACCCGTACGCGGTGATCCTGTCGAACAAGTTCTACGAGGTGCAGAAGTTCGTGAGCGCCACGAACCATGTGTATGCGGCCAATATCGTGCTGGTCAGCAAGAAGTTCTGGGACTCGCTGAGCCCCGCCGAGCAGAAGATGATGCGCGAGGCCGCCGACGAAGCGCGCGGCTACCAGCGCCAGGTGAGCCGCGCCGCCGCGCAGCGCGCCGTAGGTGACTTGCAGGCCAAGGGTGCGCAGTTCAACGAGCTCGCGCCCGCCGAGCAGGCCCGCATGCGGCAGATTGCCAAGCCTGTCACCGAGCGTTTCGCCGCGAGCTATGACCCCGCCATCGTCAAGCTCTACACCGACGAACTCGCGCGCATCCGCAAGCAGTAAGACCTCCGACCGAAGGCGCCTCATGAAGATCCTCGTCCTGCACGGCCCCAATCTCAACCTGTTCGGCCGCCGCGAACCCCACATCTACGGCAAGACCACGCTGGCCGAAATCAATGCGCAGCTGCAGCAGCTCGCCACCGAACTCGGCGTGACGCTGGACATCCTCCAGTCGAACCACGAAGGCGACCTGATCGACTTTTTGCACACCCACATCGACGAGGCTCAGGGTGCGCTGGTCAACCCGGCCGGCCTGACGCAGCACGGTGTGCCGCTGCACGACGCGATCAAGGCCATGCCGTTCCCGATCATCGAGGTGCACATGTCCAACATCGCCGCGCGCGAGACATGGCGTGCGCATTCGATCATCTCGCCGGCCGTGAAGGGCACGGTCCAGGGCCTGGGTCCGCAGTCGTACCTGGCCGCGTTGCGCGCACTGGTCGAGATGCACAGGCTGGCCGCGCCGGCCTGAGCAGGGAACACGCCCATGAATCGATGGATCGACCGGTGCTGCGCCGGCATCGAAGCCCTGATCGCAGCCGCGCTTGCGGTCATGGTCGTGCTGGTCTTCGGCAACGTGGTGCTGCGCTACGGCTTCAATTCGGGCATTACCCTGTCCGAGGAAGTCTCGCGCTGGCTCTTCATCTGGATGACTTTTCTCGGTGCGGTCGTCGCGCTGAAGGAGCACGGCCACCTGGGCGTCGACATGGTGGTGCAGAAGCTGCCACCCATCGGCAAGAAGATCTGCCTCGCGGTGGGGCACGTGGTGATGCTCTACATCGTGTGGCTGCTGTTCCAGGGCAGCACGGCGCAGACGCGCATCAACTGGGACGTGACCGCGCCGGTCACCGGCGCCTCGATGGCGGTGGTGTACATGTCAGGCGTGGTGTTCTCGGTGCTGGCCGCGTTCATCCTCATGCTCGACCTGCTGCGCCTGCTCACCGGGCGCATTGCCGAGAGCGACCTGGTGATGGTGCAGGAGTCCGAAGAAGCGGTACAGCTGCAGCAGATCCTCGGTTCGCAAGACAGCGCTGCGCAAGGCGATGCACAACAGGGAGCACGCAAGTGACCATCGTCGTCTTCGTGGGCTCGCTGCTCCTGGCCATGGCGATGGGCATTCCCATCGCGTTCTCGCTGCTGGCCAGCGGTGTCGCGCTGATGTGGCACCTCGACCTGTTCGACGCGCAGATCCTCGCGCAGAACGTGATCGGCGGCGCTGACAGCTTTCCGCTGCTGGCCGTTCCGTTCTTCATGCTGGCCGGCGAGATCATGAACGTGGGCGGCCTCTCCAAGCGCATCGTCGACTTCGCGCTCGCGCTGGTCGGCCATGTGAAAGGCGGCCTTGGCTACGTGACCATCATGGCGGGTTGCCTGCTCTCCGCGCTCTCGGGGTCGGCCGTGGCCGACGCGGCCGCGCTGACGGCGCTGCTGCTGCCGATGATGGTCAAGGCGGGCCATGACAAGGCGCGCGCGGGCGGGCTCATCGCGGCCACCGGCGTGATCGGCCCGGTGATCCCGCCGAGCATCGGGCTCGTGATCTTCGGCGTGGCGGCCAACGTCTCGATCTCCAAGCTGTTTCTCGCGGCCATCGTGCCGGGCCTGTTGATCGGCGGCGCGCTGTGGATCACCTGGGCGTGGCTGGTGCGGCGCGAGAAGATCGTGCCTCCGCCTCGCAAGTCGGGCGCCGAAATCTTCACCGCGTTCCGCAAGGCGCTGTGGGCGCTGATGCTGCCGGTGATCATTCTCGTGGGCTTGCGCATGGGCGTGTTCACGCCGACCGAGGCGGCCGTGGTGGCCGCCGTCTATGCGCTTTTCGTGTCGACCGTCGTCTATCGCGAGCTGAGCTGGAAGGATCTCTACGCGGTGTTCGTGGGGGCGGCCAAGACCAGTGCCATCGTGATGTTCCTGATCGCCGCGGCCATGGTGAGCGCGTGGCTCATCACGGTGGCCGACCTGCCTTCGAAGGTGGTGGGGCTGCTGCAGCCCTTCATGGGTAATCAGATCCTGCTGATGATCGCGATCATGGTGCTCGTGATGATCGTGGGCACCGCGATGGACATGACGCCGACCATCCTGATCCTCACGCCCGTGCTGATGCCCATCGTGAAGGCTGCGGGCATCGACCCGGTCTACTTCGGCGTGCTCTTCATCATCAACAACTCGATCGGCCTGGTCACGCCGCCGGTGGGTACGGTCCTCAACGTGGTGGCCGGCGTCGGAAAGATCTCGATGGACGACGTCACGCGCGGCGTGGTGCCTTTCATGATCGCCGAGTTCGCCGTCATGTTCCTGATGGTGCTGTTCCCGTGGCTGGTGACGGGGCCGGCCAGGCTGTTCCACGGATAGACATATACATACAAGGAGACATTGCCATGAAGAAGCCTTCGATGCTGAAACTGCTGGTTGCCGCTGTCGCGTTGTTCGCCATGTGCGGCGCCGGTGCGCAGGTCAAGGAGCGAACGCTCAAGTTCGCGTTCCAGAACCAGACCGGCCATCCGCAGGCGCAGGGCGCGCAGAAGTTCGCCGACCTCGTGGCCGCCAAGTCGGGCGGCAAGATCACCGTCAAGCTGTTCGCGGGCGGCGCGCTCGGCGGCGATCTTCAGACCGTGTCGGCGCTGCAGGGCGGCACGGTCGAACTCACGGTGCTGAACGCGGGCATCCTCTCGGCGCAGGTCAAGGAGTTCGCGGCCTACGACTTTCCGTTCCTGTTCAACAGCGGCAAGGAGGCCGATGCGGTCACCGACGGACCCTTCGGCCAGAAGCTGATGGCCAGGCTGGAAGACAAGGGCCTGCACGGCCTGGGCTACTGGGACCTGGGCTTTCGCAACCTCACCAACAGCAAGCGGCCGATCGTGAAGGCGGACGACATCGCGGGGCTGAAGATCCGCGTGATCCAGTCGCCGATCTACATCGACCTGTTCGGTGCGCTGGGCGCGAACGCCACCCCGCTGCCGTTCCCCGAGCTGTATCCGGCCCTCGACCAGAAGGCGGTCGACGGGCAGGAGAACCCGAACACCACCATCCTGTCGTCCAAGTTCGCCGAGGTGCAGAAGTACATCACCCAGACCCGGCATATCTACAACCCGCAGGCGCTGTTGATCAGCAAGAAGACCTGGGACGGCATGAGCGCGGAAGAGAAAAAGATCATCACCGAGGCGTCGGCCGAATCGACCGCGTTCCAGCGCGAGGCCTCGCGCGGCGCCGCCGACAGCGCGCTCGACGCATTGAAGAAGGCGGGCATGACCGTGTCGGAGCTGCCGCCCGAAGAGATGGCGAAACTGCGCACGAAGGTGAAGCCGGTCATCGACAAGTACTCGGCCTCGGTCGGCGAGGCCACCGTGAAAGAGCTGATGGCCGAGATCGACAAGGTGCGCAAATAGGCGGGGGGCTCAGCCGGCCGTTGCGCGTCGCAGTGCCGCGCGCGCCAGCAGGCGTGTCGAGTCGAGTGTCGGAAGCGCCGAGTTGCCGTCGTTCAGCACCAATGGCAGTTCGGTGCAGCCTAGCGCCACGGCATCGCAGCCGCGCGCCTTCAGGCCGTCGATCATCTGCCGCAGCACTGCGGTGGATTCGGGCCGGACCACGCCGCGCACCAGTTCGTCCATGATGATGCGGCCGAGCATTGCACGCTCATCGGCATCAGGCCGCACGGCTTCCAGTCCGGCGGCTGACAGCGCCTGCGGGTAGACCTCGCTGTCGACCAGCCAGCGCGTGCCCAGAACGCCCACGCGGCGAAAGCCCCGCGACACCGCCTCTGCTGCAGTCACTTCGGCAATGTGGAGCCACGGCAGCGGCGACTGCGGCAGCACCCGATGCATCGCCTGGTGGATCGTGTTGTCGGGGCAGATCAGAAAATCAGCGCCAGCCGCCGCGAGCTTGCCCGCCGACGACAGCATCAGTTGCGCGACGCCGTCGATGTCGCCGCGATCGAGGCAGTCCACGTACGCGGCGAGCGAGTGCGTGTGCATTGAAACTTCGGGGTGCGCGTGGGCCTGGCCCATGTGCTGCGCGCCTTCGACGCACAGCGTGCGATAGCAGAGCGCAGCGCCTTCGGCCGAGCAGCCGACGATGCCAATGTGCAGTGGCATGGAAGAAATCTCCGAAAGAGAAACAGCAGGGCGAACGATGTTCTCACGGCCGTCGCGACACTGCCATGCCCGCATGGCGGTCGAGCCGTAGCGTCATCAGTGTCGCGATGGCCATCAGCAGGCCGACCACGTACCAGGCGTGATGGAAATCCGCGAGCTGCACCGCCGGCGCGCCGCGCAGCGCCTTCGACGCGCCGAGCACCATCGCGCCCAGCGCCACGCCGAGCGCGAGCGAAACCTGCTGCAGCATCGTGCCAAGCGTGCTCGCGCCGGCACGCGATTCGTCGGGCACGTCGGCAAAGGCCAGCGTGTTGATGGCCGTGAAGTTCATCGAGCGCGCCATGCCCGCGATGAAGAGCAGCACGCACACCCACGGCAACGGATCGCCCGGCGACAGCAGCCCGCAGCCGAACAGCGTGGCGGCGCAGATCGCACCGTTCACCGTCAGCACATTGCGAAAGCCGAAGCGCCGCAGCACCGCCGTGGTGGCGCTCTTCATCACGAGGTTGCCGCCCATGTACACCAGCAGCATCGAGCCCGCCTGGAACGCGTTCATGCCGAAGCCGATCTGGAACATCAGCGGCAGCAAAAAGGGAGAGGCGTTGATCGCGATGCGCGAGACGAAGCCGGCCGTCGCGGTGGCGAGCGCATAGGTCGGCACCGCCAGCGCGCGCAGGTCGAGCAGGGGCGCCGTCGTGCGTCGCGCATGGCGCACCGCGGCGGCTGCGGCCACGGCGCCGGCTGCCAGCAGGCCGAGGGTGGCGGCCGAGCCCGGCTGCTGCCCGCCCAGGCGCGTGAGGCCTTCGACGAGCGCGGCCAGCGCAACGGCGGTGAGCACGAAGCCGACTGCGTCGAAGCGCGTCGGGGCCACGTCGGTGCGGCGGGGGAACAGCCGCATGATCAGCCATAGGCCCACGAGGCCCAGCGGCACGTTCAGCAGGAAGATCCAGCGCCACGAGGCATGCGTCGCGATGAG
Source organism: Variovorax multivorans (assembly GCF_051216835.1). Lineage (NCBI taxonomy): Bacteria > Pseudomonadati > Pseudomonadota > Betaproteobacteria > Burkholderiales > Comamonadaceae > Variovorax > Variovorax multivorans. The sequence continues at coordinate 27,268 of NZ_JBPJZL010000017.1, forward strand.
CCCGCCCAGCGGCGGGCCGATCACCGGCGCGATGAGCCCCGGCCAGGTGATGGTGCCGATGGCCTCGATCAGCCGGTGCTTCGGCGTCTCGCGCAACACCACGAGCCGCCCTACCGGCGACATGAAAGCCGCCGCCGCGCCCTGCAGCACGCGCGCCGCAACGAACACCTCGAAGGTGGGCGCCAGCCCACAGGCGAGCGAGGCCACGGTGAAGGTGCCGACCGCCAGCGCGAACACCCGCCGCGCCCCGAAGCGACCGGCGCACCAGCCCGCCGCCGGCACCAGCGCCGCCATCGCGATCAGGTAGACCGTGACGCCCAGGCTCGCGTCCAGCGCGCCCATGCCGAAGCCGGCTCCGATGGCCGGCAGTGCGGTAACGATGATGGTGGCGTCCAGCGTCTCCATGAAGAAGGCGGCCGCCACCGTGAGTGCGATGCGCTTGGAGGCGCTGTCCGTGGCCGCTGCCGGCTGGGCGTTGTCGTTCATGCGGCAAGTCTGACATCGTTGAATGAGGGCTAGGGTTTTCCCCGAGGCGTTGATCCGGTGGATCGGACGGGCGTTGCCCGCGCCATCCGGATCGTCGGCGGGCCGCGGTTCGCGTGCGCACCAAAAGGCTCATCAAATCAAGGACTTAGCGCGCGTCTCGCCTCGTGTGGCCCGTGGCATGTCGATTGCTCAACCACGGGGCCGGCCGCGCGCCCCGCTGCGGAGCCTGGCCACGAAATTGGAGACAACCCGATGAGCCACCCCGTGGAACACACCACCGCACCCAAGCCCTTCTACAAATCCCTGTATTTCCAGGTCATCACGGCCATCGTGCTCGGGGTGTTGCTGGGGCATTTCTATCCTGACACCGGCGCTTCGATGAAGCCGCTGGGCGACGGCTTCATCAAGCTGATCAAGATGATCATCGCGCCGATCATCTTCTGCACGGTGGTGGTGGGCATCGCCGGCATGGAAGACATGAAGAAGGTCGGCAAGACCGGCGGCCTGGCGCTGCTGTACTTCGAGGTCGTCAGCAGCGTCGCGCTGGTGGTGGGCCTGGTCATCATCAACATCGTGAAGCCCGGCGCGGGCATGAACGTCGACGTGAGCCAGCTCGACACCAAGAGCATCGCGGCCTACACCGGCCCGGGCAAGATGCAGAGCACCACCGACTTCCTGCTCAACATCATCCCGAACACGGTGGTCGATGCCTTCGCCAAGGGCGAGATCCTGCAGGTGCTGCTGATCGCGGTGATGTTCGGTTTCGCGCTGCACAAGTTCGGTGGCCGCGGCACGCTGGTGTTCGACGTGATCGAGAAGGGCTCGCACGTGCTCTTCGTGATCGTCGGCTACATCATGAAGGTCGCGCCCATCGGCGCCTTCGGCGCCATGGCCTTCACCATCGGCAAGTACGGCGTGAGCTCGCTGCTGCAGCTGGGCCAACTGATGGCCACCTTCTACGCCACCTGCCTGTTCTTCATCTTCGTGGTGCTGGGGCTCATAGCAAGGTTCCACGGCTTCAGCATCTGGAAGTTCATCAAGTACATCAAGGAAGAGCTGCTGATCGTGTTGGGCACCTCGTCGAGCGAGTCGGTGCTGCCGCGCATGATGGCCAAGCTGGAGAACCTGGGCGCGAAGAAGTCGGTGGTCGGGCTGGTGGTACCCACGGGCTACTCGTTCAACCTCGACGGCACCTCGATCTACCTGACGATGGCGGCCGTGTTCATCGCGCAGGCGACCAACACCGACATGTCGCTGACGCAGCAGCTCACGCTGCTGGCCGTGCTGCTGCTCACTTCGAAGGGCGCGGCGGGCGTCACGGGCAGCGGCTTCATCGTGCTGGCGGCCACGCTGTCGGCGGTGGGCCATGTGCCGGTGGCGGGGCTTGCACTGATCCTGGGCATCGACCGCTTCATGTCGGAAGCCCGTGCGCTCACCAACCTGATCGGCAACGGCGTTGCCACCATCGTGGTCGCCAAGTGGACCGGCGATCTCGACACCGTGCGCATGCACCAGCACCTGGACCAGGAAAGCACAGCGGAAGCCGACGAGCCCGAGCGCGTGCTCGACGCAACCGAAGCGCACATGCCCGCCAGCCCGGCACGGCAGGCCTGATCCCTTCCTTTCCGGCCCCCAGCAGGGGGCCATCGGGCTGCCACCGATGCGGACGGCCCGGCCTTGTGCAATAACGCTCCCATGATTTCAAGGGAGCCGGCCCGGCGTTTCGATGGACCTTCCGACAATGCCAGAGGATGGCGCGGCCTGCCGCGCTGGTGCGGCGCACTGGCCCTGGTGGCCGTGGCCGCCTTCGCCGGCCACCAGATCGCCATGCAGGCCGGGCTGGCGCGCCTGCGCGAGGCGGCCGAGCACCGGCTCGACATGCTCGCGACCGGGCTCGACGCCGACCTGGCCCGCTTCGACTACCTCCCCGCACTGCTTGAGATGACGCCCGTCGTGCCGGCGCTGCTCGGCACGCCGGCCGACGCTCGCCTGCGCGACGTGGTCAACCGCTACCTCGATGGCGTCAACGCTACGGCCGGCGCCGAGATGCTCTATGTGCTCGACGCCGCCGGCACCTCGCTGGCCGCATCCGACTGGGACAAGCCCGGCACCACCGTCGGCCAGGACCTGTCGTTCCGGCCCTACGTGATCGATGCGCTGGGGCAGGGCAGGGGCCGCTTCTACGGCGTGGGCATCACCAGCAAGCGGCCGGGCTACTACCTTTCGTATGCGCTGCGCCGCGGCCAGTCCGCGCGCGGCGTGGTGGCCGTGAAGATCAACCTCGAAGAGACCGAGCGCGCCTGGCGCAAGCTGCCCGGCGACGTGGCGCTGATCGACCAGCGTGGCGTGGTCATCCTTTCCACGCGCGACAACCTGAAGTTCCGCCCGCTGCTGCCGCTCGATGCGCTGCAGCGCGCCGAGGTGCTGCGCTCGCGCCCCTACGGCGAGGCCACCCTGCAGCCGCTGCAGTGGACACAAAAGGAGGCGCTCGATCGCGACGTGCAGGTGATCTCGCTCGACGGCGTGGACCAGCTTGCCTCGGCCCGCACCCTGCGTGGCGCGCCGTGGCAGCTGGTGGTGCTCGACGACCTGGCACCGCTGCGCGTGGCGGCGCGCAATGCGGCCATTACTGCCAGCCTCGCGATGGCGGTGCTGCTGCTAGTGGCCGTCGCGCTGTGGCAGCGCCGCCGCGCGGTACGCCAGAAGCTGGCCAACCAGGCGGCGCTGCAGGCGGCGCACGACACGCTCGAATCGACCGTGGTGGCGCGCACCGCGCAGCTGCGCGCCGCACAGGGCGAGCTGGTGCATGCCGGCAAGATGGCCGCGCTGGGCCAGATGTCGGCCGGCGTGGTGCACGAACTCAACCAGCCGCTCACGGCCATGCGCACGCTGTCTGAAAGCGCCACCATCCTGCTCGACAAGAGCCGCCTGGACGACGTGCGCGGCAACCTTGAGCGCATCCGCGGCATGGTCGACCGGCTTGCGCGCCTGACCTCGCAGCTGCGAACCTTCGCCTACAAGGGCGAGCTGCCGCTGGCGCCAGTGCAGCTGTCGCATGCCATCGCCGACGCGCAGGTGATCGTCGCCGAGGCCTCGAAGAAGCAACGCGTGACCATCGAGGTCGACGTGCAACCCCCGGCGCTGAGCGTCATGGCGGAAGACGCAGCCCTGGGCAGCGTGCTCGCGAACCTGATGCGCAACGCCATCGACGCCATGCAGGACGCGCCGGTCCGCACGCTGCGCCTTGAGGCGCGGCCGAAGGAGGGGCGCGTGCTCCTGTCGGTGACAGACACCGGCTCGGGCATTCGCCCCGACATCCTGCCGCGCCTGTTTGAACCCTTCGTCACCGGCAAAGCCGCGGGCTCGGGGCTGGGCCTGGGGCTCGTGATCTCGGCACAATTGGTGCGGTCCATGGATGGCTCGCTGCGCGCGGCCAACCTGGACAGCGGCGGGGCATGCTTCGTCATCGACCTGCCTGCCGCCATTGCCGTGATCCACACCCCGCCTGTCCCATCCCATTCCCCCCTTTCCATTGCACAACAGGAGTGACCCCCAAGTGAGCGAAGCCCCTGCCATCCGGGTGCTGCTGGTCGAGGACGACGAAGACGTCCGCATCAGCACGACCCAGGTGCTGACCCTGGCCGGTTTCGAGGTCGAATCCTTCGCGAGCGCCGAGCGCGCGCGGCCGCACATCGGCTTTGGCGTGCCGGCCGTCGTCATCAGCGACGTACGCCTGCCGGGCCTGAGCGGCACCGAGTGGCTGCCCGAGCTGCGCAACGTCGATGCCGAACTGCCCGTGATCCTGGTCACCGGCCACGGCCACATCGCAATGGCCGTGCAGGCCATGCGCGAGGGCGCCTACGACTTCATCGAAAAGCCTTTCAGCTCCGAACGGCTGGTGGCCATCGTGCGCCATGCCATCGAGCGCCGGCAGCTCAGCCTGCAGGTGCGCGCGCTGCGCGACGCGCTGGAGAACTGGCAGGGCATCCAGTCGGTGCTGATCGGCCGTTCGGCGCAGATGCAGCAAGTGCGCCAGACCGTGAAGACGCTGGCCGAGACTTCAGCCGACGTGCTGGTGTACGGCGAGACCGGCACCGGCAAGGAGCTGGTCGCGCGCTGCCTGCACGACCACAGCGCGCGCCGCCGGCAGCATTTCGTGCCGCTCAATTGCGGCGGCCTGCCCGAGTCGCTGGCCGAGAGCGAGCTGTTCGGCCACGAGGCCGGCGCCTTCACCGGCGCCAGTCGCATGCGCGTGGGCAAGTTCGAATACGCCAGCGGCGGCACGCTGTTCCTCGACGAGATCGAGAGCATGCCGATGGCGGTGCAGATCAAGCTGCTGCGCGCGCTGCAGGAGCGAAGCATCGAGCGCATCGGCTCCAACAAGACCATTCCATTCGACTGCCGCGTGGTGGCCGCGAGCAAGGACGACCTGAAGGCCATGAGCGACCAGCAGAAGTTCAGGGCCGACCTGTACTACCGCCTGGGCGTGGCCTTCATCGAGCTGCCGCCGCTGCGTGAGCGGCGCGAAGATATTCCACTGCTGTTCGAACACTTCACCCTGCAGGCCGCAAGCCGCTACGAGCGCCCCGCGCCGTTGCTGAGCAATGCGCAGCTGGCCGACCTGATGGCCTACGCCTGGCCCGGCAACGTGCGCGAGCTGCGCAACGTGGCCGACCGCTTCGTGCTGGGCCTGCTCGGCGAGCGCCTGACGCAGACGCGCGGCGGCAACAGCGCCGAAGGCGTGCCCGCCTTGCCGCGCGGGTTGCCTCAGCAGGTGGAATCGTTCGAACGCGCGGTGATCGTCGAGGAACTGCGCCGCCAGCACGGCGACCAGCCGGCCACGGCCGCCGCGCTGGGCATTGCGCGCCAGACACTGCACGACAAGGTGCGCAAGCTGGGCGTGACGGTGGACGAGTTCAAGTAAGCAGCTCGCGTCTTATGCCTGGAACTGGTAGCCGGTGCCCCTGACCGCGTGCAGCGGCAGCGACATGCCCGCCGCAAGCGCCTTGCGCCGCAGGCGGCTGACCACCGCATCCACGCGCTGCAGATCGAAGTTCTCGAGGTCGCCGCCGAGCGCGATCGCGAGCTGCGAGCGGTCGACGGGCTTGTTGCGCTGCTTGAAGAGGCAGGCCACGATGGCCCGCTCCGACATGGTGAGGCGAAGCGCCCGCCCGTCGGGGTCGCAGAGGATCCAGTCGCCTTCCTTGAGCGTCCAGCGCCCCGTGCCGCGCGGGGCGGCCGGTGGTTGGGCCCGGTCGGCGCTGCTCTTCGATGCCTTGATGCGCCTGTAGACGCCCTCGAGCGTGGCCGCAAGCTCCTCGGCATGCACCGGCTTCACGAAATAGGCGTCGGCGCCGCCGCGCAAGCCGCGAACGCGGTCGTTGAGCTCGCCGCGCGCGGTAGCGAACACGATGCCGACGTTGCTGGCGGAACGCAGGTGCTGGGCAATCGAAAATCCGTTCTCGTCCGGCAGTTCGACGTCGATGACGACGATGTCGCAGCGGCTGACGGCATAGGCCCGGTAGAACTCGGAGGCCGTCGAGAATCCCGAGGCTACGAAGCCCAGCTGGTTGAGGCTGTAGACAAGCGCTTCCTGAAGGTCTTCTTCGTCTTCGATCAGATAGACGACTATTTTTTTATCGGTGTCGGGTCTTGTAGTCATGGTGCGCCTCTCGTCGGTTTTTCAGAATCGAGAGTGCTGGGCGTCGAAGGTAAGCCGGATATATCAATAGCATGAAAGCAAAACCCTGTCTTGTTCTTTTTCTCGCGGTATTGCTTTGGCTGTTTTCTCAGAGCGCGGAGGCTCTTGTTCTGCAGGAAAGCAAAGGCAAGGAGGGGCCGATTTCATTGGCTGGGGAAGCGGAAATATTCCGGGATGCATCCGGGAATATCACCATCGAAGACATCTTATCGGCAGGTAGTGACATAAAGTTTATACCCAGGGATGTCCGCTATCTCCAGAAGCACTCGGATGACGTTTTCTGGATCCGTTTTTCATTGCAGCAAGAGCCTGGTGCAGCGTCCGACTGGGTCGTGCAGATATTTCCGACCTGGGTCGACGATGTGAGGGTGTACAGCCAGGATCCGGCTGGAAAAATATCCCTGCATCAATTGGGAGACAGGCATCCATTTGCGAGCCGGGCCATACAGACCAGCGTGCTGGCTTTTCCGGTGGCCCTGGATTCTTCGCCCAGAACCTATTACCTGCGAATAAAAACGCATGGGCCGACCGTTTTCGATCTGAATGCCTGGCAGAAATCGACCCTCGAAAAATCGGAAATCAACCGGACGATATTCTTTTCCGCGTTTGCGGGAGCGATCTGCGTCATGGTCTTCATGAACCTGATTTTCTGGGCGTGGCTGCGAAGCAGCATCTATCCGATCTACGCGCTGTTCCTGGTGGCCATGCTGGTCGCAATTGTGGCCATGCAGGGGTATTCGAGCTCGCTGTTCTTCCCCGATGACCCGCTGCGCGCCGACCGCTTTGTCGATGTGACGTCGTGCGCGCTGATGTCGATTGCGGCCGTGTTCGCGTGCCGGTTCTTCAACTATGGCCAGTACTCGGTCTGGGCGGCGCGGTTCGTGTACCTGGCAGCGGCCGCCTTCGCCGCGATGATTCCGTTTTCCCTCTGGTGGGGCATCGGCAACATCATCCAGTCGGCGGTGTATCTCGAAATAGTCGTTGCGCTTTTCAACCTTGCATTCGTCGTGTGGATCGTTGTCGGCCGAGGCGCCCGCCAGTACCTCCTTGCGGCGGTGGTCTTCGGCGTGGTGGATCTGTCGTGGATTTTCTTCTCGCTGGTGCTCCTGGGCTACGTGCAGGTGGACCAATCGTTCATTCTGGAAACCCTGATCCCGTTCTCGCAGCTGGCGAACCTTGCGTTGCTCAACTTCGCGGTGGCCAGCCGTTCCAGGCAGGCGGAGCTGAAGCTGAGAGCCCAGCGCAAGCGCGCCTTCGATTCGATGAAGGTCGCCAAGCAGGCGCTGGAGGAGAGAGTCCGGCAGCGCGAGTTCGTGGCCATCGTCTCGCACGAGTTCCGCACGCCGCTGGCCATCGTCGACGCGGTGGCGCAGGCGCTGGAGCTGTCTCCGTCCGGGCAGGACGACCGCGTGAAGCGCAGTGTCGGGAAGATCCGCAAGGCGATTCGCCGGCTCGCCGCGCTGATCGAGAACATCCTGTTGGACGACGCATTGGAGGTCGGCTCGAGGCCCGTCGCCCGGAGCTTCGATCTCTGGGACGTGATCGAGAACATCCGCAGCATCGGGCTGCCTGAGGACAACGCCCGATTGAGTATCAGCGCGGCACAGGGCCGGGCGATATGCAGGGGAGACCAGACGCGAGTTGAAATGGCAATCCGGAATCTGGTTCGGAACGCCTTGAAATACTCGCCGGCGGATTCGGCGGTCGACGTTCGGTGCGATGCGGGCGCGGGCTCCTTCAGCGTGACCGTTTCGAACAAGGGAGCGCCGATTCTGGAGTCCGAAAGAAGCAGCCTGTTCGAACGCTATTTCAGAGGAGCCGGATCTGCCCACGTGCCCGGCTCGGGGCTTGGGCTGCACATTTCACGCACCATCGCCCTCCAGCACGGTGGCGACGTCACGCTGGTTGCCAGCGACGGCGAAGGCACAGTGTTTCGCCTGGCATTGCCGTTGGACCTCGGGCATCAAGACCAGGAAGCGCCCGATGCGGCAAGTTTCGAGGCGCCCGCGCTGAAAGTGTGAAGTTTTCGATGCGAAAAAGAAAACGTTTTCATTGCCTCGGATAGGCATTTATTGCCAGTTTCCGTCATTAACAAGTGGCAAACGAGGCCGCGCATGTGCATCTTTTTCGGGTGCCAAGCTGAAAGCGCGATTTCCTGCGTGGTATGAGGCGAAAGTTCGCATTTTTTAAGCTTCCTAGCTTGCTAACGCCGGTCATTAACTGTCTTTAATCGTCATTGTCTAATGTGATTGTGAGCCGATACATTCCGCTGCCCAAAAGGTCATAGCGGAGTGCGGCGAGACGCCTCTCCGCAACATTCATCGTTGAACGGAGAGGTTGGAATGATTTCGTCAGAGTCCTGCGCTCACGGCTTGCGCCTGCAAGCATGCGAGTGGAGCGCGGTCGGTGCAATCGCGAGGGCCAGGGTGCCCAATGCCCTCGGCCTATCCCCGGAAGAAACGTTCTTGCTCATGGAGGTGCTCCATGGTGCAAACGGCAGTTGATCTGCTCGCGCAGCAACATCAATCGACTGCGCCGCCCCTTGCCACATTCGATCTGCTGGGCAACTTCGCGAATGCGCTGCATGCGGGCCAGCGCTTCGGGCTGGTGCTTCTGACCTTCCCTTCGGGGGCCGACATCCATTGGTTGCAGGCCATTCGCGGCCTGACCGACGCACCAGTGCTGTTTGCGACCAATGCAGACGGCGCAGATGCATTGCAGCGCATCAGCGGTCAATTTCCCGGTGAAAAGAATTTCGATTTTGTTCTTCCTCCATTCAATCTGGAGGAAATCAAATCGAAGGCGCAGCGCTTGCTGAATCGGGCCGCCCTTGCTGCTCCGAGGACGGCAGGAAATGAGCTCCTGGTTTATCGGGGCTACCGCTTTCAGATTGGCGAACGCAAGGTTTTCCATGAAGGGCATGAATTGCGCCTGCAGCCCCGCGAGTACGACCTCGCCCTCGAATTGTTCCGTAACCGGGATTGCCTGATGAGCAGGGAGCGGTTGCATACCCTTCTGTGGCGGGACATAGTCAATTTGCGCTCTCGTGCACTGGATGTGTGTGTTTTCAAGATTCGCAGGAAATTGAATCTGGAGCCGGTAAATGGGTTGATGCTGCGATCTGTATTCGGGCAAGGATACAAATTGCAGACGGTGACGTCGTCGGCAGGCTAATTAATTAAATCTAATATCAGGGAGTTTATAAATGATCGAATTTGAAGTAATTGGCAAGCGTGGCGGCGGTGTCCGCAAGGCTTTGGTGAACGAAACCACCCTTGACCAGGCGTCGGTTGTCCGCATCGGCCTGCCGCAAGGGCGGATCAAGGGAATGCGCCGCGTCGGCAACGATCTGGTCATCACCGCCGTTTCGGGCGAGGTCATCACCGTTCGTGAGTTCTTCACGTCGTTCGATGGCAACAAGAGCGACTTGGTGCTGAGCGACGACAAGGGCGGCCTTTGGCTGGCCAAGCTCGGCGAAGGGCAGGGCGCCCTGGCGGCCGAGTATTCGAGCATCGATTCCGTCGAGCCTCTGCTGTTGCAGCAGGACTTCAATTTCGGCGTACTGCCCTGGCTGGTCGGCGGCGGGCTGGCTCTCGCGGGTGCCGCCGGCGGCGGCGGAGGTGGTGGTCAGCAACTGCCGGTTCTCCCGCTCGCAGCGCCGGGCGACACCACGCCGCCGGGCAGGCCCACCGTCAACCCGGCCAATGCCAGTTCGATCACTGGCACTGCGGAGCCGGGCACGATCGTCAAGGTCACGGACAGCACGGGCAAGGAGATCGGGAGCGCGACTGTCGCGCCCGACGGCAGCTATGTCGTCCATCCCACCACGCCGCCGCCGCACGGCATGGAGCTTCGCGTCGTCGCCGTGGATCGGGCCGGCAATGCCAGCCCCGACGCCCGGACGACCGTCGACAGCACGCCGCCCCAGGTGCCTACGATCGATCCCACCGATGGCAGTCCCATCACCGGCACCGCGGAGCCCGGCTCGGTGGTCACGGTCATCGACGCAAACGGCACCGTCATCGGCCAAACGACTGCGGCGCAGAACGGCGCCTACAGCATCACGCCGGCCACGCCGCTGAGCCACGGCACGGTGATCAACGTTGTGGCCGCAGACGCGGTCGGCAATGTCAGCCAGCCGGCCACGACCACCGTCGACAGCGCGGCTCCGGCAAGGCCCACCGTCAACCCCACCGACGGCAGCCCCGTCACGGGCACGGCCGAACCCGGCGCCCTGGTCACGATCAAGGACAGCGCGGGCAAGGTCATCGGCAGTGCGACTGCTGCACCCAACGGCACGTATGCCGTCACCCCCACCACGCCGCCGCCCCACGGCACGGTGATCAGCGTCGTCGCAACCGACCCGGCCGGCAACGCCAGCCTGCCCGCCACGGCCACGGTCGACAGCAAGGCGCCCGATGCGCCGACCGTCAACCCGACCGCCGGCAGCCCGATCACCGGCACGGCCGAAGCCGGCACTCTCGTCACGATCAGGGATGACTCGGGCAAGCTCGTTGGCAGCGCCACCGTCGCTGCCAACGGCACGTACAGAATCGCGCCCGCGACGCCTCCGGCAAACGGAACGCAATTGCGCGTTGTCGCCACCGATGCCGCCGGCAACGCCAGTCCGGAAGCCAGGACCACGGTCGACAGCGCGCGACCCGATGCACCGACCGTCAACCCGACTGACGGCAGCCCCATCACCGGTACGGCCGAGGCCGGCTCGGTCGTCACGATCAAGGACGGCCTGGGCAACGTCATCGGCAGCACGACCGCCGCGGTCAATGGCGCCTACAGCTTCACCCCGGCGAAGCCTCCGGCCGATGGCACGGTGATCAACGTTGTGGCGACGGACGCGGCCGGCAATGCCAGCCTGCCCGCCACGACCAAGGTCGACAGCACGCCGCCCGCTGCGCCGACCGTCAGCCCGACGAACGGCAACCCGATCACCGGCACGGCCGAGGCCGGCTCGGTCGTCACGATCAAGGATGGCCTGGGCAACGTCATCGGCAGCACGACTGCCGGGCCCAACGGCACCTACGCCATCACCCCGACGCAGCCTCCGGCCGACGGCACGGTGATCAACGTCGTGGCGACGGACGCGGCCGGCAACGCCAGCCAGCCCGCCACGGCCACGGTCGACAGCACGCCGCCCGCTGCACCGAAGGTCAGCCCGACGAACGGGAACCAGATCGCGGGCACGGCCGAAGCCGGCGCTGTCGTCACGATCAAGGACGACTCGGGCAAGGTCATCGGCAGCGCCACCGTCGCAGCCAACGGCACGTACAGCATCACGCCCGCGACCCTCCCGGCGGATGGCGCTGTGCTCCACGTTGCCGCTACCGATGCGGCTGGCAACACCAGTCCCGAAACCAAGGCAACGGTAGACAGAACGCCCCCGGCCGCGCCCAAGGTCCACCCAACCGACGGCGACCCGATCACGGGCACGGCAGAACCCGGCTCGGTCGTCACGATCAAGGACGGCCTGGGCAACATCGTCGGCAGCGCCACCGCCGCGGCCAACGGCACGTACCGCGTCACCCCGGCAACCGTTCCGGCAGACGGTACGGTGCTTCACGTTGTCGCCACCGATGCGGCGGGCAACACCAGCCCCGAAGCCACGACCGAGGTCGACAGCACGACGGTCGACATGCCGACGGTCAACCCGACCAGTGGCCGCCTGATCACTGGCGCGGCCGAAGCCGGCTCCCTGGTCACGATCAAGGACGACGCAGGCAACCTCATCGGCAGCGCCACCGCCGGGCCCAACGGCACGTACAGCGTCACGCCGGCAGCCACTCTGCCGGACGGCACCGTGCTGCACGTCGTTGCCACCGACGCGGCTGGCAACCCCAGCCCCGAGGCCAGGGCGACGGTGGACAGCAAGCCTCCGGCCGCACCCACCATCAACCCGACCAACGGCAGCGCAATCACGGGCACCGCCGAGGCCAACTCCGTGGTCACGATCAAGGACGGCGCGGGCAACGTCGTCGGCACGACCGTCGCGCTCAACGGCAAGTACAGCATCGCGCCGGCGGCCACCCTGCCCGAGGGCACCGTTCTGCGCGCTGCCGCCGCCGATGCGGCTGGCAACACCAGCCCCGAATCCACGGCCACGGTCGACAGGACTGCGCCGGTCGTCAGCGTCGCGATCGTCAACGACGCCAACAACGACGGCTTCATCAACGCCAGCGAGAAGGGCGCCGACGTGACCGTGAAGGTCACGCTCGTGTCCGGCGCAGCCGTGGGCGACGTCATCAGCCTCACCGACGGCACGGCCACGCCCAGCGTCACGCTGATCGCGGCGGATGTCGCCAACGGCTTTGTCAATGTCTCGTTCGCCAACCCGGCCGAAGGCAGGACGCTTCGCGTCAGCGCGACCAGCCGCGACCTTGCCGGCAATGTCTCCACGTCTGCGGTGGCCGACAGTGCGGTCTTCGACACGACCCCTCCGGCCGCGGTCATCGCTGCGGTCACGGACAACGCCGGCCCGGTGCGAGGCCCGCTCGTCAACGGCGGCACCACTGACGACACCATGCCCACGTTCGGCGGGAGCGGCGCAACGCCGGGCGACCTCATCAAGGTCTTCGACAACGGCAGCGTCATCGGCAGCGCGACAGTCGATGCCAGCGGCAGCTGGAGCGTCAAGCCCGGCACGTCGCTGGGCGAGGGCGCGCACAGCATCACGCAGACGGCCACCGATGCCGCTGGCAACACCAGCGCTGCCGGTGCGCCGCTGGACTTCAAGGTCGACACCACGGGCGTGCCCGTCAGCCTCAAGCTGGCGCCCGGGCGCCAGCCAAAGACATTCCCCGACGGATTCACCGACGAAACCAGCCCGACGCTCGAGGGCAAGACCACGGCAGGCGCCGTCGTGACTGTCACGGAGGGCGCGAACGTTCTCGGCTCCACCACGGCGGATGCCAGCGGCAACTGGCGCCTCGCGCTGCCGGTGCAGAGCGAAGGAGCGCATCAGTACACGGCCACCGCAGTGAACGCCGCCGGCACCAACAGCAAGGCCGCCCTTGCGTTGACCATCGACGCGACCCCGCCGGCCGTGCCGTCCATCGCCGAGGTCATGGACGACGCCGGCTCGGTGCGGGGCCCGCTCGCCAACGGTGGCTTCACCGACGACACCACACCCACGTTCGCCGGAAGCGGTGCGACGCCGGGCGACAAGATCAGGATCTACGACAACGGCATTGCCATCGGCAGCACAACGGTCGAAGCCGATGGCAGCTGGAAATTCGCCTTCACCGGAGCGAACACGCCGCTGAAGGAGGGGGTGCACCGGTTCACCGCCACGGCCCTCGACCTGGTGGGTAACGAGAGCGCGCAGTCGCCGGCACTCACCGTCACCGTCGACACGAGCGCTCCGCCACCTCCGGCTACCGCGACGAGCTATGCCGACAACGTTGGCCCGGCCGAGAATGCCAAGAGCACCGCCGCGAGCACGAACGACACCACGCCCGGCATCAACGTTGGCCAGGTAGAGGATGGCCTGACCCCGTCGCTGTATATCGACGGCGTGAAGGTTCCCGCGGTCTATGACCGAGCCGCCGGCACGCTGACGCCGAGTGCCCCGCTCGGCGAGGGCGAGCACCGGCTGAGCTACACGCTGACCGATCAGGCCGGCAACGAGAGCCCGCGTTCGGGCGACCTGATGGTTACCGTGGACACCACGCCGCCGCCGGTACTGGACGCTTCCTCGATCAAGGTGCTGGACAACGAAGGCGCCGTGCAGGGGGAACTGGGCGCCGGCGCGAAGACCGACGACAGCAAACCGGAGTACCTTGGCAAGGCCGACCCGAAGCAGGTGTCGAGCGTCAACGTCTACGACAACGACAAGCTGATCGGCAACGCGGAGGTGCGAGCCGACGGCAGCTGGCGCTTCGAGCCCGCTCTGCCCCTGGCCGAGGGAGATCACAGCTTCACCGCGCGGGCCGTGGATGCGGCCGGCAACGTCGGCGCCGCCACGCCTGCCTCGACCTTCACCTTGCTGGGCGTTCCGCCCGCGGTGCCGGCGATCACCGGCGTGAGCGACGACAAGGGCAACCTCGGCAAGGACGCCAGTACCAATGACACCACCCTCACGCTGAGCGGCACCGGCACGGCCGGCACGGTCGTGACCGTGATCGCCAACGGCAAGGCCGTGGGCTCGACCAGCGTGGCCGCCAACGGCACCTGGAGCGTGACCACCGAGAAGCTGGGCGCAGACGGCGTCCAGAACCTGAGCGCCACCGCGAAAGACGGCGCGGGCCGGGTCAGCCCGGAGACGGGGCCATACCCCGTCGTGCTCGACACCACGCCGCCGCCCACGCCGAGCGTGGTCGCGGCCACGGACGGCCAGGGCCTGGCGCAGGGTCCGATCACGGCCGATGGCGTCACCGACGATGCCTCGCCCACCTTCGGTGGCAACGGCGTGAAGGCCGGCGACACCGTCAGGGTGTACGACGGCAATACCCTCATCGGCAGCATCACGGTTGCGACCGATGGTGCCTGGAGCGTTGCGCCCAGCAAGCAGCTGGGCGATGGCCGGCACAGCGTCACGCACACGATCACTGACGCCGCGGGCAACACCAGCGCCTCCAGTGCGCCGCTGGTGTTCACGGTCGACACCAAGGACGTCATCGTCAGCATCGGCCATGCGGAGGACGACCGGGGCGACATCAAGAGCAACCTTGTCTCCGGTGCGCGCACCGACGACACCACGCCCACGCTCGTGGGCAAGACCACGCCGGGCGCCGTCGTCACCGTCAAGGAGGGCACGACCGATCTCGGCTCCACCACGGCGGATGCCAACGGCAACTGGCGCCTCGAGCTCCCGGCGCAACGCGAGGGAACCCACGAATACAAGGCCACCGCGGTGAACGCCGCCGGCACCGGAGGCACGGCCACCATCGCGTTGACCATCGACACGACCCCGCCGGCCGCGCCGAGCATCGCCGGGGTCGGAGACGACGTCGGTTCGGTGCAGAGCCCGCTCGCGAACGGCGACTCCACCGACGACACCACGCCCACGCTCAGCGGCAGCGGTGCGACGGCGGGCGACGTCATCAAGGTCTACGACAACGGCAGCTTCCTCGGCACTACGACAGTGAAGGCCGACGGCAGCTGGAGCTTCACGACCAGTCCGCTGGCCGAGGGGCCGCACAGGCTCACCGCCACGGCCACCGACGCGGTGGGCAATGAGAGCCCGCACTCGGGCTCCTTCACGGTCAATGTGGACGTCACGCCTCCGCCGCCTCCGGCTGCCGCGACGAGCTATGCCGACGATGCTGGTGCGGTCAAGAACCCGGCGAGCGTCGCCAGGACCACGGACGACACCACGCCCGGCCTCAACATCGGCACGCTTGCGGCCGGCTTGACGCCGTCGCTGTACGTCGACGGCACCAAGGTCGCCGCGACCTATGACCCGGCCACTGGCACGCTGACGCCAGCCAACCCGCTCGGCGAGGGCACGCACCAGCTCAGCTACACGCTGACCGACCCGGCCGGCAACGAGAGCAAACAATCACCGTCGCTCGCCATCACCGTCGACACGACCGCGCCCGCCACTCCGGCTGCCGCGACGGGCTATGCCGACGATGCCGGTGCGATCAGGAACCCGGCAAGCACGGCCGCGACCACCGACGACACCACGCCCGGTATCAACATCGGCGCGGTTCCGGCTGGCTCGACACCATCGCTCTATGTCGATGGCACGAAGGTCGACGCGACCTATGACCTGGCCGCCGGCACGCTGACGCCAACCACCCCCCTGGGCGAGGGCGCACATCAGATCAGCTACACGCTGACCGATGCGGCCGGCAACGAGAGCAAGCCGTCACCGGCACTCGCCATCACCGTCGACACGACCGCTCCGGCTGCTCCGGCAACCGCGACGAGCTATGCCGACGATGCTGGCGCGATCAGGAATCCGGCGAGCGTCGCAGGGATCTCCGACGACACCACGCCCGGCATCAATATCGGCACGGCTCCGGCTGGCTCGACACCGTCGCTCTATGTCGACGGCACCAAGGTCGCCGCGACTTACGACCCGGCCACCGGCACGCTGACGCCGACCAATCCGCTCGGCGAGGGCGAGCACCGGCTGAGCTACACGCTGACCGATCCGGCCGGCAACGAGAGCCCGCGTTCGGGCGCCTTCACGCTCAACGTGGACATCACGGCGCCCGCAGCGCTGGACCCGTCCCTGATCCAGGTGCTGGACGACGTGGGTGCCGTAACAGGCCCCATCGCCACTGGTGCGCAGACCGACGACAGCAAGCCGGTGTACACCGGCAAGGCAGACGCCACGCAGGTGTCGAGCATCAACGTCTACGACAACGGCAAGCTGATCGGCAACGCGGAGGTGCGAGCCGACGGCAGCTGGCGCTTCGAGCCCAATCCGCCCCTGGCCGAGGGAGATCACAGCTTCACCGCGCGGGCCGTGGATGCGGCCGGCAACGTCGGCGCCGCCACGCCCGCGTCGACCTTCACCTTGCTGGGAGATGCACCCTCTGCGCCGGCGATCACCGGCGTGAGCGACGACAAGGGCAACCTCGGCAAGGACGCCAGCACCAACGACACCACACTCACGCTGAGCGGGACCGGCACGGCAGGCACCGTCGTGATCGTGCGCGCCAACGACACGGACGTGGGCTCGACCAGCGTAGCCGCCAACGGCACCTGGAGCGTGACCAGCAGCCCCCTGAGCGGAGACGGCGTCAAGAACCTGAGCGCTGTCGCGGTCGACGGCGCGGGTCGGTCCAGCCCGGAGACGGGCAGCTACCCGATCATGCTCGACACCACGCCGCCAGCTACTCCGGGCGTGGTCGTAGCCACGGACGATCAGGGTGCAGTCACCGGTCCGATCGTGGCTGGAGGCAGCACCGATGACGCCTCGCCCACCTTCGGCGGCAGCGGCGCCAAGGCCGGCGACACCGTCAGGGTGTACGACGGCGCCACTCTCCTCGGCAGTGCCACCGTCAAGGCCGATGGCAGCTGGAGCTTCACGCCCAGCACGCCGCTGGGCCAGGGCGCACACAGCATCACGCACACGCTCACCGACGCCGCTGGCAACACCAGCGTTGCCAGCGCGCCGCTGGACTTCAAGGTCGACACCACGGATGTCGTCGTCAGCATCGTCCAGGCGCTGGACGACAAGGGCAGCAAGCAAGGCAATCTCGCCTCCGGTTCGTCCACCGACGACACCACGCCGACGCTCGTGGGCACGGCCACGCCCGGTGCCGCCGTGACCGTCAAGGAAGGTGCGGCCCTTCTCGGCTCCACCACGGCGGATGCCAACGGCAACTGGAGCCTCACGCTGCCGGTGCAAGGCGAGGGTGTTCACAACTACACCGCCACCGCAGTGAACGCCGCGGGCAAGAATGGCGAAGCCAGCCTGGCGCTGACCATCGACACGAGCGCGCCGAACGTGCCGGCCATCGGCGCAGCCACGGACGACGTCGGCTCGGTGCAGGGCCCGCTCGCCAACGGCGGCGCCAGCGACGACACCACGCCCACGCTCACCGGCAGCAGTGCGACGCCGGGCGACGTCATCCAGGTCTACGACAACGGCAGCGCCATCGGCAGCACGACGGTGAAGGCCGACGGCAGCTGGAGCTTCACGCCGACCACGCCGCTGACCGAGGGAGCACATCGGCTCACCGCCACAGCCATCGACCCGGTAGGCAACGAGAGCAAACCGTCGGGCGACTTCGTGATCAACGTGGACACCACGGCGCCCGCAATCAAGGCCACGCTCGGCGCGATCAGCACCGACACCGGCACGAGCAGCAGCGACTTCGTCACCAGCGACCGCACCCTCGTGGTGACGGTCACGGTCGATTCGGCAATGGAAACGGGCGCCACGGTGCAAGTCTCGCTGGACAACGGCAAGACCTGGAACAACGCCACGCCGACCGGCGGCAGTACCTACCAGTACGACAACACGGCCACCTCGCTGCCCGATGGCAGCCATACGTTCCTGACACGCGTGGTGGACGCGGCAGGCAACGCGACCCCGGCGATCTCGCAAGTCGTGGTCATCGACAACAGCGGACCGACTACCGACAACGCCGTGGCCATCACCGCCTACACCGACGACGTTGCGCCCAACACCGGCGAATACGGCAGCGGGACCAGCACGAACGACACCACGCCGGTGCTCAAGGGCACGGTCGATGGCCTGAAGACCGGCGACATCGTGCAAATCTACGAAGGCACCGCGTTGCTGGGCACGGCCACCGTGACAAACACCACGTGGACCTTTGCCACGCCTGCGCTGGCCAATGGCAGCGCCCACACCTACACGGCGGTGATCGCCGACGCGGCGGGCAACAAGGGCACGGCCTCGGCCGACTTCACACTGACCGTGCACACCGGCTTGCCGCTCCAATCGGTAGCGATCACGGGCTACACCGACAACGAAGACCCGCAACAGGGCACCTTCGCATCTGGCAGTACGACCAACGACACGTCGCCGCAGCTCGGCGGCACGCTCGCCGGCACGCTCGTTGCGGGCGAAGTGGTGGCGGTCTATCGCGACGGCGTCCGTCTGGGCGCTGCCACCATGACAAGCGCCGCGACCTGGACCTTCCAGGACGCGGGTCTCACCGACGGCACCAGCTACAGCTACACCGCCCGCGTCGAGGACGGGGCGGGCAACCGGGGTGGTGCTTCGGCCGCTTTCAGGCTCACAGTCGACCAGAGCGCGCCCACGGCGGCGCCTTCCATCGACAGCGCCATGGATGACGTGGCACCGGTCACCGGTCCGATCACATCGGGCAGTACGACCAACGACACCCGCCCCGAGTTGAAGGGAGCCGGTGCAGAACCGAACGGCACGGTCAGGGTCTACGACAACGGCACGCTGATCGGCACCGCAATGGCGGACGGCTCGGGCAAGTGGAGCTTCACGCCCGAGGCCGGCAAGGAACTGGCCAACGGCGCGCACAGCCTGACGACGAGCAACGTCGACGCGGCTGGCAACGAGGGGCCGAAGTCGACACCGCTGACCTTCACGGTCGACACCATTGCGCCAACGCAATCGACGGTTGTGACTGCGGTCAACGACGACCTCGATCCACAGCGGGGCATGGTGGCCAACAACGGCCACACCAACGACCTGACGCCGCAGGTGGCGGGCACGATCTCGGTCGCGCTGAATGCCGGCGAGACGGTGGTGGTGCTGCGCGATGGCGCAGTGGTCGGCACCGCGACGATGACCGATGCGACCAACTGGACCTTCAATGATGCAGGCCTGAGCAATGGCCAGACCTACAGCTACACCGCCCGCGTCGAGGACGCGGGCGGCAACCGCGGCGCCATCTCGGGCAGCTATGCCATCAACATCGACACCTCGGTGCCGAAGCAGGTGGTAACGATTTCGACCGTGTTCGACAACGTCGATCCGGGCCAGGGCAACATCGCCAACGGCGGCACCACCAACGACTCGCAGCCCGAGTTGCGAGGCACGCTGTCGATTGGCCTCGGCGGCACCGAAGTGGTCGTGGTCTATCGCGATGGCGCCAGGATCGGCAACGCATCGGTCTCCGGCACCAGCTGGTCCTTCATCGACGCAACCGGCCTCGTCAACGCGTCGAGCTACAGCTACACCGCCCGGGTCGAGAACGCAGCCGGCAATGCCGGTGCGGCCTCTTCGCCCTATGCCATCACGCTGCAGACCACCGGCTCGGCCACCACCGCCACGATCACGGCAGTGATCGACGATATCGATCCGCAGCAAGGCACCGTGGCCAACAACGGCGACACCAACGACACGACCCCGCAAGTCACGGGCTCGATCACGGCAGAGCTGCAGGCAGGCGAGAAGGTCGTCGTGCTGCGCGACGGCAAGGTGGTCGGCACCGCAACCATGACGGATGCGACGCACTGGACCTATGCCGACAGCGGCCTGGCCGCCGGCGCCACCTACGTCTACACCGCCCGCATCCAGGATGCGGCCGCCAATCCGGGTGCCGACTCCAACGCCTACACCATCCGCATCGACACCACGGCGCCGACGCAAAGGGTGGTGCTCACCCGCGCCATCGACAACGTCGACCCGGTCTCGGGCGACATCCCGGCCAACGGCAGCACCAATGACGACTCGCCGACGCTGGAGGGCACGCTCTCGACGGCACTGAGTGGCACCGAGCAGCTGCATGTGTTCCGCAACGGCGCGCACGTCGGCACCGCGAAGGTGACCGGCACGGCCTGGACCTTCGAGGACGCAAGCCTCTCGAGCGGCACGACCTACACCTACGAGGCCAGGGTCATGGACGCTGCCGGCAACGCCGGTGCCGCCTCGAACAGCCTGAGCTTCACCGTCAACACCTCGGGTGTCACCCAGACGGTGCAGATCCTGCAGGTGCAGGACGACACCGATCCGGTGCAGGGCAATGTGGCCAACGGTGGCGCGACCAACGACACCACGCCAACGCTCAGCGGCTCGATCTCGACCGCCCTGAACGCAGGCGACGTGGTCCAGGTGCTGCGCGATGGCACGGTGGTCGGCACAGCCACCGTGACGAATACCACCTGGAGCTTCAGCGATGCGGGCCTTGCCGACGGCACGACCTATAGCTACACCGCCCGCGTCGTGAACTCGGGCGGCAACCAGGGCGCTCCGAGTGCGGCTTACGCGATCACGCTCGACCGGACGGCACCGACCCAGACAGTTGCGATCACGAGCTACACCGACGACCAGGACCCGCAGCAAGGCACCTTCACGTCAGGCAGCACGACCAACGATGCAACGCCGCAGCTCAACGGTACGTTTGCCGGCACGCTCGGCGCGGGCGAGGTGGTGGCGGTCTATCGCGACGGCGTTCGCCTTGGCGCCGCCACCGTGACCGGCGCCGCGACCTGGACCTTCCAGGACGCCGGTCTCGCCAACGGCATCAGCTACAGCTACACCGCCCGCGTCGAGGACGCGGCGGGCAACCGAGGCGCCACCTCGGCTGCTTTCACCCTCACCGTCGACCAGAGCGTGCCTACGGCAGCGCCTTCCATCGACAGCGTCATGGACAACACGGCACCGGTCATCGGCCCGATCACTTCGGGCAGCACGACCAATGAAACCCGTCCGGCACTGCAGGGGTCGGGGGCAGAGCCCAACGGCACCGTCAGGGTCTACGACAACGGCGCGCTGATCGGCACTGCAACTGCCGACGGCGCGGGCAAGTGGAGCTTCACGCCCGAGGCCGGCAAGGAACTGGCCAACGGCGCGCACAGCCTGGCCGTGAGCAATGTCGATGCGGCCGGCAACGAAGGGCCGAAGTCGGCACCGCTTGCCTTCACGGTCGGCACCATCGCACCCACGGGTGCGCCTTCCATCGACAGTGTCATGGACGACGTGGCACCGGTCACCGGCCCGATCACCTCGGGCAGTTCGACCAACGACACCCGCCCCGAGCTGAAGGGATCAGGGGCGCAGCCCAATGGCACCGTCAGGGTCTACGACAACGGCACGCTGATCGGTACCGCAACCGCGGACGGCACGGGCAAGTGGAGCTTCACGCCCGAGGCCGGCAAGGAACTGGCCAACGGCGCGCACAGCCTGACGACGAGCAACGTCGACGCGGCTGGCAACGAAGGTCCGAAGTCGACACCGCTGACTTTCGCAGTCGACACGATTGCACCGTCTGCGGCACCTTCCATCGACAGCGTCATGGACAACACCGCACCGGTCACCGGCCCGATCACCTCGGGCAGCACGACCAACGAAACCCGCCCTGTGTTGCAGGGCGCGGGAGCAGAGCCGAACGGCACCGTCAGGATCTACGACAACGGTACGTTGATCGGCACTGCAACGGCGGACGGCGCAGGCAAGTGGAGCTTCACGCCCGCAGTGGGTTCTGAACTGGCCAACGGCACGCACAGCCTGACGACGAGCAACGTCGACGCGGCTGGCAACGAAGGTCCGAAGTCGACACCACTGGCCTTCACGGTCGACACGGTTGCACCGTCTGCGGCACCTTCCATCGACAGCGTCATGGACAACACCGCACCGGTCACCGGTCCGATCACCTCGGGCAGTACGACCAACGAAACCCGCCCTGTGCTGAAGGGCGCGGGAGCAGAGCCGAACGGCATCGTCAGGGTCTACGACAACGGCACGCTGATCGGTACCGCAACCGCGGACGGCACGGGCAAGTGGAGCTTCACGCCCGAGGTCGGCAAGGAGCTTGCCAACGGCGCGCACAGCCTGACGACGAGCAACATCGATGCGGCTGGCAACGAAGGGCCGCGGTCGGCGCCGCTGGCCTTCACGGTCGACACGGTCGCGCCCTCCACGGCGCCTTCCGTAGACAGCGTCATGGACAACATCGATCCGGTCAGCGGGCCGATCACCTCGGGTAGCACGACCAACGAAACCCGCCCTGTACTCAAGGGAGCGGGAGCAGAGCCCAACGGCATCGTCAGGGTCTACGACAACGGCACGCTGATCGGCTCTGCAACGGCGGACGGCACGGGCAATTGGAGCTTTACGCCCGAGCCTGGCAAGGAGCTGGCCAACGGCGCACACAGCCTGACGACGAGCAACGTCGATGCGGCCGGCAACGAAGGTCCGAAGTCCACAGCGCTGACCTTCACGGTCGACACCGTGGCGCCGCCCGTTGCAACACTGAGCCTGGGCAACTACTCGGACAGCTTCCCCGCGGCGGGCACGTTGGCAGCCAATCAATCGTCCGACCACAACAGCAACGACAACACTTTCGATCTCGTGTTGACCGGTGCCGACGCCTCGACCGCAAGCTATGAGGTATCCACCGACGGCGGGCTGGTCTGGAAGGCAACGACCGCTGCGCAGAACAACCTGTCCGACGGCAAATATCTCTTCCGTGCGACCCTCACGGATGCGGCCGGCAACAGCACGGCGGCGGCCAACAACATCGCGGTGACGGTGGACCGGACCAGCCCTGGGCTCGACCTGCAACGCGTTGGCAGCACCCTGGTTGCAGGCACAACCGAAGCTGGTGTGCTTGTCGCGATCGACGTGGGCAACAACGGGTCTGTCGAGGCGAGCGTCACGGCGGATGCCAACGGCAACTGGACCTGGACTTCGTCGACGCCCATCGCGGCCAACACGGTCGTCTCTGCCGTTGCCTACGACCTTGCCGGCAATGCTTCGAGCAAGGGAACGCAGGCTGCCGACACAACGCCGCCTGCGGTCACCATCCATAAATCCGATGGCAACAGCTTCTCGGGAGCGACCTCGGACGTCGACATGCCGGTGGTTTCCCCCACCGCAACGAGGCCGATCACCGTGAGGCTCAGCGTCGACAGCAACGCCGACGGCGTGGTCGACTACGTGCTTCCATTCACGGCCACGGTCACCGCGGACGGCACATGGAGCATCGACGCGAAAAGCGCGCCGGTGAATGTCGGCGCGATCGTTACCGCCGTGGCGCAGGACTACAACGGCAACCTTTCGGCACCGGCAACGGTGACCGTGGGTGGCGGCACAAGCAAGATTTCCGGCAGCGCCAGCCATGACAACTTCGGCTACGACGTGCAGGCCATCGGCGACTTCAACGGAGACGGCTACAACGACTTCGCGGTCGTGGCACCTCATGGATCGTCCGCCCAACGCAGCGCGAACAAATGGAGCGTGAACATTCTCTATGGCAGCAAGCAAGGGCTGCCGGACCTGAGCGATATTGCAAACCTGCCGGGAACCGACGGACTGAAGATATATACGTCGGGGGATATTTCCGACTCCAACATCCTGACCGCCGTGCAAGGCTATGGCGACGTCAATGGCGACGGTTATTCGGACGTGATCGTCTACGACGACAACCTGAACAGCGACTGGGTCATTTTCGGGAGGTCTTCCGCGAATGTCACTTCCGCGCCGGTGAATGTGGATGTCCGCACCATCATCTCGTCTGGTGGCAACAGCGATGGTGTTGCCATCGTGCAGCGCGAGGGGGGATCGACCTGGTTCGGTGCGGGCGGCGCGCTCGTGGACGTGAACGGCGACGGGTACGCCGACATCATCATGCAGGACTGGCAGCGGGGCACTGGCTCCTCGGGCACGGCCATCATCTATGGGCATGCCGGGGCAGCGGGCACCGCAGCGTGGACCAACTACTACGTCGGCTTTACCGGCTCAAGCCCGTCGAGCTATGTCTCGGACAGTCGCAGCTCGTCCACGGAAAGCTCTCGGCCACACACCGTCATCTACAACGACAACACGAACGGTTATCCCGTTAACGTGATGAACATCGGGGACATCAATGGGGATGGTTACTCGGACTTCGCTTACAGCCTGTACAACGCCAGGAACCCCGTGGCCGACCTCGGCGATGCCGGGGCCATTCAGGTGATCTATGGCACGGCGAAAGGCTTCCCGCAGGACTACAGCCTGCAGACCGACTATACGAACATCGCCAATGGCTTCCGTGTCTATGGCGAGCAGGCAAGCCAGTTCCTCGGCACCTACATCGATCCGGAGCCGTACGGGTATCTGTCGAACACCGGCATGCCCACTTCCTCTGGCGACGTCAATGGAGACGGCATTGCGGACCTGATCATCGGCTCGCCGCAATTCGGACCGGATGCGGGAGAGCAAAGTGGGCCAGGTCGCGTCTACGTGGTCTACGGCAAGGCCGGCGGCGTGAAGTCCAACATCAACCTCGCCAACCTCTCGTCTGCTGATGGCTTCGTCATCACGGCATCGGACAGCACGCCGGATGCGATGTTCGGCAACGGGACTTCGGTGGGCGACTTCAACGGCGACGGTATCGACGACATCGCCATTGGCGCACCATTGGCCGACATTGGAGGCATCAACACCGGCGCGGTCTATATCGTCTATGGCCAGCAAGGCGGCTACTCGGGGACGATGAGCGTCGCAGCAACCTATTCGGGTGCCAAGCCTGCGAACAGCGCGAGCTTCACCTATAGACAGAATGGCGATGCAAACTCCGGATCGATGCTCGGTGTGAACGTGGCGCTGTCCGATCTGAACGGTGATGGCCAGGCCGACCTGGCCCTCGGTTCCGCGTACCAGGGCACGCGTTGGACGCCTGCGGCAGGCTACCTAGAAGTGGTCTATGCCGACGCATTCAACTTCACCAACTTGATGACTGTTGGCGACGACGTCATCAAGGCGACCGCTGGCAGAGACAGGCTCTCCGGCGGCGCCGGCAACGATGTCATCACCGGTGTGCAGGCAGGAGACAGTGCGTATGGCGGCGCGGGGAACGACAGCATCCACATCAACGAAATCAATGGCGTGGTCCGGGTGGACGGCGGCCTGGGGATCGACACCCTGGCCATCGACAGCTCGAACGTCACGCTCGACCTGTCGCAACTGGGCCTGAAGGTGAAGGGCTTCGAGAACTTCGATCTGGGACGGGGTGCGGGCAACACGGGCAACGTCTTGAAGTTGCGGATCGCCGATGTCCTGAGCCAGCAGAGCAGCACCGGTACCGGCAATGGCGCGGGCCAAGGCCACTTGCGTGTGACCGGAGATGCCAGCGACACGGTGGAGTTGCTCCGCGGGGCCGACAGCTGGAGCAACACGGGAACTGCGAACGTTGGTGGGGTGAGCTACCGCATCTATCACAACAGCACGTTGCCAGCCGAAAACACGCTTGGAGACATCTGGGTCCAGCAGGGGGTGACGGTCGTCGTGAACTCGGGCGGCAATCAACAGGCCCCAACCCAGACGGTAGCGATCACGAGCTACACCGACGACCAGGGCTCGTCCAAGGGGAGTTTCGGCAGCGGCACTACGACTGACGACGCCAATCCGGTGCTCAACGGCACGCTTGCAGGCTCGCTCGGCGCGAGCGAGGTTGTGGCTGTCTATCGCGACGGCACCCGTCTGGGTAACGCCACCATGACCGGCGCCGCGACATGGACCTTCGAGGACGCGGGTCTGGCCGATGGCAAGACCTACAGCTACACCGCCCGCGTCGAGGACGCGGTGAGCAACCGGGGGGGCGCTTGGGCTACGTTCACGATCACCGTCGACTATGCCGTGACGGTCAACAGTCAGGTGACCGTGGACACCACGCCACTCGTCACCGGTACGATGCCCTTCAAGCTGACCAACGGCGAGTTCATCGAGGTCACCATTGACGGCAAGACCTACAGCTCGGCCAATGGCGCAGTGGTCGTCGATTCGCA
This sequence comes from Variovorax multivorans, assembly GCF_051216835.1. Taxonomy (NCBI): domain Bacteria; kingdom Pseudomonadati; phylum Pseudomonadota; class Betaproteobacteria; order Burkholderiales; family Comamonadaceae; genus Variovorax; species Variovorax multivorans. The sequence continues at coordinate 53,585 of NZ_JBPJZL010000017.1, forward strand.
GCACAACACCTGGTATGTGCAGGTGCCGTCGGCGATCGCGCTTGGAACCTACGACGTCAAGGCTGTAGTCAAGAGCGCTGCTGGTGTGCTGATCGCTTCCGACGATACCAAGGGCGAGTTGATCGTCTCTGCCGCGCCTACGGTGACGGTCGGCTCCGCGGCCAGCGACCCGAACCAGAAGGCGACTGCCTACACGCTCGGAGAGAACGGCATGTGGCGCATCCACACCAACCAGACGATGCTGGATGCCAATGGAACCAACAGCGCCTCGCTTGGTAACTTCAGCCAGACCAAGTTGACGAGCAATTCCACCGCCGAGAACGCGGCATATGTGGGGCCCAATTACGTTCAGAACGCCACGTTCATGGACTTCAACCGCGACGGGCACATGGACCTGTTTGCTGAAGACAGCACCTATGACGATGGTCAGCAGGCTTTCATCTTCGATGGCAGCCGCTACACCGCGGTGCAGGTCGGTGGGCCGTCCGCCGTAGGCGGCGACAAGCTCACCCTGGGCAGCGCAAACACGTTCAGCTGGTACGGCGGCGTGATGGCCTTCGACAAGACGGGCGATGGTTTTACCGACCTGGCCTATGGCGACCAGACGCCCAACGACTCCACGAGCGGAGGAGGGTACGACTCCCAAGTCGTGTTGAACCAGGACGGCAGCATCCTCGGCATGACCAAGGACAGCGGTTACACCGATGACCAGGCAGCCACTCCCGGCCCTGCGAATTCGAGCAACTACCAGAACGCCACTTTCGACATGGAGTTGTCGGGCGTCGATCTGAACAACGACGGCAAGGTCGATATCGTCTATCACGCGACGGCGGGCCTCACGAAAATCGGCGGGCCTTCCGCGAATCCGGCTTTGGCATCCACGGCGAAAAGCTCCGATCCGTATCGCCTGGTCGTTGCGACCAACAAGGGCGACGGCACCTGGGAAAACACGCAAATCATCGAGAAGACGTTCCAGCGCGGCGACGATGACCCAAGCTATGGCAACGGCATCTCCATGACCTGGGCCGACTTCAACGGCGACGGCTACATGGACTTGTTCATGGGCCGTGGCTACAGCCCGACGGTCGAATCGCAGTATCAGAGCCGCATCCTGTTCAACGACGGCACCGGCAAGCTGGCGATGGACGACTGGGATGGCGACAAGATCGGCAATACGCCGACGAACATGTTTACCTTCGTCGACTGGGGCGGGAGCGGCACCCCTCCCTGGCAGCAGGGCGGCCCCTCGCTCGCAGTCGACTGGAACGGCGACGGCAAGATGGACGCCATCGAACTGCCGGGCTTCGGCGCCACCGGCGGCTTGACGGCCATCGGAAACACCGGCCAGATCAATCTCTATACGAACAACAGTTCGGCAGGAAAGATCGGGTTCGGCAGGGTCAATCTGCTTGGCGGGTCGAGCATGATCGGCAACTGGACCGGCGACCCGTTGACAAACAACGCCGTGACCGGTGCCATCGCAGCCGACATCGACTGGGACGGCGACCGGGACCTCCTGGCGTTCACCCAGAAGGGCGAAACGAAGTTCATCGCCAACACCAACACGGTGGCCGACGGCACGTCGATGCACTTCCGCATCTTCGATGCGCAGGGCATCAACGCGCTGTATGGCAACACCGTCCAGCTGTTCGACTCGTCGGGCAAGCTGGTGGGCGCGCAGATGATCAATCCGCAGTCGGGCAACCAGACCAACGACAGCTCGGCGATCGTCGATTTCTACGGGCTCGACCCGAAGGAGACCTACACGCTGGCGCTTCTGCGTATCGTCAACGGTGCTGCGGCCGACGTCGGCGGCATGGGCAACCTGGGCGGCAACACGATCGAGAACGTGAATGCCGCCTGGACCGGGCTGAAGGCCGGCGAGGCAAACCATGCCTTCGTGCTGACCACTGAATCCGGGACCAACGTCGCCAACGCCGACATCGGCAACGGCATCGTCGGAACCGGCTACAACGACACCTTCTTCGCCACCCAGGGCAGCGACAAGTACGAGGGCGGTGGCGGTGCGGTAACGGTGTCCGGCATCAGGGCCTGGAGCAACACCGGCGGTATCGACGTCGTCGACTACAAGCTCGCGGGCAGCACCCCGCTCACCATCGACCTGGGCAACACCGGCGCACAGAACACCGGCTTCGGTACGGCGACCTTCAAGAACATCGAAGGCCTGGCAGGCGGCAGCGGTGCCGACACTTTCACCGACAACGCGGGAGACAACGTGTTCGAAGGGCGTGCCGGCAACGACACCTTCAAGCTGACGGGTGGTGGCAAGGACACGCTGCTGTACAAGCTGCTCGCAGCCACCGATGCCACGGGCGGCAACGGTGCGGACGCGGTCAGTTCGTTCGAGGTCGGGACTTTCGAAGCCACGGCCAATGCGGACCGCATCGAGCTGAAGGATCTGCTGGTGGGCTACACCGCCGACGCGGATGGCGCGGCGCGCTACATCAACGGCGTGGCCACCATCGATTCGGGGGATGCCATCGGCAACTACCTGAGCGTGACGGTCAGCGGCGGCAACACGACGCTGAACATCGACCGCGACGGATCGGGCAGTGCCTATTCGGCAACGGCGCTGATCACGCTCAACGGCGTGACTACCGACCTCGCCACGCTGCTGGCCAACCACCAGCTCGTGCTGGCCTGACGCTCATCGCCGGATGAAAGAAAAGGGGCGCACCCCGGTGCGCCCCTTTTCTCGGTCCGGCCCAGGGAAACATACACATGCTCAATCTTCGCAACATCAACCGCGCCGTCGTCATCGGCGGTGGAACCGCAGGCTGGTTCGCGGCCCTGACCTTGCGCCGCATGTTCGCGCCGCAGGTCGAGATCCGGGTGATCGAGTCGCCCGACATAGGCATCGTCGGCGTGGGAGAAGGCGGGCTGCTCAACCTCATCGACGCGCTGCGCCGCAACGGCATCGACGTCAACGAATTCGTGCGCGAGACCGGCGCGGCCTTCAAGCTGGGCTTCTCCTACGAAGGCTGGCGCACCGGAGCCGAGGACGACCGCTACTACCATCTCTTCGGCCGGCCCGGCCTGCAGGAAACCGACTGGATGGAGGGCGGCTTCCGTCCGCTGTTCTCCGGCATGGTGCGCGAGGGCGTCGAGCTTCACCGCTACATCCCCGGCTTTGCCGCGATCGCGTCGAATGCATCGCAGCAGGAGGCGGCGGCGATGCTGCAGCTCGGAGCAAGGTCGGGCCTGTCGGCGTCCTTCCATTTCGACAGCCACAAGCTGGCGGACTACCTGCGCCGCGTGGCCGTCTCGCGCGGCGTGGTGCACCAGCAAGCCCGTGTCGAGGAGCTGATGTGCGACGCGCAGGACATGGCGCGCGGCGTGCGCATCGATGACGGCGAAATCATCGACCTTGACCTGCTCATCGACGCCTCGGGGCTGGCACGTCTGGGCATCGGCCAGAAGCTCGGCATTCGCTGGCGCTCGTTCTCCGAGCACCTGCTGCTCGACCGCGCCGTGCCGTTTCACATGCCGCATCCGCAGCAGAATCCGTCGCTGGTCACGCGCGCCATCGCAATGCCGGCCGGCTGGATGTGGCAGATCCCGTTGGTCGAGCGCGTCGGCGCCGGCTATGTCTTCAGCAGCGCGCACACCGACGAGGCGCAGGTCATCGACGAGATCCATCGCCGCATCGGCCCGGATGTCGAGCCGATGCGCACTCTGCGCTTCGAGCCCGGCCACTTCGAGCAGGTGTGGGTCGGCAACGTCATGGCGATCGGGCTGGCCTCGGGTTTCGTGGAGCCGCTGGAGGCGACTTCCATCGGTCAGATGCTGGAGCAGCTGCGCAACTTCGAGCGCATCGTCACCGCCGGCGATGGCGTGGTGTCGGGCCACCTGATCGACGGCTTCAACGAAGCCAATGCGCGGTGCTGGTCGGGCATTCGCGACTTCCTGCGCATGCACTACGACTGCCCGCGGCGCGACACAGCCTTCTGGCGCGACGTGGCGGCCCTGCCGTTGCCGCCCGGCTATGCCGAACTCAAGCAGTGCTTCCAGCAGCGCACGCCGCGGCTCATCGACGTACAGAACTACGCCATCCACGGATGGCAGGGCATCTTCCACGTCGTCAACTGGCTGTTCGTGGCAGCGCCGTTGGGCGTGGTGCCACCCGAGGCCGCCGCTGCCGAACTGGCGAGCCTTCCGGCCGCCAGCCGCCAGCGCGTGGCCATCTACATGAACCGGCTGCGCGAGCCTGGCGCGGCCGACAGCGTTTCCAAAGAGGACCGACCCGAGTGAAACCAGGCATTACCACCTTCTGCGCGGCCTCCACGGCTGCATGGCTGGCCCTCGCCAGCATGCCGGCCGCCGCGCAGATCATCTCCGGCGGATTGACGGTAGCGCGGCGGCTCGCACCGAGTGCGCTGGCCCGGGACATGGGCGTGCGCCCCGGCCCCGAGCTGCCCTCGGCGCCCGAGACCACGACGCCGCTGGAGCTGACCGATGCGGTGCGCCAGGCGGTGGCGCGCCATCCGTCCATCTCCGACTCCATCGCCGCGCTGGCGCAGCAGTCGGGCGGCGTCGACGTGGCGCGGGCCGGCTACTACCCGACGGTGCGCGTGGGCATGGGCGGGGGCGCCAACAACGGTTCGTCCGGCGCTGGCCGGGGGCGCGGCGCCGGCACACTGGCCACGGCCTCCGTATCGCAGATGCTTTACGACTTCGGCAAGGTCGACGGCGCAGTCAACCAGTCGGAGGCACAAGTGCGGCGCCAGCAGGCCGCGATCCTCAAGCAGATCGATACCGTCGCGCAGCAGGCGGCCGAGGCCGTAGTCATGACGCACCGCTACCAGTCGCTCGTCGCGATTGCGCAGGAGCAGGTCAATGCCGTCGAGAAGGTTCTGGAGACGGCACGGCTGCGCGCCGGCGCGGGCATCAGCACCAAGGCCGACCCGATCCAGGCCGAGTCGCGCGTCGACAGCGCGCGTGCCAATCTGCTGCAGGTCAAGTCACAGCTCGCGCAGTGGAGGGAGCGTCTGGGCACGCTGCTGGGCAAGTCGGTACCGCCGGCCGTGGCTCCGCTGCCGGAACGGCTGGCCAGCGAGTTGCGCATCGACCAGCTACCCGACGCCAGCCTCATGCCCGATGTGTTGACTGCAGAGGCAGAGCGGCGCGTGGCCTCGGCCCAGGTCGAAGTTGCCAGGGCCCAGCGCTACCCCACCATCAGCCTCGACGTTTCCGCCAACAAGGCCATGGGCGGCGTGAACCCCAGCACGCTGGAGCGCAACGGCATGTACCACTCGGTCATGCTCAATCTTTCGAGCGTGCTCTACCAGGGCGGCGCGCTCGACGCCCAGGAGCGCGCAGCAGTCGCCGCCGAAGAGGCCGCGCGCATGCGCGTCGAAACCGCCCGCCTGAACGCGGGCGACCTGGCGCGCAATTTCCGGGAACAGGTCATCGGCGCGCAGGAGCGCCTGGGCGTGCTCGCAGATAGGCGCCGAAGCATCGGCGAGGCGCGCGACCTCTATCGCGAGCAATACAAGCTCGGCTCCCGCTCCATCCTCGACCTGCTCAATGCCGAGCAGGAGATCCATCAGGCCGCCGCTGAACAGGAGGGCGTGCTGCACGACCTCTGGGCCAGCCGCATCGGCTACATCGGCGCAACCGGCCAGGGCCGCACTTACTACGGCCTCAACAACACCACTGTTCAAGGAATGGAACTGCTTCCATGAGTCTGCCCCCGCAGTACACGAGCTGGCTCGACGCCATGCTCTTCGTCGCCCGCCACTACGGCATTGGCGCTTCGGAAGAGAGCGTGCGCGTCTCGCTCGCCTGGGAGCGCGGCGCGCCGTTCGACACGTTGCTCGATCACATGGCGCGGCAGCTTGGACTGGCGCTGCGGCTGGACGCGTTCTCCAACGCGCAGATCGACCCGTGGCGGCTGCCGCTGGTGGTGGAGTTCGACAACGGCGAGATCGGCGTCGTGCGCACCGCTGACGGCCGAGGAAAACTCGGCGTACTGCTCGGCGGCGACCACGGGCTGGAGACGGCGCTGCCCATCGACGAGCTGCGCCAGCGTGCGAAGCGCGTCGCCATCCTGCGGCCCAACACCGCCGTGCCCGACGCGCGTGTGGACGACTACGTCAAGCCCTACAAGCCCAACTGGTTCTGGACCATCGCCCTGCGCGACTGGCGCCGCTACGGCGACATCATCCTGGCCTCGGTCTTTGCCAACGTGCTGGCACTGGCCTCGACGATCTTCTCGATGCAGATCTACGACCGCGTGGTGCCCGCGCAGTCGGAGTCGACGCTGTGGGTGCTGTTCGGCGGCGTCATGCTCGCCGTGGTCTTCGAATTCTTGCTGCGTATATCGCGCACGCACATTTCCGACGTGATCGGCAAGCGTGCCGACCTCAAGGTGTCGGACCTGGTCTTCGGCCATGCCTTGAGGGTGCGCACCGACGCACGCTCGAAGTCCACCGGCTCCTTCATCGCGCAGGTGCGCGAAGTGGAGCAAGTGCGCGAACTGCTCACCTCCACCACCATCGGCGCGGTGGCCGACCTGCCGTTCTTTTTTCTCTTCCTGGTTGTGCTGTGGATGGTCGCTGGCCCGCTCGCGCTGGTTGCGCTGGCGGCGGTGCCGTTGCTGGTGATTCCGGGACTGCTGATCCAGAAGCCACTCGCGCGGCTGGCCAGCGAAGGCATGCGCGAATCGGCGCTGCGCAATGCGCTGCTGGTCGAGGCCGTCGAGGGCATCGAGGACATCAAGCTCATGCGCGCCGAGCCGCGCTTCCAGAACCAGTGGAACCATGCCAACGAGGTCTCTGCCGGCGTCAGCATGCGACAGCGCTTTCTCACGGGCCTGCTCATGACCTGGACGCAGGAGGTGCAGACCATCGTCTACGCGGTGATGCTGCTCGCGGGCTGCTTCCTTGTGATGAGGGGCGACATGACGACCGGTGCGCTGGTCGGCTCGTCGATTCTGGCGTCGCGCATGATCGCGCCGCTGGCGCAGCTGTCGGGTGTGTTCGCGCGCTGGCAGCAGGCCAAGGTGGCGCGCGCCGGACTCGACCAGCTCATGCAGCGCCCGGTCGACCAGCCCGAGAGCGCGCGGCTGGTGCATGTGCCAGCGCTGCAGGGCCGCTACAACGTCACGGGCGTCGAGTTTCGCTACGGCAAGGACGACAAGAGCTCGGCGTTCTCATGCGCGCAGCTGCAGATCCAGGCCGGTGAGAAGGTCGCTCTGCTGGGCCGCATGGGCGCGGGCAAGTCCACGCTGCTGCAGCTGCTGGCCGGCCTGCAGGCACCGCAGCGCGGCAACGTGGCGCTCGATTCGCTCGACCTCGCACTGATCGACCCGGCCGACCTGCGCCGCGACCTGGGGCTGCTCACGCAGAACGCGCGGCTTTTCTACGGCACCGTCCGCGAGAACGTCACCATGGGCATGCCGCTGGCGACCGATGCGCAGGTACTGGAGGCCATCACGATGGCGGGCGCCTTGCCCTTCGTGCATTCGCGTTCCGAGGGGCTGGACGACCTGATCCACGAAGGCGGACTCGGACTCTCGGGCGGTCAGCGGCAGGCGCTGCTGCTCGCGCGCACGCTGATACGCCAGCCTTCCGTCTTGCTGCTGGACGAGCCGACCGCGCACTTCGACGAAGTCACCGAACGCCAGGTGATCGAGTCGGTGGGCGCCTGGCTGGGGTCGCGCACGCTGGTGGTGGCAACGCACCGCATGCCGGTGCTGCATTGGGTGGACCGCATCATCGTGATCGACAGCGGCCGCATCGTGATGGACGGGCCGAGGGACCGGATTATTGGAGAGCTTTCGCATGGCAACAACACCTGAGACAACCCGCCCACGAGGCGCCAGCAGTGTGGCGGTGGTGGCCGGTGCCGCGGCCGGGGTTGCCGACCCGCAGGGCGCAAAGGGAACACAGGTCGGGCAGGGCAAGCAGGGAGCACAGCTTCCGCGCCCGAAGACGCCTCCCGTAGTGAGCTATTCGCCGGCCGAGCCGCCGCTGCCGCGCGCCTCGCTGGTCGTGTGGATCGTCGGGACGGCGCTGGTCGCGCTGCTGGCCTGGGCGTGGTCTTTCAAGCTCGACGAGGTGTCCACCGGCACGGGCAAGGTGGTGCCCTCGTCGAAGGAGCAGATGATCCAGTCGCTCGAAGGCGGCATCCTGGTGGACCTGAAGGTGCGCGAGGGCGACATCGTCGATGCGGGGCAGGTGCTCGCGCAGCTCGACAGGACCAAGACCGAGTCGACCGTGCAGGAAAGCGCCTCGCGCGTGCGTGCCGCGCTTGCCATGTCGGCGCGCCTGGCGGCCGAGGTGGGTGGCACGTCGCTGGCGTTTCCGCCCGAGGTGCAGTCGGACGCCGACCTCGTGCGCACCGAAACCGCGCTCTACCAGTCGCGCCGCGAGCAGCTGTCGAGCAGCCTCGCTGGCGTGACGCAGGCGCTGGTGCTGATGCGCCGCGAACTCGCGCTGACAGAGCCGCTGGTGTCGCGCGGCGCTGCGAGCGACGTGGAAGTGCTGCGCCTCAAGCGCCAGATCAACGAGGCCGAGACCAAAGCCGCGGACATCAAGAGCCAGTACTCCGTGAAGGCACGCGAAGAGCTCGCGAAGGCGAATGCGGAAATCGAGGCGCAGCGCTCGGTGACGCGCGGGCGCTCCGACTCGCTCACTCGGCTGACCTTCGCTTCGCCGGTGCGCGGCATTGTGAAGGACATCGCCGTGACCACCGTGGGCGGCGTGCTGCCCCCGGGCGGCAAGCTCATGGAGATCGTGCCGCTGGACGAAAAGCTGCTGGTCGAGGCGCGCATCTCGCCGCGCGACGTGGCCTTCATCCACCCGGGGCAGGACGCAACGGTGAAGGTGACGGCCTACGACTACGCCATCTTCGGCGGCCTGCCGGGCAAGGTGACGACCATTTCGCCCGACACCATCCAGGACGACGTGAAGCGCGACGTGTATTACTACCGCGTGTACATCCGCACCGACGCGGACCACCTGAACAACAGCAGCGGGCAGAGCTTCCCGATCGTGCCCGGGATGATCGCCACGGTAGACATCCACACCGGCAGCAAGTCAGTGCTCGACTACCTGGTCAAGCCGCTGAACAAGGCGCGCGAAGCCTTGCGCGAGCGCTGAGGAGCAGCGTGTGAAGAGAAGACAACCGGTGATTCCGGGCCGCAGGCCCGCGCTCACGCAGCAGGCGCTGAATGCGCTGGGCGAGCAGTTCCGCGCCGCCTTCGCGCGGGGCGACTACGCGCAGGCGCACAAGTTCGCAATGCAGGCCTGGCAGGCCACGCACAGCCCGCAGCCGCTGGCCGACGTTGCGCTGTGCCTGATGCGGCTCGACCAGCCGCAGCAGGCCTACCGCCTCTACTGCCGCGTCGCCAGCGAGTTGAAGACCGCGAACACCTACGACGGACTGGCGGAAGCGGCGGGGCAGTTGGGCAAGCGGGACGAGGCGGGCGAGTTCGGCTCGGTGTCGCTGTGGCTCAAGCTGCAGGAGGCTGCGACGGAAGTAGTCGCTGCCACGGTCGATTCGCCCGTGCCGCGGTGCTTCGACGAAAGAAGCCGCCATCGCAACGTCATCGCGTTCAGTCTGTTCGGCAGCGATCCGCGCTACTGCGAGATGGCGCTGCTCAACGTGCGGGCCGCGCACGAGTTCTTTCCGGCGTGGGTCTGCCGCTTCTACGTCGATGCCTCGGTGCCGGAGGCGGTGTGCGAGCGGCTGGTGCATGCGGGCGCGTCGGTGGTCGACGTGCGTTCAGTCGGCGGCGAAGACCTGCCGGGCACCATGTGGCGTTTTCTCGCGCTCGACGATCGCGATATCGACCGCGTGCAGTTCCGCGATGCCGACTCGCTGCTGTCCACGCGCGACCAGGCTGCCGTGCGCGCGTGGTGCGCGTCGGACCGCTGGTTCCACGTCATGCGCGACTACCACTCGCACACCGAGCTGATACTCGCCGGCATGTGGGGTGCGTGCCAGGGCGTCTTCTCAGACATCGCGGGCGACATGCGCGCGTACCTGAAGAGCCGGCCGTTCTCTGCGCGCTATGCCGACCAGCACTTCCTGCGGCATCGCGTCTGGAAGGTCGCCGAGCGCAGCATGCTCGCTCATGACGAATGGTTCGACCTGCCCGGCAACCAGCCCTTTCCGCCCCATGTGCCCATGACTGTTGACGCGCGCTATGCCCACGTGGGCGCCAACATCGGCGCGCCCTCGATGCAGGTGGTGCATGAAGCGCCCGACGGCACGCAGGTGCGCTGGACCCTGTACGACGCGAGGGGCCAGGCTGTCTGCAGCTACGACGCCGTCGTTTGCGACAACAGCTACGGCGCCAGCATTCCCGCGCCCTACGCCGCGGAGATCGCGGCCGGGCGCTGGACGGTCGTCACGCGCTGACCCCGCGCGCTGATCCTTCAGCGCACCAGCAGTTTCATCATCCGTTCGAAGGTCTTGCCATAGGGCGGCTTGAACAGGCCCAGGCCGTTCAGCGCTGATTGGTGAAAGATCGGCTTCATCTTCGAGAACGTCTCGAAGCCGTGTTCGCCGTGGTACGCGCCCATGCCGCTGGCGCCTACACCCCCGAAGGGCAGGTTGTCTTGCGCGACGTGCAGCAGGGTCTCGTTGATTGAAACGCCACCAGTCACTGTGTTTTCCATCACGCGGTCGATGGTCGCGCGGTTCTTCTCGAACAAGTAGAGAGCGAGCGGGCGAGGGTGCGCGTTGACGTACGCAATGGCTTCGTCGATGCCCTTGTAGGTCAGCACTGGCAGCAGCGGGCCGAAGATTTCCTCCTGCATCACGCGCATGCCGTCGTTCACGCCGGTCAGCAGCACGGGCGGGAAGCGGCGCGTTGCAGGGTCAGGTGCGGTGTCGGACAAGGGCAGGGCAGAGGCGCCTTGCTCCTGCGCCAGGGCCGACAGCTCCTGCAGCCGCGCGAAGTGGCGCGGGCTCACGATGCTCGTGTAGTCGGTGTTGGTGGCCAGCGCCGGGTACATCGAGGCGAACACGCGCCGGGCGCTGTCGGCAAAGCGCTGCTGCTGGCCTTCGGGCACCAGCACGTAGTCGGGCGCGATGCAGGTCTGGCCCGCGTTGAGTGTCTTGCCGACCAGGATGCGTTCGACGGCCTTGTCGAAGTTGGCATCGGGCCCGATGATCGCCGGCGACTTGCCGCCCAGTTCAAGCGTCACCGGCGTGAGGTGCTCGCTCGCGGCGCGCATCACGTGGTGGCCGACGGCGGTCGAGCCGGTGAACAGCAAATGATCGAAGGGTAGGCTGGAGAAGGCGCGCGCGGTCTCGGCGTCGCCGTTGACGATGGCGATCTCGTCTTCCGCAAACTGCTTTCGCACCAGCGCGGCGAACAGCTCGGCGAAGCGCGGCGTGAACTCCGACTGCTTCACCATCACGCGGTTGCCAGCCGCCAGCGCCGCGGTCATTGGCCCCACCGCCAGGTACAGCGGGTAGTTCCACGGCACCACGATGCCCACCACGCCCAGCGGCTGCGGCATGATCCGCGACGATGCGGGCTTGAACCACAGGCCGGTGGAGCGGCGGCGCACGCGCATCCATGCCTTGCCGTGCGCGAGTGCGTGCTGGAGGCCCTCGATGCTGGGGAACACTTCGGCAAGCTCGGTTTCTTGTGCGGCCCGGTGATGGAAGTCGGTGCTGATGGCGGCGGCGATTTCCTGGCGGTTGTCTTTCACCAGCGCACGCAGGCGCTTCAGACGGTCGGCGCGCTCGCTCCATGGCGGCGTCTGTGCGCGCAGGCTCGCGGCGCGCATCGTGTCGAAGGTCTGTCGCATGTCGTCGTGTGTCATGGTTTGTTGCGAAGGCCTCAGCCCGCTTGTTGATACACCGGCCAGCGATCCTGCACTTTGCCGCCACGCACCCCGCAACCGCCGCCGTCAGAAGGGCTCGACGGGCAGCGCGCGCTTGTGGGCGCTCTTGCGATGCGTCGCAAGAATGATCTGGCGGGCCGCGGCCGACACCGGCTTGCCTTCGAGGAAGTCGTCGATCTGCTCGTAGGTGACGCCGAAGGCGTCTTCGTCGGGCTTGCCCGGCACCAGTGATTCGAGGTCGGCGGTCGGCACCTTGTAGACCAGCGCGTCGGGCGCGCCCAGCAGCTGTGCCACCGCGCGCACGCGGCGCTTGTTGAGGCCCGTGAGCGGCGTGATGTCGGCCGCGCCGTCGCCGAACTTGGTGAAGAAGCCCATCAGCGCCTCGGCCGCGTGGTCGGTGCCGATGACGATGCCGTCGTGCGCGCCGGCCACCGCGAACTGCGCAATCATGCGCTGGCGTGCCTTGATGTTGCCGAGCACGAAATCTTCGTGCGCCGCGTCGCGGAAGGTGAGGTCGCCGGCCTTCAGTGCGGCGAGCATGCCGTCGGCGGCGGGGCGGATGTCGACGGTGATGGTGCGGTCGGGCTTCATCACCGCGAGCGAGGCCTGCGCTTCGGCTTCGTCCTTCTGCACGCCGTAGGGCAGGCGCATCGCGATGAAGGTGGCGTCGTAGCCCGTGGCGCGCAGCCGCTCGACGGCGCGCTGCGCGAGGCAGCCGGCGGTCAGCGAATCGACGCCGCCGCTGATGCCCAGCACCAGCGTCTTCAGGCCGGTGCGCTTCAGGTAGCTGGCGAGAAAGTCGGTGCGGCGTTCCAGCTCGTGGGCGGCATCGAAGACGGGCGCGACATGCAGCGCCGCGATGATCTCGCGCTGCATATCGTCGAGGGGGGACAGGTCGACGGGGGACAGGTCTGCACTCATGGTGTGGAACGACGTGTGAAGTGAATCAGAAATCGACGAGGCTGAGGCCAATGCTCAGCACCGTGCGCTTGCGGTTGTAGTCCACCAGCGTGTCGCCATAGCCCGAGAACAGCTGCGTGTGGAAGCGCAGGTTGCTCTTGGTCGGGTCGCCGATGGCCTTGAGCCATTCGAGGCGCACCGAGCCGCGGCCGCTGTCGCGCAGGTTGTTGCGCACGGTCACGGCGAGCTGGTTGTCGCGGTTGAGGTTCCAGCGGCCGGTGATTTCGGCGCGGCCGTAGTAGTCGGCGATGTCGGGGTTGTCGTCCTTGGCGGCGCTCTCGGAAATGCGCTTCCAGATGCGGCCGGTGATGGTGAAGCGGTCGTCGAGCTCGGCGCCGCCCATCAGGTACACGCGGTTCCAGCTGCGCGACAGCGGCAGGGTCTGGCCGTTCGACTGGTGCACGATGCCCAGGCCCGAATAGCGCCAGCGCCAGCCGCCCGGCAGCTTGAAGTCGGTCGGGTAGACGTACATCAGCTCGGGTTCGTGGTCGGTGGTGCGGAAGGGCCGCGAGATGGCGCCGTTGAACAGCTGCCAGGTCGACTGCTGGCTGTAGGCGAACCACAGCGAGTCTTTCTTGGTCGGGTCGTCCTGCGTGAGCATGCCCTGCGCGAGCTTGGTGCGCACCGACAGGCCGATGCGCATCTCGTTGGCCTGGTAGGCGACCGGGTCGGCGGTGTGGCCGGCCGAGGGCGAGGTCGGCGTCTCGGGCTTCTTGGTGGCGGCCGAGACCGACACGTTGAGCGGGCGGTAGCCGCGGAAGCCGAAGGTGCCGCAGTCGGTAGCGTTCTCAAGTTCCCAGAAGCGCGAGAGCGCCGAGTACTGGCGGTCGCGGCAGCCTTCGGTGGTGGCGACCGAGACGATGCGCGTGGCCGGGATCGATGAGTCCACCGGCGGCTGCGTGGTCGCCAGCACGGGCGGCGCCACGGGCACCGACACCGATGGCAGCGTCTGCTGCTGCGCCCAGCGGTCGAAGCAGGCCAGGCGCGCTTCGTTGCTGGCGCCGAGCGCGGCGCACTGCTGCCAGGTGAGCTGGGAGTCGGCCAGCGGGCTCGCCGGCTTGTCCACGGCCTGCGCATGCACCGCGGCGCCGCCTCCCAGGCAGGCGGCCACGGCCGCGAGCGTGCGGAGGTTGAAACGAGGTTGTCGTCGTGTCGTCGTCATTGCTTTCCTTCCTGGGCAACCGTCTTGCTGAGCACGAAGGGATGCGTGCTTTCGTCCGCGGCGTTGCGCCACGTGCCCCTGAATTCGCGCCCGCAGGAGCCGGTTTGCAGCTTGCCCGACCACACGCCGCTGATGGCGCGGCCGTCCTGCGATTCGTCGATGGAGAGCGCGCCTTCGTCGTCCACGTCGCCCGCGAGCTGCGCGACCGTGGCCTTCGCCGGGTTGGCGCCGTTGCGCGTGATGGTGCCGCGCACGCCGTCGTAGTCGGGGTGCTTGCCGAGCTGTACGGCGGCCACGGCCGGCAGGTTGTCGAAGCGCGCTTCCCAGCGGCCGTAGAGCGATTGCACCGGCAGGTCGCGCGCGTCGGCGGGGCAGTCGGCGCTGCCCCGGGTGGAGGCGCAGCCCGACAGGGCGAGGAGGGCGCCAGCCAGCAGCGCGGCAGTGGCGGTCGTCCTCATGGCGCTGCTGCGGCTGCTGCCGCCTTCGCCGCGCTGTCTTGCGCCTTGCGCGCGAACTCGGCGCGCAGCGCCTTGAGCTTTTCGCGCGGGTCTTCCTTGATGGTCTCTTTGTCGAGGCCCATCTCGGCGATGAAGCGGCTGGGTATGCAGGGCACCATTTCGCGGCCCTGCTTGCGCTTCTTGGTCCAGCTCACGGCCAGGCTGCGTTGCGCGCGCGTGATGCCCACGTACATCAGGCGGCGCTCTTCCTGCAGCCGCTGCAGCGTGTCTTCGCTCACCTTCTGCTGGCGGCCGTTGTCGTCGTCGAGCTTGAAGGGCAGCAGGCCCTCGCTCACGCCGATCAGCATCACGTGCGGCCATTCGAGGCCCTTGGAGGCGTGCAGCGTCGAGAGCGTGACCACGTCCTGGTCTTGTTCGCGCTCGCTGATGGTCGACAGCAGCGAGATGGTCTGCGCCACTTCGAGCAGGCTCTTGCGTTCGGTCTCGATGTTGTCGTTGGCGCCCGAGGCGTCGTCGAGCGTGCCGCCGGCGCGCTGCGACATCCAGTCGACAAACTCGAGCACGTTGGTCCAGCGCGAGGCCGCGGCGGCTTCGCTGTCTTCGCCGTCGTAGAGGTGCTTCTCGTAGTCGATCTCCTTCAGCCAGTCGAGCATGAAGGTGCGCGAGTCTTCCGCGCCCATGGTGCGGCGCGCCCGGTATTCCAGGTCGTTGATGTAGCGGCCGAACTCGTGGATGCCTTCGAGCGTGCGCTTGGGCATCACGCTCGGCAGAGAGGGGCTGAACAACGCCTCGAACAGGCTCAGCTTGTACTGGCTCGCGAAGGTGCCCAGGCTCGCGAGCGTGGTGTGGCCGATGCCGCGCTTGGGCGTGGTGATGGCACGCAGGAATGCCGGGTCGTCGTCGTTGTTGACCCACAGGCGGAACCAGCCGCAAAGGTCCTTGATTTCGGCGCGGTCGAAGAAGCTCTGGCCGCCCGAGACCTTGTACGGAATCTGCGCCTTGCGCAGCGCCTGCTCGAACACGCGCGCCTGGTGGTTGGCGCGGTAAAGAATGGCGAAGTCGCGGAACTCCTTGTGCTGCTTGCCCTGCGTGATGGCGTCGCCCGCGCGGATGCTCACGATGCGCGCCACGGCGCGCTCGGCCTCATGCACTTCGCTGTCGGCATCGACGATGCGCACCGGCTCGCCTTCGCCGAGCTCGGAGAACAGCGTTTTCGGAAACAGCTTGGGGTTGGGTCCGATCACGTTGTTGGCCGCGCGCAGGATGGCGCTGGTGGAGCGGTAGTTCTGCTCCAGCTTGATGACCTTGAGCTTGGGGTAGTCGACCGGCAGCTTGCGCAGGTTGTCGAGCGTGGCGCCGCGCCAGCCGTAGATGGACTGGTCGTCGTCGCCCACCGCGGTGAAGTGGCCGCGCTCGCCGGCCAGGGCCTTGAGCACTTCGTACTGGGTGGCGTTGGTGTCCTGGTATTCGTCCACCAGGATGTGGCCGAGCGCGGCCTGCCACTTGGCGCGCACCTCGGGAAATTCGTAGAGCAGCTTCAGCGGCATGCCGATCAGGTCGTCGAAGTCCACGCTCTGGTAGGCCGCCAGGCGCTCTTCGTAGCGGCCCATGATCTTCGCGGTGATGCGCTCGTTGTCGTCCGCGGCCTGGGCCTCGGCCTGCGCGGCGTTCAGGCCCATGTTCTTCCACTTGCTGATGGTCCACTGCCAGATGCGGGCGGTGGCCGCGTCGGTGGTGCCGCCGGCGTCTTTCAGGATCTTGGTGACGTCGTCGCTGTCGAGGATGCTGAAGGCCTTCTTCAGGCCGAGCACGGCGCCGTCCTCGCGCATCATGCGCACGCCCAGCGCGTGGAAGGTGCAGACCACGACCTTGCGTGCGTCCTTGCCGATCAGGTCCTTTGCGCGCTCGCGCATTTCTGCAGCTGCCTTGTTGGTGAAGGTGATGGCCGCGATGCGCTGGGGCGCGATGCCCGACTGGATGAGGCGGCCGATCTTGTGAGTGATCACCCGCGTCTTGCCCGAGCCCGCACCGGCAAGCACCAGGCAGGGACCGTACATGTAGTTGACAGCTTCGAGCTGCGCGGGATTGAGACCGTGAGACATTGGAGAAAAAGAGAACCGGAAAAAGGCCGTGAAGAACGCCGTGGGGAACGGCAGGCGCAAAGCGGGCAATGATACGGGGCCGGCCCCTGCGGGGTTGTAGGCCAGACACGCCGATGCAGCCTGCTGGTGGGCAACGACAATGGTCTGGTGCTGCCTGTATTCCTTGTTACCTTCCCTTTCTTCGCGTTAATCGCGGCCGGCTACGGCGCGGCCCGCGCCCGCATCCTGCCGCTGGACGCCATTCCCGGCCTCAACACCTTCGTGCTGTATTTCGCGCTGCCGTGCATGCTGCTGCGCTTCGGCGCAGGCACGCCGATCGGCCAGTTGCTGGACGGCAGCGTCGCACTGGTCTGGGGCATCAGCGCGCTGGCCGTGGTGGCCGGCGTGGTGACGTTCACGCGCAATGCGCGCATCGGCTGGAACGACGCGGCCTTCGGCGCGCTGGTGGCGGCGTTTCCGAACACCGGCTTCATGGGCGTGCCGTTGCTGGTGGCCATTCTTGGGGTTCAGGCAGCGGGGCCGATGATCATCACGATCGCGTTCGACCTCGTGGTGACTTCGTCGCTGTGCATTGCGCTGTCGCGCCTCGACGGTGCGGGTGGCGCGGGGCGGCGCGGTGCCACGCAGGCGGCGCGCAAGGCGCTGCGCGGGATTCTGGTCAACCCGATGCCGTGGTCGATCCTGCTGGGCGTGATGCTGTCGGCTGCGCGCTGGCCGCTGCCGGGGCCCATCGAGCGCACCATCGCCATGCTGGCCGATGCGGCCTCGCCGGTGGCGCTTTTCACCATCGGGGCGGTGCTGGCCCGCTCGGCGCTGCTGGCGCGCGAGCATGGCGCCAGCGCGGCCGTAGCGGAGGCCATGGGAACCACGGCGCGCAGCCCTGCGACCAAGGCGGCATGGAGCGACGTGCTACCGGTGGTGGCGGTGAAGCTGCTCGCGCACCCGCTGCTGGTGTGGGGCCTGGGGCTCGGCGCCATTGCGCTCGGGCTGCCGCTGTCGCATGCGGCGCTGGTGGTGATCGTGCTGGTCGCGGCGCTGCCGAGCGCGAGCAACGTGTCGATGCTGGCCGAGCGCTTCGGCGCGGACAACGGGCGCATCGCGCGCATCATCCTATGGACGACGGCGATTGCCTTCTTCAGCTTTCCGCTCGCGGTGAGCGTGCTACGGGGTTAGGACGCCGAGCTTGTACGGGTCGGCATCGGCAAGGCGCTCGCACTTCGAGAAGTCGCGGCCCTGCGTGCCGTCGCAGTAGTAGGTGTTGTAGATGCGGCCGAAGAGCGTCGGGCTCGCGGTGAAGAGCACGCCGTGGTCAGGCTGCCAGTTGTCCTTGAAGACGGGCGGGGCGCTGGCTTCCACCGGCTTGGCTGCGGAGGGAGCGGCGGTGGGCGTGAAGTCGGCCAGCGTCTTGTGGGCCTCGTCGCCGCGCCAACGTATTGCCAGCTCGGCAGCCGTGGGGCGCGACGCGACCGGCAGCAGGATGCCGTTGACCTGCAGGCCATAGCCGAAGCGGTGCGTCTTGCCGGCCAGGAAGGCGTATGCGCAGGCGGCCATGCACTGGCCTCGTATTTCGGTCTGCACGCCGCTCGCGCGGATGGCGTCGGCGTATGCGCCCGCTGCTTCGGCGGTGCCGCCGAACGAGTCCTCGAAGACCACGGTATGGACCGTTCCACTGCCCAGCTGGTCGGTGAATTCCTTGATTGCGGTGCCGTCGAGCATGCCCGACACCACCAGGCGGCTGCCCTGCAGATCGAGCTCGGCCGCCGAAGCAATGGGTGCGGCAAGAACGCAGGCGAAGCACGACGCGAGCGAGAGAACCCAACCTGAGAAAGACGGCGGTTTCACGGCGACCTACCCTTTGCCTTCAATAGACGAGCTTGCTTGGAACGCGAAACCCGCGAGGAGTTCGCGCGCTGTTACAGCTTGAGCAGCGCCGGGGCATGTCGTCAACTCTTTTTTCACAAATTTTCGGGTAGGCCAAGGCAGGCCGTAAGGCATAGATATCGCTATGACTTCAGATGAATGCTTGAGTTTGCAGATGCGCTGCTACAGTGCTTGCAAGTCAAAGGTGTGAAGGGGCGCGCAATGGCAATTCTTTTTCGCATCCTGCTGTGGTTGGCCTGTCTCGCCGGCGTCGGCTGGTTCTGGCATGCCGGCAAGTTCGGCACCGCCACCGGGCTCGCGCTCGCCGCGCTGAGCCTCGTGGTGTTCGCGTGGCCCGTGAGCATCGCGCGGCGCAGGCACAACGAGCTGCGTTATGTGGACATGGGCAAGGAGCCCACTGGCTACCACTGAAACCGCGGTCTCAGGTTGACCAGTCGCCGATCCATCGGCTCAGATGCTGTGCGGATCGACGTCGACGAGCCAGCGGATCACGCCTTTGCCCTCCGGCGTGCGCCGCAACTCGTGCAATAGCGGCTGCCAGCCCGCAAGCAGCCGCTGCAGTGCGGTGCGCGAGGGGCTTTCGATCAGCATCTGCGCACGCTCCACATTGGCCACGCGCTGGATCGCCAGCGGCACCGCCGGGTAGCGCGTGACGAGGTCGGAGCCCGGCAGTGCCTCGGCCTGGTCTGCCGCCATGTTCAGGAAGCCCTGCGCCACCGACTGCTCTCTCGCGTCGGCCCGCAGCAGTGCCTGGAACGCGAAGGGAGGCATGCCGGCCGCGCGGCGCTCGTCGAGCTGCTGCTGCGCGAAGCTGGCGTAGTCGTGCTTGCGCAGCGCCATGAACAGCGGGTGCTGCGCATGGTGCGTCTGGATCCACATCTCGGCCTTCGCGCCCTGCGCTGCGAGATACGCGGCATCGCGGCCCGCGCGGCCGGCCGACTGCATCAGCAGGCTGAACAGCCGCTCGGGCGCGCGGAAGTCGCTGGAGAACAGCGCGCCGTCGGGGTTCACCGCCGCCACCAGCGTGATGCGGCGGAAGTCGTGGCCCTTGGCGATCATCTGCGTGCCGACCAGCACGTCGATCTCGCCCGCGTGCACGGCTGCGAGCTGCGATTCGAGCGCGCCCTGCTTCCTGGTGCTGTCGGCGTCGATGCGCGCAATGCGTACCGCGCTGCCATCCGGGTGCTTCACAGCCGAGAACAGCTCGGCCAGGTGCTCTTCGAGCCGCTCGGTGCCGCGGCCCACGGGCGCGATGTCGGGGTTGCCGCAGGCCGGGCAGGCGCGCGGCACGCGCTCGGTAAAGCCGCAGTGGTGGCAGCGCAGGGTGCGGTCGATCTTGTGGAACACGCGGTAGGCGCTGCAGTGCGGGCATTCGCTTTTCCAGCCGCAGTCGCCGCAGGCCAACACCGGTGCGTAGCCGCGCCGGTTCAAGAAGATCATGCTCTGCTCGCCGCGCGCGATGCGCTGGCCGATGGCGTCGAGCAGCGCGCCCGAAATCACCGTCTTTGGCGGCTGCAAATTCATGTCGACCAAGCGCACGGCCGGTAACTCGCCCGCGCCAATGCGCGAGGGCATGGCCAGCCGCACATAGCGCCCGCCCGGGTCTTCGCCTTCGGCGGGCCGGCTCTGGTGCCAGCTCTCGAGCGAAGGCGTGGCCGAGCCCAGGATTACCTTGGCCTTTTCGCGCTGGCCGCGCCACACGGCGAGGTCGCGCGCGGAATAGCGCGCGCCTTCCTGCTGCTTGTAGCTCGGGTCATGCTCCTCGTCGACCACGATGAGCTTCAGCCCCGGGATCGATGCGAACACCGCCATGCGCGTGCCCAGCACGATGCGCGCCGCGCCGCTGTGCGCCGCCAGCCAGCTCGCCAGCCGCTGCGGATTGGTCATGCCGCTGTGCAGCGACACCACAGCCTCTTCGCCGAAGCGGGCCTTGAAGCGGGCTTCGAGCTGCGGCGTGAGGTTGATCTCGGGCACCATCACCAGCGCCTGCGCCTCGGGGTCGCGCGCCAGCAGGTCGGCCACGCAGCGCAGGTAGACCTCGGTCTTGCCGCTGCCTGTGCTGCCGACCAGCAAAAAAGTACCTGCTTCGGCTTCGATGCGCGCCAGGGCGGCCGTCTGCTCCGCGCTCAGCGCGATCAGGTTCGCCGATTCGGCTGTCTCGGCCACTGGCCCGGCCGTCGTCTTGCGCTTGAGGCGGCGCGCCAGCTGCGTCGTCGACAGGTCGCGCAGCTGCGGCGGCAGGGCGGCCAGCGCGATCTCGCCGATCGAGCGCTGGTAGTAGCGCGCTGCGAAGGCCACGAGGTCGCGCCAGGCCTCGCCCAGCGGGGCCAGCGCGTCGAGCGCCGCGCCCACGGGCTTCAGTGCCATGTCGGGCTCGGCATCCACCAGCGAAACCGGCTCGTTCCAGACCACGCCCAGCACCTCGCGCTTGCCCAGCGGTACGCGCACCAGCGTGCCGGGCGGCATGGGCTCGGCGCTGGCGTAGCTCAGCAGGTCGCCGAGCGCGGCGTGCGCGGGCGTCTGCACCGCGATGTCGAGCCGCCACGGCAGGGCCGGTGGCGCACCGTTCGTCGGCTGGGAAGCGCTGTCTGAGGGGAGGCCGGCTGTGGAGATGAGCGGTCCTTCTTGGAAAGGTTTGTTAAGGAGACTTTGAGCAAGAGCGCTTAAGTTGTTGATTTTTCAGAGCTTTGGAGGCCGTCCAGAGTTTCTGTGGATAACTTTGTTGACAAGCCAGCTCGATTCGCCGCGGGGCCTTGAAAATCAAGGCTCTGGCTGGAATGCCCGGAAAAAAAGCAAAGTTCAAATCCTATATAAATCAACAACTTAGCGTCGCTATCTCTTTAGGAGCAAAGAGGGAGGTCCCCCGGAAAATCTTGCGCAGTGCAACACGGGTTTTGTGCATAAGTCAGACCGATATGCCGTTTTTGCGCTTGACAAACGGCTTCGTACCAACTTTACGGGGCGGCTCAGCGCCCCGCCGGCCCGCGTCCGAAGATTGCAGTGTTAACCGCGCAGCGCGCGCGACTGGGCGTGCACCGCCTGCACCAGCGCCGCCACATGCTCTGGTGGCGTGAACTGGCTGATGCCGTGGCCCAGGTTGAAGATGTGCGTGGGGCCCTTGGCGTTGCGGTCGGCGTGGGGCTTGCCGAAAGCCTGCAGCACTTTCGCCACCTCGGCCTCGATCTGCGCGGGCGGCGCGAACAGCACGTTGGGGTCGATGTTGCCCTGCAGGGCCTTGGCCTTGCCGTCCGAGCCTTCGGCGATCTGCTTTCGCGCCGAGGCCAGGTTCACGGTCCAGTCGACGCCCAGCACTTCGCAGTCGAGCTCGCGCATGGCGTCGAGCCACAGGCCGCCGCCCTTGGTGAACACGATGCGCGGCACGGGCTGGCCGTCGGCGCCGGTGCGTTTGAGGCCGGCCAGCACGCGGGCCGTGTAGGCGAGGCTGAATTCCTGGAACGCGCCGTCGGCCAGCACGCCGCCCCAACTGTCGAACACCATCACGGCCTGCGCGCCGGCGTCGATCTGGGCGTTGAGGTAGGTGGCCACCGAGTCGGCATTCACGGCCAGCAGGCGGTGCATGAGGTCGGGGCGGCCGTAGAGCATGCTCTTCACAAGGCGGTAGTCGCTGGAGCCCGCGCCTTCCACCATGTAGCAGGCCAGCGTCCACGGGCTGCCCGAGAAGCCGATCAGCGGCACGCGGCCGTCCAGCGCCTTGCGGATCGAGGCCACGGCATCGAACACGTAGCGCAGCTTGTCCATGTCGGGCACTTCGAGCGCGGCCACGGCCGCTTCGTCGCGCACCGGGCGCGCAAAGCGCGGGCCCTCGCCGGCCTCGAACGACAGGCCCAGGCCCATGGCGTCGGGCACCGTCAGGATGTCGGAAAACAGGATGGCCGCGTCGAGCGGGTAGCGCTCCAGCGGCTGCAGCGTGACCTCGGTGGCGTAGTCGGTGTTGGTGGCCAGTCCCATGAAGCTGCCCGCCTTGGCGCGGGTGGCAACGTACTCCGGCAGGTAGCGGCCGGCCTGGCGCATGAGCCAGACGGGCGTGTGGTCGGTGGCCTGGCGCCAGCAGGCTCGCAGGAAAGTGTCGTTTTGCAATGGGGCGAAAGGCATCTCCCGATTGTCGCAGGGCACCCCGGCATTGACCGACAGCGCATTTTGAGTTGCACCAACCCGCCTCGGTGATCCATGGCGCGCCGCAGCGCCGAGCATCCGGGCGGAACAACAACTCCGGACGAACATGGCGCAACAGGTTTTCGATTTCGTGGTGGTGGGGGCCGGCTCGGCGGGCTGCGTGCTCGCGCACCGGCTGGCGCTGGCGGGGCGCAGCGTGCTGCTGCTGGAGGCCGGCCCGCCCGACAACGACCGCTTCATCCACATGCCCGCCACCTTCGTGCGCGTGATCGGCACCGAGCGCACCTGGGCCTACGAGAGCGAGCCGCAACCCGCGGCGGGCGGCCGCAGGATGTTCGTGCCGCAGGGCCGCACGCTGGGCGGCGGCAGCTCGGTCAACGCCATGGTCTACATCCGGGGCACGCCGGCCGACTACGACGGCTGGCAGGCACAGGGCTGCGAAGGCTGGAGCTGGAGCGACGTGCTGCCGTGGTTCCGCAAGGCCGAGTCGAACGCGCGCTTCGCCTGCGAGCTGCACGGCACCAGCGGGCCGCTGAAGGTGAGCGACACGCGCTTCCGGCACCCGCTGAGCCTGGCTTTCCTGCGCGCGGCGCAGCAAAGCGGTCTGGCCTACAACGACGACTTCAACGGCGCTGACCAGGCCGGCGTGGGCTTCTACCAGACGACCACCTTCGAAGGCCGGCGCGCGAGCACCGCGGCCACCTACCTCGCGGCCGTGCGCGGCAACCCGAAGCTCACGGTGGTCACCGGCGCCCATGTGATGCGTGTGCTGACGCAGGACGGCGCCGCCACGGGCGTGGTCTACCGCACCGGCCAGGGCGGCACCGGCGAGGACATCGTGGCCACGGCAAGCCAGGAAGTGATCCTCTCGGCCGGCGCGCTGGCATCGCCCAAGCTGCTGATGCTGTCGGGCATCGGCCCCGGCGCGCAGCTGCAGGCGCTTGGCATTCCCGTGGCGCGTGACCTGCCCGGCGTGGGCGAGAACTTCCAGGACCACCTGGAGGTGTCGGTCTACGGCCGCACGCGCGAGCCGATCAGCCTGCTGGGCAACGACCGCGGCCTGGCCGCGCTGAAGCACGGCCTGCAATGGACGCTCTTCAACACCGGCCTTCTCACCTCCAACGTGGTCGAGAGCGGCGGCTTTGTCGACACCACCGGCGAAGGTCGGCCCGACCTGCAGTTCCACGTGCTGCCGGTGCTGGTGGGCGACGTCGACCGCGAGCCGCTGGCCGGCCACGGCATCTCGATCAACCCCTGTTTCCTGCGGCCCCGATCGCGCGGCAGCGTGCGGCTGCGCAGCGCCGACCCGATGGCACCGATCCTGTTCGACGGCGGCTACCTGCAGGCGCCGGAAGACGTCGCCACGCTGGTGCGCGGCGTGAAGCTGGCACGCCGCATCCTGCGCGCGCCGGCGCTGCGCGAGCTGGTGTCGGAGGAGCTCGCGCCGTCCGCCGCCGAGGACCTGGCCGACGATGCCATCGAGGCCTACGTGCGCCAGCGCGCCAAGACCGTCTACCACCCGAGCGGCACCTGCCGCATGGGCCGCGATGAGTTGGCCGTGGTCGATGCGCGCATGCGCGTGCACGGCGTGGCGAGGCTGCGCGTGTGCGACGCCTCGGTAATGCCATCGCTGGTCAGCGGCAACACCAACGCGCCCACGGTGATGCTGGCTGAGCGCTGCGCCGACTTCGCGCTGTCGGGCAACTAACTCTGCGCGTTCGGTCAATCGCCGATGCGCGCCGAAACCTAGAGTCGATCCCGACAAGGAGACAGAGCAAATGAGTTCCACGAGAGATTCCATGGCCGGCAAGGTCGCGTTCATCACGGGCGGCGGCACCGGCATCGGTGCGGCGGTCGCTGCGCAGTTCGCCGCGGCGGGCGGCCGTGTCGTGCTGATGGGGCGGCGCCTTGCGCAGCTCGAGGCCGTCGCTTCGAAGCTCGACGGCCTCGCGGTGGCAGGCGACGCCGCCAGCACAGAAGACGTGCGCCGGGCACTGACCCAGGCACGCGAGAAGTTCGGCCGTGTCGACGTGCTCGTCGCCAACGCGGGCGGCCACGGCGTGGGTGATGCCCTGTCCACCGACGACGCCTCGTGGGCGCTCTCGACGCGCCTGAACCTCGACACCGCCTTCGTCTGCGCACGCGAACTGCTGCCGGAGCTGATCGAGCGGCGCGGCAACATCGTCGTGCTGTCTTCTCTCGCAGGCCACTTCGCAGGGCCGGGCGTGGTCGGCTACGTGACGATGAAGCATGCGCTCATCGGCCTGGTGCGTTCGCTGGCGCGTGACTACGGCAGGCAGGGCGTGCGCGTGAACGCGGTGTGCCCGGGCTGGGTGCGCACCGAGATGGCCGACGAACAGATGCAGGTGCTCGTCGACAAGTACCGCCTGGCCGGCACCGATGCGGCCTACGACCTCGTCACGCGCGACGTGCCCATGGGCCGCGCCGCCAGCCCGGGGGACGTGGCGAATGCCGTGATGTTCCTCGCCTCGCCGCTGGCCGCGATGGTCACCGGCAGCTCGCTGATGGTCGATGGCGGCGCCTGCGCCGTGGACCTTCCCACCATCGCCTTCGCGCACGACGCCTGAGCAAGGAACAACGACGCCATGAGCACAGACACCACCAAGCCCGCCGACTGGAAGACCTACGACCAGTTCGCACTCGGCATTGCCACCAACCGCCTGCCGCCCACCGACGCGCTTGCGGGCCGGACGCTGGTGCTGGCCCTGCCCGACTTCCGCCTCACATTGAAGCCGCGCACGCAGCACACGATCGACTGGCAGGAAGAGGGGGCACGCGGCGGGCAGGCGCAGGGCGACTGGTACGAGGCCATCGAGGTCGCGCCAGACACCTTCTTCCTCGATATCACGCAGGCCGGCCGGCCCACCGAGGCACAGACCGTGGTGCTCAACACGCGCACGCGCCGCGTGCTCGCCATCCGCTGCCGCATCGTCGGTGCCGAGGAGGCCGCCGGCCAGCCGCGCGTGCCGCAGGACTTCTGGGTCGGCACGCTCGAAGGCGGTGATGCCACCGGCCTTGTCCCGCACGCTACGCGCGACCTCATCGGCCTGCGCACCTGGCAGACCTACAGCCCCAACCACACCTACGAGCACACCTACCTGAGCTCGGAGCGCTACGCCTGGCAGTGCCTGGTCGGCGTGCAGCGCGGCCACGGCGACGTCGACCTGGCGAGCTACTGGAAGTTCGACGACGAGCAGTACGTCTTCACCTTCCGCGAGTTCCTGATTCCGGTGGCATCGGTGTTCTTCTTCGACTTTGCGCGCGGTCGCTCGACCGGCAAGTTCCTCGGCGTCACCGGTGCCGGCGAAGTCGCCAACAACCCCGCGGGCGCCTTCATGCGCAAGGCCTCGCAGACCGTCTATCCGCCCGAGTTCGGGCCGGTCTGATTCCTTCCATTTTTTGCTGTCACACCAGGAGCTTCACTTCATGCGCACGCCCCACCGGATCGTTGCCGATCACTACGCCGCCTCCGACCGGCAGGACCTCGACGCCATGTTCGCCGACGTGTCCGACGACGTGCAGTGGACCGAGATGGCCGGCTTTCCCTGCGCCGGCACGCACGTCGGCCCGGCGCAGGTGATCGAGAAGGTCTTCAAGGCGCTGGGCGCCGAGTGGGAGGGCTACCGCTTCGTGCTGGAGCGGCTGGTCGACGGCGGCGACACCGTGGTCGGCATCGGCGACTACCACGGCCGCAACCGCGCCACTGGCAAGACCATGCACGCGCGCGTCACCCATGTGTGGCAGGTGCAGGGCGGCAAGGTGCGGCGCTTCGAGCAGTTCACCGACACGCTGCTCGTGGCGCGCGCCATGCAGTGACAGCACTTTCTTCTTTCTCTTCTTCAACGCATCGCCCCGGAGCCTCCTCATGAATCTGCGAGACCTGTCGATCGAACACCTCGGCCAGGTGGGCCTGCTGGCACAGCGCCGGCGTGGCAACCACATCGACGGCCGCGAGGCGCCCCCCGCCAGCGGCAGCTACCTGCCGGTGGTCGACCCCGCCACCGAGATGACCGTGGCCGAGGCACCCGACAGCGACGCGGCTGACGTGAACATCGCCGTCGCCAGCGCGCGCCGCACTTTCGAGAGCGCCGCATGGAGGTCGCTGCGCCCTGCCGACCGCGAGCGCATGCTCTACACGCTGTCGACGCTGATCGAAGCGCACGCCGACGAACTCAGTGCGCTCGAGACGCTGCAAAGCGGCAAGCTGCGCGGCATCGCCCGCATGGTCGACGTGGGCGCGGGCGCCGAGTTTGTGCGCTACATGGCGGGCTGGGCCACCAAGCTCGAAGGCCAGACGCTGGACAACTCCATCGGTATTCCGGGTCCGCAGTGGGTGACCTACACGCGGCGCGAACCGGTCGGCGTGGTGGGCGCGATCGTGCCGTGGAACTTCCCGCTGGCCATCGCGCTGTGGAAGGTCGCGCCCGCGCTCGCGGCAGGCTGCACCGTGGTGCTCAAGCCTTCGGAAGAAACACCGCTCACCGCGCTGCGGCTGGCCGAACTGGCCATCGAGGCGGGCTTTCCGCCGGGCGCGCTCAACGTGGTGTGCGGGCGTGGCGCTACGGCCGGCGCGGCGCTCGCGCAGCATCCGGACATCCGCAAGATCAGCTTCACCGGATCGACCGGCGTGGGCCGGCAGATCGGCCATGCCGCCGTCGACAACATGGCGCGCTTCACGCTGGAGCTGGGCGGCAAGTCGCCGCTGATCGTGCTTGACGACGCCGACCCGGCCGCGGCGGCGCAGGGCGCGGCCAACGGCATCTTCTTCCACCAGGGGCAGGTGTGCACCGCGGGCTCGCGCGTGTATGTGCAGCGCGGCATCTTCGACAAGGTGGTGGCGCAACTGGCGCAGGCGGCCGAGGGGCTGCACATCGGCTCGGGCTTCGACCCGCAGGCGCAGTTCGGCCCGCTCGTCTCCAGGCGCCACATGGACCGCGTGATGGCGCACATCGACGGTGCGGTGGCCGAGGGCGCGACGCTGGTCACCGGCGGTAGCCGAGCCTTCGATGGCGGCTGCTTCGTGAAGCCCACCGTGTTCGTCGACGCGAAGCCCTCGATGCGCATCGTGCGCGAGGAGGTGTTCGGCCCGGTCGCGACGGTCGTGCCCTTCGACGACGTGGAAGACGCGATCCGCATGGCCAACGACAGCGCCTACGGCCTGGCCGCCAGCGTGTGGTCGAACAGCCTCTCGGCCGTGCACCGCATCGTGCCGCGCCTGCAGGCGGGTGTGGTCTGGGTCAACGCGCACAACGTGCTCGACAACGCACTGCCGCTGGGCGGCGTGAAGCAGTCGGGCTACGGGCGCGACCTGGGGCGTGCGGCGGTCGAGAGCTTCACCGAGCTCAAGAGCGTGTGCATGGCGGTGTAGCCGCCGGGTTTCGATCACCAGAAAAGGAGACATCCATCATGAAGAAGATCCAGAAGAAGATTGCGCTGTCCTTCGCGGTCGGTGCCGTGGGTATCGCGGGTGCGGGCGGTGCATGGGCACAGTCGGGCCCCGACTGCGGCCTTAACACCGGCAAGCCCGCAACGGGCGAGCCCATTCCCATCGGCGCGGTGGTCGGCAAGACCGGCCCCGACGACTTCAGCGCGTCGGGCCAGGCGGCGGCCGCGTACTTCAAGTGCGTGAACGCCAACGGCGGCATCAACGGCCGCCCGGTCGACTACGTCGTGGTCGACGACCAGTGGAACCCGGAGACCGCCGCGCAGGTCGCCTCCAAGCTCGTGAAGGACCGCAAGGTGGTGGCGCTCGCGGGCAGCACCAGCTTCGTGGAGTGCGGCGCCAACGCCAAGATGTACGCCGACGAGGGCGTGATGGTGATTGCCGGCACCGGCGTGCCGCGCGAGTGCTTCAACGCGCGCAACTACGTGCCGGTGAACGCGGGGCCGCGCGTGTCGGCCACCATCGCCGCCATGTACGCCGCGCAGAAGTACAAGTCGAAGAAGATGGTCTGCATCATTCCGAACATCCCCAGCCTGGGCAACTGGGCCTGCGAGGGGCCGAAGGAGTGGGGCAGGAAGAACGGCGTGGAGGTCGAGACCATCGCCATCGACCCCGGCTCGGCCGACGCCACCTCCACCATGCTGCAGGCGGCCGCGAAGAAGCCCGACACCATCATCATGAACGTGCCCAAGGGCATCCTGGTGCCGATGCTGGCGGCCGCCGAGCAGCAGAACATCGGCAGGAAGATCCACTTCGTGTCGTCCGCGCCGGCCTACAACACCGACGTGCCCAAGGCCATCGGGCCCTACTGGAAGGGCAACTTCGACGTCAACCTCGAATTCAACCCGCTCGAATCGGCAGGCCCCGACAACAAGAACTGGCTTGCGGTGATGGACAAGTACGGCGCGAAGAGCGATCCGCGCGACACCTTCTCGCAAGGCGGCTACGTGGCAGCGCGCATCGTGACGCAGGCGCTGCTGAAGATGGACCCGAAGAAGATCGACCGTGCAGGCGTGACCGATGCGCTGCGCAAGGTGAGCGACTTCAGGAGCGACATCCTGTGCAAGCCCTTCTACGTGGGCAACGGCAACCGCCACAACGCCAACAACAGCGGCCCGGTCGCCAGCCCCGACGGCAACGGCTGGCGCTTCGCCCCCGGCGGCTGCCTGACGGCGGACGACCCGGAGCTGGTCGACATCCGCGCCGACGAGCAGAAGATGGGCCTGAAGTAAGCGCGCCCGGCCATGGACGAATACCTGCCTTTCGTCATCTCGGGCCTGGGCCTGGGCGCGGTGTATGCGCTCTCCGGCGTGGGGCTGGTGGTGCTCTACCGCTCGTCGGGCGTGCTGAACTTCGCCTTCGGTGCCATCGGCGCGATCGGCGCCTACGTGGCCTGGTCGATGCTCGAGGCGGACTGGCCGCAGGGGCTGGCGTGGTGCGCGGCCATCGTCACTTCGATGCTGCTGTCGCTGGCCTACGGACGGCTGCTGGCGCCGCGGCTGTCGCACCGCGATCCGACCATCCGCAGCATCGCGACGCTGGGCTTCGCGCTGGTGGTGGTGGGCTTCACCGAGTGGTACTGGGGCGAACAGCCGCGCCGGCTGGTGCTGCCTACCGACGCGGGCGCCATTGACTTCGTGCTGGGCGAGGTCGAGGTGCGGCTTACCCATACCCGCGCCCTGGGGCTCGCGCTGGCCGTGCTGATGATGGGCGGCGTGGGCCTGCTGCTGTCGAAGACGCGCGTGGGCCTGAAGATGCGCGCGCTGGCCAACGACCGCGACCTGAGCGCGCTGCTCGGCATCCGCGTGCTGGGCGTCGACACAGTGGCCTGGGTGCTCAGCGGAGCTTTCGCCGGCGTGTGCGGCCTGCTGCTCGCGAACATCGTGCGGCTGCAGGCCACGCTGCTGACCTTCCTGGTGATTCCGGCCTTTGCCGCCGCCATCATCGGCCGCCTGCACTCGCTGCCGGCCACGGTGGCGGGCGGCATCGCCATCGGCGTGCTGGAGGCGCTGGCGATCACCGTGCCGGGCTTCGCGGCGTTCCGCACTGCCACGCCGTTTCTGATCGCGCTGGCGATGATCGTGTTCTATCGCACCGGGACGCGGCAGGCATGAGCGCTTCTTCGACCATCGTCGGGGCTGTGCCGGCGCACGGCGTGCAGGGGCCGCCGGCTTCGCTCGCGCAAGCATCGCGCCGCGCGCGCATCTCGCTGGCGGTGATGGTGGGCTGCGTGCTGCTCATCGGCCTCGTTGTACCGTGGCTGGCTAATGCCTACTGGATCAAGACGCTGACCTCCTCGCTCGCGCTGTCGATCGCGGCGGCCGGCGTGGCTCTGCTCTACGGCCAGCTGGGGCTGGTATCGCTGTGCCAGTACGCGCTGCTCGGCGTGGGCGGTTGGATCGCATTGCGCGCGGGGCACGGGCTGGGCTGGCCCTTCGAGCTGTCGGTGCTCGCGGGCGGGTTGCTGTCGTGCGTGGTGGGCATGCTCGCGGGGCTGCCGGCGCTGCGGCTCAAGGGGCTGTACCTGGCGCTCGTCACGATGATGATGGCGGGCGGCTTCCAGGTGCTCATCAACGTCACGGGTTTTCCCGACGGCGGCGCGGGATGGCTGGGCCGCGTGTTCGGCAGCGAGCGGCTGATGATGCCCCGGCCCGCGCTGGCGCTGTCCGACGCGGCGTACTTCCGCTACGTGGCCGTGTGGCTGGCGGCGGTGCTGGCGTTGATCGAGCTTCACCGACGCACGCGCGCCGGGCGCTCGTGGGCGCTGATCCGGCGCGGCGAGGCGGCGGCCGTGGCGGCCGGTGTGAACATCCTGCGCTACCAGACCTGGGCCTTCGGCCTCGCGGGCTTCTGCGCCGGCGTGGCGGGCGCATTGCTTGCGGGCGGCGTGGGGCAGCTCGACGGGCGCGCCTTCACCGCGGGCGACTCGGTGATGCTGTTCGCGCTCACGGTGGTGGGAGGGGCCTACAACTGGGCGGGCGCGCTGATTGCCGGCTTGCTGCTTCGCGCGGTGCCGGCGCTGCTGACGGACTTCGGGGTGAATGGCTATCTGGCGATGATCTTCTTCGGCGTCGCGTTGCTGCATGCCCTCATCACCGCGCCCAGCGGCATCGCCGGACAACTGGCCGGCGCCTTCGCAGCAGTGCGCCAGCGGCTGTCTGGCGGCAAGGATGCTGCGCCATGATCCGCATCAGCGATCTCACCGTCGCCTTCGGCGGCGTCAAGGCCATCGACGCGCTGAGCGCCGAACTCGATGCGCCGGTGTGCGGCCTCATCGGCCCCAACGGCGCGGGCAAGACCACGCTGGTCAACGTGCTCAGCGGCCTCGTGCTGCCGCGCAGCGGCACCGTCGCGGTGGACGGCGCTGACCTGCTGGGCCTGAAGCCCATCGAGCGCGTGCGCTTCGGCCTGCGCCGGTCGTTCCAGACCGAGCAGGTGGTGGAGGACCTCAGCGTGTGGGACAACGTGCGCGCCCTGCTCGACCACGTGCCGCATGCGCGCAGCGATGCGGTGGCGCAGGTCGCGCGCGCGCTGGCGCACACCGGCCTGCTCGATGCGGCAACGGTGCCGGGCCATCGGCTCAACCTGTTCCAGCGCCGCATGCTGGAGATCGCCAAGTCGCTGGTCGGCGCGCCCAAGCTGCTCCTGCTCGACGAACCCGGCGCGGGCCTCACCGAACAGGAGGCCGGCGCGCTGCGCCGCGTGATCGGCTCGGTGCACGCTTTCTGCGGCGCGCAGGTGCTGCTGATCGACCATGACGTCGACCTGATCGCGGCCACCTGCACGCAGACCCTGGTGCTCGATTTCGGCCGCCGACTCGCGCTCGGCCCGACGCGCCAGGTGCTCGACGACCCGGCCGTGCGCAAGGCCTACCTCGGAACGGAGTGACAAGCACATGCTGAGCGTGAACGATCTGCGCCTGCAGCGCGGCGGCAAGGCCGTGCTGCACGGCATCGACCTGCAGGTGCCTCCCGGCGAAGTGACGGCGCTGCTGGGTGCGAACGGCGCGGGCAAGTCGAGCACGGTGATGGCCATCGGCGGCGTGCTGCCGATTGCGGGCGGACGCATCGAGGTCGAGGGCCATGCGCTGCACGGCCAGCGGCCCGAGCGCGTGCGTGCGCTCGGCGTGGCGGTGGTGCCTGAGGGCCACCGCGTGCTGGGCGATCTCTCGGTGCTCGACAACCTGCGCGCCGCCGCCACCGCGTTGCCCGCTGCGCGCGTGGCCGATGCGGTGGAGCAGGTGCTCGCGGTGTTTCCGGAATTGCGCGTGAAGCTCGCGCTGCCCGCGCGTTCGCTCTCGGGCGGCCAGAAGCAGATGGTCTGCATCGCGCAGGCGCTGATCGGCAAGCCGCGCTACCTGGCCATCGACGAGCTTTCGCTGGGGCTCGCGCCCACGGTGGTCAAGCGGCTGGTGGAGGTGGTGCAACAGGTCGCGCGCGAAGGCGTGGGCGTGCTGCTGATCGAACAGTTCACGACGGTGGCGCTCGCGGTGTCGAGCCGCGCCTATGTGCTGGAGCGTGGTCGCATGGCCTTCGCGGGCTCGTCGGAGGAGCTGAGAAGCCGGCCGGAGATACTGCACAGCAGCTATCTCGCGGCGGCTTGACGAAGGTTCGACGGGAGCGCGAAGGCGCGGCCTACCTGGGCATGGCGCCC
Organism: Variovorax multivorans; assembly: GCF_051216835.1. Classification (NCBI taxonomy): domain Bacteria; kingdom Pseudomonadati; phylum Pseudomonadota; class Betaproteobacteria; order Burkholderiales; family Comamonadaceae; genus Variovorax; species Variovorax multivorans. The sequence continues at coordinate 86,227 of NZ_JBPJZL010000017.1, forward strand.
TAGTGCGTCAGCATGGCCGAGGCGGCCATGCTCCCGGCCTCGCGCCGCTGGAACTCGCGCGGCGACACGCCGTATTGCGCCTTGAACACTCGGCAGAAATGCGCACTGCTGTTGAAGCCCCAGGCAAAGGCAATCTCCGACACCGACGTGCGACCGCCCGCCGCGTTGCGCAGCGCCTCGCTGCAGCGCTCGAGCCGCATCTGCCAGATGAAGCGGTCGAGCGTCTGCTCCTCGTCCTCGAAAACGCGGTGCAGGTAGCGTTTGGAGCAACGCAGCTGCTGCGCGATGAGGTCGAGCGACAGGGTCGGGTCCGCGAGGTGCGCGTGCACGAACTGTTTCACGCGCACCTTCAGCACGCCAGGCACCGGGTGCGCGCCGAACTGCTCGTCGGAGTGGGTGGCCAGCGTGGAGGCCAGCAGGCCCAGCACCGTGTCGCTGACCGAGCGGCCGACTGCGTTGGGCAGCGAGGGCAGCTGGTCGGCCAGCGAGGTGAGGAACGAGCCGAGCACCGCGTAGAGCCCCTGCATGGCCGGCGTGTGCGCCTCGCAGGTGTGCAGGTCGGGGATCTTCATGCCCTTGAACTGCTGGCGCGGGATGGTGATGGCCAGCAGGCGCGAGCGCTCGGGGTTGGTGATGGCGTAGGGCACGCGCGGGTCGTACAGGCTCCAGTCGCCGGGGTGCAGGTCGAACTCGCGGTCGCGCTGCGAGATGTGGCCGTGGCCTTCGAGCTGCAGTACCAGCTTGTAGTGCTCGTCGAGCGCGATCTCGCTGCGCATGTCGGGCCGCGCCACGCGGTGCGAGGGCGCCTCGATCATGAACATGCCCAGCGGGCCGAGTTCGTAGGCGTCCATGCGCGCGTCGAAGGTGCCTGTGTCCAGGCACTGCACGTTCAGCGCGCCGAAGTAGGTGGTGTTGATCCGGCCCCAGCAGGCCTGCCGGTCGGCGGGGTGTTCGAGCAGCGTGCTGAAATGGTGTGCGTTCATGCCGTGGGTTCCGTGGAGGGCGCCCGGAAGCGCTTCCGCAGGATAGGCACGCGGGGGCGCGACATCATCGGTGTTTCCACCCGGGACACCGTGGATGCTGCGCTCCCGGTCAACGTACGGTGCGCGCTGGATCAACGCACGGGCTTCTCGCCGAACACCTCGGCCATGAGGCCGATCAGCCACTGCAGGCCTGGATCGCCGTCGCGCGCCGCCGCCCACAGCAGCGACACCTCGTAGGCCGGTGTTTCGAAAGGCAACGGGCTCACGGCCAGCCCGAGCGCGTCGCGCCACGTGGCGGCGGCGAAGGTGGGTACGGTGGTGATGGCGGGCATCTGCCGCACGATGAAAGGGCTGGTCGCGAAGTTGCGGCTGGAGAACACGACCTGGCGCGCATGCCCCTGCTCGCGCAGCAGATCGTCGACGAGCCCGCTCAGGTCGGCGCTGAACGAGGTCAGCAGGTGCGGGTGGTGCAGGTATTCCTGGAGCGTGATCCGCTTGCCGCGTGTCTTCACGAGCGCGGCGTTGTAGACGCAGACGAAGTGCCAGCCGAACAGCGCGCGCTGCCGGTGCCATGCGGCGCACTCGATGAACACGCCCACCGCCAGTTCGATCTCGGCCGCGTCGAGCATGCCGGGCGCGTTGGTGCGGTCGGCCGCGCGCGCGACGAGCCGCACGCCCGGCGCCTGTTCGGAAAGCCGCTGCATGAGCTGCGGCATCAGCGCCACCTCGAGCGCATCGCTCAGGCCGATGCGGAACACGCGCTCGGCCGTGGCGGGGTCGAACGCCGGCTGTGCATGCAGCGCCTGCTGCAGCGACAGCAGCAGCGGCTCGATGACGCGCGCGAGTTCGAGCGCGCGCGGCGTCGGCGTCATGCCGTGCGAGGTGCGCACGAACAGCTCGTCGCCCAGGGCCGCGCGCAGGCGCTTGAGCGCGCCGCTCAGGGCCGGCTGGCCAATGAACAGGCGCTGCGCCGCACGCGTGACGCTGCGTTCGTGCAGCAGCGCGTGGAACACCAGCAGCAGGTTCAGGTCGAGCCGCCTGAAATCACTTTCGTTGATGTATTCCATGGTTTCAAACGATTTGAATGATAGGGCGCCGCTCCCTAACCTGAAGGCACTTTCTTCATCAGGCATTCAAAGGAGTCGACATGGCTTTGGAACAACAGACAGTGGTGGTGGTCGGCGGCTCGTCGGGCGTGGGGCTCGAAACCGTGCGGCGCCTTGCGGCAACCGGTGCCCGCGTGATCGCGACTGGGCGCGACAGCGGCAAGCTGCAGGAAGCGATCGGCGGCTTGGGCAAGAACGTGAGCGGCGCGGCCTTCGACGCCTGCGATCGCGGTGCGCTCGATGCTTTCTTCGAGAAGACCGGGCCCGTCGATCACCTGGTGCTCACGCTCAGCGGCGGCGAGGGCGCGGGCGAATTCGCGCAGCTCGATCTTCAGTCGCTGCGCCGCGGCTTCGAGGCCAAGTTCTGGCCGCAACTCGAAGCGGCGCAAGCCGGCGCGCGGGTGCTGTGCAAGGGCGGCAGCCTGACCTTCGTGACGGCGATCTCCGCGCGCAATTCGCTGCCCGGCACTTCGGGGCTCGCAGCGATCAACGGCGCGCTCGAAGCGATGGTGGGCAGCCTGGCGCGCGAGCTGAAGCCGAGCCGGGTGAATGCCGTGTCACCCGGCCTCATCGACACGCCCTGGTGGAACCGCGTGCCCACCGCGATGAAGGACGACCTGTTCCGCCAGCAGGTCGAGACGCTGCCCGTCGGCCGCGTGGGGCAGCCGCAGGACGTGGCGCATGCCATCCAGTTCCTGATCGAGAACGGCTACACCACCGGCACGGTGCTCGAGTGCGACGGCGGGTTGCGGCTGGTCTGAAGAAGACGGGGGATCAGACCGCCGGCACGCGCCGTGCGTCCGCCGGACTCACGTTGCGTCGGTAGAGCACCAGCGTCGCGATCAGTCCGCAGATCGCGGCCGCCGTCATCCACAGGCCCGGCGCGCCCTTGTCGCCTGTCATCTCGATCAGCCCGGTTGCAATGGCCGGGGTGAAGCCGCCGAACAGCGCCGTCGCCAGGCTGTACGCGAGCGAGAAGCCGGCGGTGCGCACGTTCACCGGCATCACTTCGGTGAGGGCCACGACCATCGCGCCGTTGTAGCTCGCATAGAGGAACGACAGCCACAGCTCCACTTCGAGCATGCGCGCGAAACTCGGCGCGCCCACCAGCCACTTGAGCGACGGATATGCCGTGAGGATGGTCAGCACCGTGAACAGAATCAGCAGCGGCTTGCGGCCCACGCGGTCCGACAGCGAGCCCATGATCGGCAGCCAGATGAAGTTGGAGATGGCCACGCACAGCGTGACGATCAGCGCGTCGGTGGTGCTCAGGTGCAGCACGGCCTTGCCGAAGGTGGGCGTGTAGACGGTGATCAGGTAGAACGACACCGTGGTCATCGACACCAGCATCATCCCGGCGACCACGAGGCCCCAGTTTGCGACCATCGACTGGAAGATCTCGCGCGCGTCGGGGCGGTGCTTGCGCGCCATGAACTCTTCGGTTTCCTGCAGCGAGCGGCGGATGATGAACAGCACCGGCACGATCAGGCAGCCCACGAAGAAGGGAATGCGCCAGTAGAAGTCGCCGATTTCCTGCGACGTGAAGGTCACGTTGAGCCAGTAGCCGAGCGCGGCCGCGACGACGATGGCCACCTGCTGGCTGGCCGACTGCCAGCTCACGTAGAAGCCCTTGTGGCCCGGCGTCGCCATTTCCGACAGGTACACCGACACGCCGCCCAGTTCCACCCCGGCCGAGAAGCCCTGCAGCAACCGGCCGATCAGCACCAGCAGCGGCGCGGCCAGGCCGATGGTGGCGTACGACGGCACGCACGCGATGAGCAGCGTGCCCACGGCCATCAGCGCGAGCGTGACGATCAGCCCCTTGCGGCGACCGACGCGGTCGACGTACGCGCCGAGAAAGATCGCGCCCAGCGGCCGCATCAGGAAGCCCGCGCCGAAGGTCATGAAGGTCAGCATCAGCGAGGCGAACTCGTTGCCGGCCGGGAAAAACGCCTTCGAGATCTGCGTGGCGTAGAAGCCGAACAGGAAGAAGTCGAACATCTCCATGAAGTTGCCGCCCGTCACGCGCAGGACGGTGGCGACTTTGGAGGACGAGGCGGTGGAGGCGTGGGCGGCCGTGCCCGATTGCGCAGCGTTGGGCGCAGGATTCATCTAGTTGTCCCCTAGGGCTGTATTGGCGATGTGCTCGCCCTAGGGTAGGCCGGACTCCCCGACCGCTACCTGACTGCGCAGGTCAGGTAGCTGTCACGCGCGTGTTTCGTCGCGTGAACGGACTTCAGGTTTTGTACTTGATCGAACAGCCGTAGGGCCGCGTCGTTGCGGCCGATATCGGCTTGCCGCCGAAGGCCTCGCCCAGCGCCTGGTTCACGTAGTTGGTGGCGGTCTTGATGTCGTCCGACCGCGCCGAGGCGATGCTGTCGATGCCGCCCGCGTACACCAGCGTGCCCTTGGGGTCGATGATGAAGATGTGCGGCGTGGTGCGCGCGCCGTAGACCTGGCCGATCAGGCCGTCTTCGTCCATCAGCACGGCGGTGGGCGCGCCTTTTTGAGACTTCATCCACGCGTCGAGCGCATCGGGCTTCAGGTAGTCGGTGGCGGCGCGCTCGGTGGAATTGATGGCCAGCCACACCACGCCCTTGTCGGTTGCGGCCTTCTGCGTGGCGGGCATGTTGCCGCTGCCGTAGTGCTTGCGCACGAAGGGGCAGCCGGGGTTGGTCCATTCGAGCACCACGAATTTGCCGGCGAAGTCCGAAAGCTTGTGCTTGGCGCCGCTGGTGTCCACGGCAACGAAATCGGGCGCCTGCTGGCCCACGGCGGGGGCTGCAGCGGCATTGCTGCCCATCAGGAAAGTGGCGCCGAGCGCTACGGCGGCGGCGACTACGGCACGGCGGGAAGCCCGGCTCAGGGCGGCGCGGGCATGACGCGCGGCACGACGGGAACGCGAGTCTGTGGATGGCGAAAGAGACATGGCCAGCTTGAACTCCAAAACAAAATTCCAAACAACAACTGCAGCTTAGAACGGTTTCTTCAAGTGCATGTGACAACCCATGTCACGGCGGTGGTCAAAGCGCGGCGAGCGCGGCGCGGACCTCGTCTTTACCGAGGATTTCGGTCAGCACGACCGGCGGCTTGCCCGGCGCCTGCAGCACGTACACCGGCACGCCGCTGCGGCCCAGCGCGGTGAGCGCTGCGGTGATGGCGGGGTCGCGCCGGGTCCAGTCGGCGCGCAGCATGGCGACCTTCTTGGCGTCGAAGTCGGCCAGCACTTGCGTGTCGGCCAGGGTGCTCTTCTTGTTGTACTGGCAGGTCACGCACCAGGCGGCGGTGAAGTCGATGAACACCGGCTGGCCGGCGCCCGACAGCTCGGCCACGCGCTCGGCGGACCACGGCTGCCAGCGCTGGCCGGCGGTGCCCTGGGCAGATGCAAGCTTGGCCGGCTCCACCACCTGCAACACATTGCGGCCGATGGTGGCGGTGAGCACGGCGGTGAAGCCGATCAGCACCGTCGCGATCACGACCCGCGTGCGCCCGCGCAGCGTGAACGCCCAGACGATGGCGGCCAGGCACACCAGCAGCGCGAGCAGCGTGCCCGCGCCGTCGATGCCGCTTTGCTGGCCCAGCACCCACACCAGCCACGCGACGGTAGCGAACATCGGGAAGGCGAGCAGGCGGCGCAGCGTGTGCATCCACGGGCCGGGCTTGGGCAGCAGGTGCGCGACGGCGGGCACGAAGCCGGCCAGCAGATAAGGCAGCGCCAGCCCGAAGCCCAGCGCAACGAACAGCAGCAGCGCCTGGGCGGCCGGCAGGCCGATGGCGAAACCCATCGACGCGCCCATGAACGGCGCGGAGCAGGGCGAGGCGATGACCACGGCGAGCACGCCGGAGAGGAAATCGTTGACCAGCGGATGCTTGGCCTGCGCGCTGCACACCGACGAAGGCGCGGCCCGGCCGAACTCGAACACGCCCACGAGATTGAGCCCGATCAGCGTGAACAGCGCCGCCAGCGCCGCCACCACGCCCGGCGACTGCAGTTGGAAGCCCCAGCCCAGCCCGGCGCCGGCCGCGCGCAGCGCGAGCATGCCGCCGCCCAGCGCAAGAAAGGACAGCATCACGCCGCCCGTGTAGGCCAGCCCGGCCTTGCGGTGCGCGCTGGCGTTGCCCGCCTGCCGCGCAAAGCCCAGCACCTTGATCGCGAGGATCGGGAACACGCAGGGCATGAGGTTGAGCAGCAGGCCGCCGAGCAGGGCGCCAAGCAGCGCGGCCATGAAAGTGGTCGAGGAGGGGGCGGGCAGCTCGGTGGGCGAGGTTGCCGCGTTGGCTGCATTGGCGGTGAGCGCGGCCTGCAGCGCCGGCGACACCTCGGCGCGCGGCGCGGCGCCCGCCGGCCAAGAGCCCGTGACCGGTGCCTCGGCGCGCCAGGCCACCGGCTGGCCCGCTTGCCGGTCGGCCTCGGGCAGCGCCACCACCAACGGCATCACCGTGGGGCTGGCGCTGCGCTGGTCGGCCAGCGGCATCGTGGCGGTCCAGGTGCCGCCTTGCCAGGATTGGGTCCAGTCCTTGCCGGAGACGGCCGCGGTGCGGATCACCTCGGGAGTCTCGGGGAAGAAGTTCAGCGTCTTGCCCTGAACGGCGGCCGGCAGGCCTTCGAGCCGAATCTTCAGGTTGTGGCCGTCGACCTCGACAGTGCCGGGTTTGGCCAATGGCTGGGGCTGGGTCGCCAGGGCGGTGTCGAAATCTGCCTTGTGCAGCGCGGTCGAGCCCTGCAGCGGCAGGGCCAGCGTGAACGTGCCTTCTTCGGGAATGCATTCCTTGCGGCAGACCAGCCAGGAGGCCTTGAGCTGGATGTCCATCGCCGGCGTGCCGCCCAGCGCCACCGGCGGCTTGTAGAGCGTGGACACCTCCAGCGGCACCGGCAGCAGCACGGTGTTTTCGTAGCCGTAGTTGGCGAGGCTGCCGACCGGGATCTTCTTCGGCACGGGCCAGGCGATTTCGCCGGTGGACACGCCGGCTGGCAGCGTCCACGTCATCTCGGTGGGCAGGCCCGAATCACCGGCGTTCTTCCAATAGGTGTGCCACTCGGGCTGGTGCGTGATCTGCAGGCCGACCCATACCGGGGCGCCGGGCGTCACGCCGTCGGGGGCGTGTGCGATCAGTTCGGCGCGTACGTGGGGAGTGGTTACAACCGCGCCCGGCTTGGATGGCAGGCTGGCCGTCGATTGCGCCGCAGCCGGCATGCTGGCTGCGGCTGTTGCTATCAGAAGCGTAGCGAAATGGATGCGCGAAAAGATCATGCCGTCAGTCGGAGCATTCGATGGGGGCGAAGTTCCGGCCGTTTCAGGCGGCCAAAGCAGTTGCTGGGGCCCAGCCCAGCACCACGCGCCGGCTGTTGGCGCTCTTCTTCTCGATCTTGGTGACCACTACCGCCCCGATTTCGGAAGTGTTTGCAACATGCGTGCCGCCGCATGGCTGGAAGTCGATCTGCGCGTCGCCTGCGCCCGTTCCGCCGATGCGGATGGTGCGCACCGTGCCCGTGCCGCGCGGCGGCTGCACGCTCATGCTCTTGACCAGCGCTGGGTTGGCGTCGAGCTCCTCATCGGTAATGGCGCCCACGGTCAGCGGGTGGGCGGCTTCGACCAGCTTCGCCAGGCCGGCGGTCAGCGCTTCCTTGTCCAACGGGTCGGTCATGTGGAAGTCGAGCCGTGCGTACTCGGGGGTGATGGAGCAGCCGTTCACCGGCTGCGGCACCAGATGGCACAGGAGATGGGTGGCGGTGTGGAAGCGCATGAGCCGGTGGCGGCGCTCCCAGTCGAGGCGGGCGGTGACGGTGTCGCCGGGCTTCAGCGCGGCCAGCAGGTCGGTTTGCTCAGGGGCCGGCACGTGGACGAATTCATTGGTCGGCAGGCCCTCCGCATCCTTGGCCTTGCGGGTGTCGGCAATGACCAGCTCGCGCCCGTCGGCCAGGGCCAGCACGCCGCTGTCTCCAGCCTGCCCGCCGCCTAGTGGATAGAACACGGTGCGGTCCAGCACGATGCCGGTGTCGTCGATGCGCAGCACGCGGGCTTCGCAGGTGCGCAGGTAGGCGTCGGCACGGAACAGGTCGTCGGTCATCCGGCGATGGTAGCGGCGATGCGCAAATGAGGTGCGCCCACGCCAGAAAGCGCCCACGACCGACAACCCCCGGGCCGCCCGCCTGTGGATGATCCGGTGCATGCGGCCCCCGGCCGCACAAGGATTACGCATGAATGAACCGCAGCAAGCACCCACCCGCACAACGTTTCCCTGGCAGACGACCGCCCTGGCGCTGGCCGCCGCGCTGCTCGTCGCCGGCTGCGGCGAGGCCGCCAAGCTGGCGCCCGAGCTGACCACCGGCCCCCGCCCGCAGCTGGCCGAGCCGAACAAGACCCTGATTCCCACCGTCAACGTCGCTCCCGCCGTCGGCTGGACCGACACCGCTTCGCCCACCCCGGCCGAAGGCCTGCAGGTGACGGCGCTGGCGCGCGGCCTCGACCACCCGCGCTGGGTCTACACCCTGCCCAACGGCGACATCCTCGTGGCCGAGAGCAACAAGCCGCCCAAGCCCGGCGGCGGCGCCACCGATGGCGGTGACGGCCTCGTCGCCAGGATCCGCAACTGGGTCATGGGCAAGGTCATGGGCCGCGCCGGCGCCGGCGTGCCCAGCGCCAACCGCATCACCCTGCTGCGCGACGCCAACGGCGACGGCCTTGCCGAAGTCAGGCAGGTCTTCATGACCAACCTGATGTCGCCCTACGGCATGGCGCTGGTTGGCAACGAACTCTTCATCGCCAATGCCGATGCGCTGGTGAAGGTGCCCTACACAGAAGGCCAGACCTCTATCAGCGCCAACCCCACGCTGGTGACACAGCTGCCTGCCGGCATCAACCATCACTGGACCAAGAACGTGATCGCCAATGCCGACGGCAGCAAGCTCTACGTGACGGTCGGCTCCAACAGCAACATCGGCGAGAACGGCCTCGCCGCCGAAGAGGGCCGCGCCGCCATCTGGGAAGTCGACACGAAGACCGGCGAGAAGCGCCTGTTCGCCAGCGGCCTGCGCAACCCCAACGGCATGGGCTGGGACCCGGACACCAAGGCGCTGTGGACCGTGGTGAACGAGCGCGACGAGATCGGCAGCGACCTCGTGCCCGACTACCTCACCTCGGTGAAAGACGGCGCCTTCTACGGCTGGCCCTGGAGCTACTACGGCGGCATCGTCGATGCGCGCGTGACGCCGCAGAACCCCGAGATGGCGGCCAAGGCCATCGCGCCCGACTACGCGCTGGGCTCGCACGTCGCGCCGCTGGGCCTGGCGTTCTCGCGCGCGGGCGGCATGCCCGAGCAGTTCGCCAGCGGTGTTTTCATCGGCGAGCACGGCTCGTGGAACCGCAAGCCCAAGTCGGGCTACAAGGTGGTGTTCGTGCCCTTCATCGGCGGCAAGCCGAGCGGACCGCCGGTCGATGTGCTGACGGGCTTTTTGACGGCCGACGAGAAGGCGCAGGGTCGTCCGGTGGGCGTGGCGCTCGACAAGGGCGGCGCGCTGATCGTGGCGGACGACGTGGGCAATGCCGTGTGGCGGGTGTCGAAGGCGAGGTAGCGCTTCTTCAGCGCTGGATTCGGTAGAGGCGGTGCCGGCGCAGCGGATGCCCCTCGGGCACCAGCGGGTGATCGAAGGCGCCGGCGACGTCCTCCTTCATTCCGATGCGTTCCATCACCGCTGCCGAGCGAGTGTTGTTCCACGCAGTGAACGCGACGACCTCGTCCAGCGCCAACTGATCGAACCCAACCTGGATGGCGCCGCGAGCAGCTTCGCTCGCAAACCCCTGGCCCCACCACTTGCGAGCGAAGCGCCAGCCGATCTCGACGCATGGCGAAAACGGCAGGTCGGCCAGCGGCGAGTTCAGCCCGGTAAAGCCCATGAACTCGCCGGACGCCTTGTGCTCCACGGCCCAGAAGCCCCAGCCGTTCTCGGCAATGCGCGTCCTGATGCGCTCGACCATCGCATCGCTGTCGGCCCGCGTGGCCAGCGGTAGCAGGAATTCCATCACCTGCGGGTCGCAGGCCAGCGCAAAAAATGGCGCGAGATCGCTCTCGCGCCATTGGCGCATCCGCAGGCGCTCGGTTTCGAATTCGATGAGATGAGGATGGGCAGCGTTATCGGTCATGCGACCGATTGTGCGGACTCAGAATCAGAACCCCGCCAGCACCACCTTGCCCTGCGCCTTGCCGCTCTCGACGAGCGCATGCGCCTTTTTCAGGTTCGCGGCGTTGATGGTGCCGAAGCTCGCGTTCGCCGTCGTGCGGATGCGGCCCGCGTCGACCAGCGCCGCCACTTCGGCCAGCAGCGCGCCCTGCTCGGCGATGTCGGGCGTCTCGAAGCGCGAGCGCGTGAACATCATTTCCCAGTGCAGCGAGATGCACTTGGTCTTCAGCGGCATCGCGTCGAACACCTTCATGTCGTCGATCACCGCCAGCTGGCCCTGGGGCTTGAGGCTTTCGATGATCTGCGCGTAGTGCTGCTCGGTCTGCGTGAGGCTGGCGACCATGTCGACTTCGCCGATGCCGGCGGCCTTGAGTTCGGCCGCGAGCGGCTTCGAGTGGTCGATGACCACGTGTGCGCCCAACTCCAGGCACCATGCGCGGGTTTCGGCGCGCGAGGCGGTGGCGACGATGCGCAGCTTGGTGAGCTGGCGCGCCAGCTGGATGAGGATGGAGCCGACTCCGCCTGCGCCACCGGTGATCAGCAGCGTCTGGCCCTCGCCGCCATCCTTCGGCACCCGCAGGCGATCGAACAGCAGCTCGTACGCGGTGATGGTGGTCAGCGGCAGCGCGGCGGCCTGTGCGTCGTCGAGGCTCTTCGGCGCGAGGGCGGCAATGCGCTCGTCCACCGCGTGCAGCTCGGCATTCGCGCCCGGCCGCGTGATCGAGCCCGCGTAGTACACGCGGTCGCCAATCTTGAAGTTCTTCACGCCGTTGCCGATGGCCTCGACCGTGCCGACGGCGTCCCAGCCCAGCACCTTGGCCTGGCCGGCCTCGGGCGCGGCGTTCTTGCGGACCTTGGTGTCCACCGGGTTGACCGACACCGCCTTCACGCGCACCAGCAGGTCGCGGGGGCCCGCCACGGGGGCGGGCAGCTCGATGTCCTGCAGCGATTCGGGGTTGTCGATGGGGAGGGGCTGGTAATAGCCGACGGCTTTCATGACGGGAACCTTTCAGTAACGATGCTCCGAATGTAGGATCGCAAGACCGGTTTGATAAGGTGGCTCAAACCAGCAACACTTTCAAATGAAGATTGAAAATCTCTCCGACCTGCAGGTGCTGGTGCACACGGCGCGCGGCGGCACGCTCACGGCGGCGGCGCATGCGCTGGGCATCACGCCCGCGGCCGCCAGCGCCACGCTCAAGCGGCTGGAGGCCCAGCTCGGCGCGCGCCTGTTCGAGCGCTCCACCCGTGCCATGCGCCTCACGCCGCAGGGCCAGACGCTGCTCGACTACGCGGTGCGCGCCTTCGAGCTGCTGGACGAGGGCGAATCGCTGGTCACGGCCGATCGCGGCGAGCTGGTCGGCACGCTGCGCGTGGCCTCGCCGTCCGACCTCACGCGCAGCACGCTGCTGCCGTGGTTCGACGAATTCCTGGCGCTGCACCCCGGCGTGCAGCTGTCGCTGTCGGTGGGCGACCGCCCGCTGGACGTGATGCGAGACGAGGTCGACGTGGCGCTGCGCTACGGCGCGCTGGCCGATTCGCGGCTGGTGGCGCGGCCCTTTGCCCTGACCAACCCGGTGCTCACCGCCTCGCCCGATTACCTGCGCCGTCATCCTGCGCCGAAGGTGCCGCAAGACCTGGTGCATCACAACTGCCTGACCTTCAATCGCTCGGGGCGGCGGCATCGCGTGTGGCGGTTTGCGCAGAACGGGCAGTGGACTGAGGTGCGGGTGAATGGCAACCGGAGCGTGGACGATGCCTCGCTGGCGCGTGAATGGGCTGTGGCGGGGTATGGCGTGACGCTCAAGTCGGCGCTTGATGTGCGGAACGACATCCGGGAAGGCCGGCTCGTGCGGCTGCTGCCTGACTGGGAGACTGAGCCGTATCCGCTGCATGCGTTGCTGCCGAGTGGGCGCTTTGTGCCCGCGCGGGTCAGGGCGTTTGTTGATTTTCTTGGGTTGAAGTTTGAGGGGTTGTTGGCGCTGGGGTGAGGTGCTTTCTGATTGGGGCTGCTGGCCGGGACTCGCCCCGGCGGGCGACCTACTTTTCTTTGCTTCGCCAAAGAAAAGTAGGCAAAAGAAAGGCGACCCCACTGTCTGCGACCCCTTCGCTGCGCGAAGGGGCAACCTGCGGTGCTCGCGTTTCGCGGGGTCTCGCCCAAACTCGCTTCGCTCAGACAAGGGCGAGCCCTGATCCGCGAAACGCTGCGCTCCTCGGCGCAGCCAGAGGGGAGGGGAGACGGAACGGGCCTTTGCTTCGCTCGGCCCTAGCCTTAGATCATGGGGGTGACGGCGCCGTCCATTGCCACTATGGCGCCGGTCACGTAGCTTGCCTTTGGCGATGCCAGGAATACCACCGTGTTGGCGATTTCCTCCGGGGTCGCGATGCGGCCGAGTGGCAGTCTTGCCTTGGCGCGCTCCAGTGCTTCGTCGGTGCCGATGCCTTGCAGCTTCGCGTCGGCCTTCATGCCTTCCTGCAGCCGCTCGGTCAGTGTGAGTCCTGGGTTCACTGCGTTCACGCGCACGCCTTTGCCGGCGTAGGCGGCGGCCATGCCGGCGCTCACCAGCATCAGCGCCGCATTGGCTGCGCCGCCGGCCATGTGCACGGGGCTCGCGACCTTGCCGCCCTGGCCGATCACGTTGACGATGGCGCCGCGGCCGCGCTGGCCCATGCGCTTGACGGCCGGGTCGATCATGTGGATGTAGGTGAAGTACTTCGCGTCCATCGCGTCGTGCCATGACGCGGCGGTCAGATCGTCGGGCGGGGTGCGGCGCGCGGCGCCGGCCGAATTGACTAGCACGTCGACCGCACCGAAGGCCTTCTCTGCCGCATCGAGCGCGGCCACGGCGCTGGCCGGGTCCTTGAGGTCGGCCGCATGCACGGAGACCCGGCCTTCGGCCTGCGCGAAGGCCCCGATCAGCGTCTTGCGGCCCTGCTCCAGGTTGGCGAGGTCGCGCGACACGAGGCTCACGCGCGCGCCTTCGCGCAAAAAGCCCAGCGCGCAGGCCAGGCCGATGCCCTTGCTGCCGCCGGTGATGAGTACGTGCTGGTCGTGGAGCTGGAGGTCCATGAAAGAGTCCTTGCCGTGATGAGTGGTGTGAGGCGGCGATTGAAGCACCGCCGCGAAACCCCTGCACGGACGCGGCTGTACCCTCAGCGCCGCGCGGCCGCGCGCTGCAGCGGCTCGGGCTCCAGCATGCCCGGCGTGGTGTCGGTGGCGTCGCGCAGGTGGCCGTTGTTGTCGTGGTGCACCAGCAGCTGCCGCGTGCGCTGCCAGGCCGACAGCCGCGCGGGCGGCACCTCGATGTACGAAGCCAGCGCGAACAGCGACGACTGCTCCTGCTCCGGCGGGGCCTCGCGCCGGTGCTGACGGCGGCGCCACGGCGCCATCATCAGCATCGACACCAGGATCACGCCGATCACCACCGCATACAGGCCCAGCAGGTGCAGCACCTCGGGCTGCGAGCGCGCGCCAAGCACATAGGGCCACGCATACCAGACCGCGCAGAACCAGATGGCGATGGTGATGGCCGGTCGCAGCACGCGCAGCCACAGGTACATGGCCAGCGTGCGTTGCGGCGAGCGGCCGCTGCCGAACGCGCGCAGCGAGATGCGCGCGGCATCGATGATCGGTTCGTCCACCGCGGGCTGCCCCCAGGAGCGCTGGCGGCTCGGCGGCGGTTTGTCGTCGTGCGGGCGGCTGTGGGCATGGGTCTCAAGGTGCATCGGAAACTCCTCGGTCAGGGCTCGTCCACACCGCGCGCTTGCCGCGGCGGCGTATCAGGGCGTTGGGAAGGGCGACGACGGTGCTCGCCATCGTGATGGTCCAGAAAGCGATCGGATACCAGATCGTTCCAGCGAAATAGCGCATCAGGTCGCGGTCGTAGCGGCGGTCGATCCACAGGCTCAGCAGCATCTGCAGGATGCAGGTCATGGCCAGCAGCGTGCCCTGCCAGTGCGGCAGCAATGCCGAATGCCACGACGAGTCGGCCGGCAGGAACGGCCGCACCAGGCTGACGAGCAGCACCCCGGCCATCGCATAGGCCCAGACCACGCTCGTCATGTACTCGAAGTAGATGAGCCACATGCGCCAGTGGCGCGGCCGCAGGATCTTCGAGGTGTAGCGCAGCATGGTCTGGATGCCGCCGACGGCCCAGCGCAGGCGCTGCTTCCAGAGACCGCGCAAGGTCTCGGGCATCAGAATCCAGCACAGCGCGCGCGGCTCGAAGCGCAGCTGCCAGCCGCCCAGCTGGAGCTTCCAACTCATGTCGATGTCCTCGGTGAGCACGTCGGGGCTCCAGAAGCCCACTTCCAGCACGGCGCGGCGGCGGAACATGGCAATCACGCCCGACACCGTGAACAGCGTGCCCACCAGCTGCTGCGATCGCTTGATGAGCCCGATGATCGAAGAGAACTCGCCCACCTGCATGCGCCCCAGCAGCGTGGTGCGGGTGCGGATGCGCGGGTTGCCCGTGACCGCGCCGATGCGCTCCGACGCCAGCATCGGCTGCAGCATCCACGCAATGGCGTCCTCGTCGATCAGCGCGTCGCCGTCGATGCCCAGGATGTATTCGCCGCGCGCGAGCTGGCAGGCGGTGTTGAGCCCGACGGCCTTGCCCTGGTTGCTGGCGTTGTGGATCACGCGCAGGCGGCCGTACTCCTTCGTCATCTCGTCGAGCAGCTCGCCGGTGCCGTCGGTGCTGCCGTCGTTCACGGCAATGACCTCGTAGTGCGGGTAGCGCGTGCGCATCAGCTGCTCGATCACCTCGCGCAGGTGCGGTGCTTCGTTGAAGCAGGGCACCACCACCGTGACCAGCGGGTGCGAGGGCAGCAGGGTGAGCGGGTTCACGTCGACATCGCGCTTGCGCTCGAACACCCATGCATGCGAGAGGCCGCCCGCCATCCACACATAGGCCATGAAGAACGGGTAGTAGAAGACGAAGCCGAACAGCAGCGTGGGCAGCGTCTGCGCGAGAAACTGTGTGGTGGTCATGGCGACCGTTCTCCTGGCGTGGCTTGCGCGCGCAATGCACGCGGCAGCAGCGTGCGCACCGAGATCGCGCGGCGCACGGTCTCCAGCGATGGCTGGTTGTCGAGGAAGTCGTCGGGGTAGTAGCCCAGGTGGCGCACGCCGGCGCGCTGCAGCAGCGTCCACTGGCGCGCGAGCTCCGCGTCGGGCACGGGCTTGCCGGTGCGCCAGTCGCGCGCCTGCAGCTCGAACACCGTGCCGTCGAGGCCGCGCGGCGTGTCGGCGGCGCGACGTGCGAGCCGGCCCAGCCACGCGTCTGCATCGGTCTCGCGTTCCATGCGCGGCATCGCCATCAGCGCGACGTAGTCGTAGGCGGCGAGCGAGGCTTCGTAGTTCTGCGCGAACCACTGCTCGGCCTGCGGCTCCAGCACCGGGCGGGCGTAGAGGTTGCGCGCGGTTTCCAGTGCGGGCCGCCAGGCGCCCACGCGCGCGGCGAGCTCCTGCGTGAACGCGATCAGGTAGCGGGTCTTGGCGGTGGTCCAGCGCGCCATCAGCTCGGGGTTCGCGCGGATCGCGGCCACGTCGGGCGGCAGGCCCCACTGCGCATAGGTGGCCAGCGCGGCGGGGCTCGCGTCCTCGTCGTCGGACAGGGTCGCGTCGTCGTGGAACAGCAGGCCTTCGAAGAATGCGTGGCTGCCCAGGTCTTCGTAGATGTCGCCGACCAGCGCGCGCACCGCGGGGTCGAAAGGCGTGAGCCGGTGGTAGCGGTCGGCCGGCATCACGCCGCCCTGCGTCGTCACCGTGTGCGTGGCGAGCGGGTTCGAGGCCGGCAGCCGGAAGGCCGTTACCGGCATCCACGCGTAGACCTTCACGCCGGTGCGGCTGCGCAGTTGCCAGGCGGCGCGGCCGAACAGGTCGGCGCGCATCGGCAGGTGGCGGTTTGGAAAGTACAGCGCGTCGGCCACGCCGTCGCCGTCGGGGTCGGCATAGGCCTGCAGGAACACCGCGCGCGGGCGCACGGCGGCCACGCGGTCGATCAGCGCCGAGAGGTTGCGCTCCTGCTGGGCCGGGTCGGGGTCGTACACGTAGTCGAGGTCGACGTGCATCACGCGGTTGACCGGGCGCACCTCGCCGCCCACGGGGCTGCGCAGCAGCTGCGCGTATTCGGGCGCCTCGTTGTCATAGGCCGCGAGCGCTCGGCGGATTCGGGTGAGCGGCACGGTGGGCGTGTTCGAGCCGTCGTCGAGCGTGAATGTGATGGGCATGCCCGCGCGCGCGGAGGCTTTCAGCGCTGCGTCGTTGTAGGCGCCGTAGGGCCACACCATGGAGCGCACCTTCGCGCCGGTGCGCTTCTCGATGAGCTCGCGGCTGCGGCGCAGGTCGGTCTCGATGCGCCGCGCGTAGGCGGCGTCGTCCTCGTAGCGGCCGGTCTTCGGGTCGTAGCGGTGCGTGGCCGCGGCCGGCAGCATGTTGCCCTGCGGGTTGGCGAGGATGCCGGTGTGCATCGCGTCGCTGTGGCTCGCGAACTCGACGAGGCCCGAGCGCGCCATCTCGGCGGCTTCGCTCCACAGCAGGAAGTCTTCGCGCGGCGCGGGCTTGTCGCCCCAGTGCACCTGCTGGCCTTGGGGCACTTCGAGCCAGCTCGTCACCAGCGCCATCAGCGCAGGGTAGTTGTAGCGCTTGAGCAGTGGAAACACCTTGGTGTAGGCGCTGCGGTAGCCGTCGTCGAAGGTCAGCAGCACTGCCCTGGGCGGCAGCGGCTTGCCGCCGGCGCGCGCGTCGACGATCTGCTGCAGGCTCACCGGGTGGTAGCCGTTGTATTGCAGCCAGGCGAACACTTCGGCGAAGGTGCGCTCGTCCACGGCAGTCTCGTCGGGTGAGGTCTCGAAGCTCGCACGCACGTTGGTGCGCACGTCGTGGAAGGAGATCACGCGAAAGCTCAGGCCGTCGTCGGGGTCGGCGCTCGGCAGCGGCTGCGCCGTGGCGGCGAGCGACAGAGACAGCAGCAGCCACGAGAGGGCCGCGCGCAGGAATGTGAAAGGGTTCTTTGTCGTTCTTCGCATCACGGCAGGGGCGTCGAGAGGTTCAGGAAGACGCCGCGCTGTCGTTCGCGCACGCCGTCGTAGGGATGGCCGGAAATGCTCAGGCCGTAGCGCAGCGCGAGCTTCGGCCCGAGGTTCCAGCGATGCTCGTAGCGCAGGTTCCACATCGGTCCGCTGCCGAAGCCGGCCTGCCGGTAGCTGCCACCGCCAAGCTCCACGGCCTGGAAGAACTGGCGGTCGTCGCTCTTCCAGTTGAGCCATTGCGCGCGCACGCTGAGTTGCACGCTGCTGTCGCTCGAGGGGTTGAAGTAGGGCGTGGTGTCGATGGCGCGGCCGCGGCTCGCGTCGGCAGCGAGCTTCGTCTCGAGCTGGAAGCGCGGCGTGCTGATCCACCGTTCGCTCCAGCCGATGTCGAAGCCGTTGCGCAGGTTGCCGTCGCTGAAGTCCAGCTGCTGCCATTTCAGGTCGAAGCGGCGCGACTCGTTCACCACATAGCCCACGCTCGCGCCGGTTTCGCGCGCGCCGATGCCGGCCACGCGCGCCTTCCATGGCAGCTCCTTGCTGTCGCCGTCGTAGGTGGCCGACAGCCGCCACGCGTCGCCCGCGCGGTAGTCGAGCCGGCCGGCCACGCTGTTGCGGTAGGGGCCGCTGTTGGCGTGCTGCAGCGCGCCTTCGGCCAGCCAGCGGCCGCGCTGCCAGCCCAGGCCGAGGCCGCCGCGCGCCCAGTTCGCGTTGCCGATGTCGGTGACGCCGCGGCCCAGCGACTGGTCGTAGAACACGCGCCACTGGTCGTCGATGAGGCCGGAGCTGAGCCGGCTGTCGATGCGCCACTCGCGGCTGGCGATGGCCGCGCCGCCGGAGGAGGCTTCGGCGTCCACGTCGAGCCGCGGGCCGACCTGGGCGCGGCGCTTGCGCTCCATGTCGCGCACTTGCACCGAGTCCGGCAGGTCGGCCGCGAGCGATTCGGCGCGCTGGCGGGCTTCGGCGAATTCGCCGGCATCGAGCAGGGCCTCGACATGGCCGGTGCGCGCGCCGATGTCGTAGGGCGAGTCGGCCGCCAGCGCCTCGAAGCGCGCGAGCGCGGCTTCAGGGTGTTCGCGCAGGCGCTCGGTGAGGGCCGCGCCGTAGGCATAGCCCGGGTTGAGCGGCGCTTCGCGCGTCAGCACCGAGAAGCTTTGCTGCGCGAGTGCCGGCCGATCGGTGTAGAGCTGCGTCAGGCCGCGCAGGCCGCTCACGTCGGTGTACTCGCCGTTGGGGCGGCCGGCTTCGGGCGTGAGGCGCAGCAGGGCGGGCGTGCCGTGCTCCAGCCGCTGCAGCAGCGCCTCGGCGTCCTCGAAGCGGCCGGTGTCCTGGTAGGCGTAGAGCAGGCCGAAGTAGAGCGGATCGGGCGTCGGCAGGTCGGCGCCGCCGCGTGCCACGGCCGCCTCGTAGATCGGCACGGCCTCGGCCGAGCGGCGCTCCTGCGCGAGGGCGCGTGCCGCGGCCCCGAGACCGTAGAAGGGCAGCTCCATGCCAGTGGCACGCGCCGTGTCGTAGAGCGCGATGGCGTCGGTCGGGCGGCCGCTTTCGACCAGCGCCAGCAGGCGATCGGACAGCAGGCGCACGCGCACGGTGCACCATGCATCGGCATCGCTGGCGTCAGCTTGCAGGGCCGCGGCATCGACCCGCGCGAGCGCGGCTTCCTGGTCGGCGAGCACGCGGTCGAGCGCGACGAGGCGCTCCGAGCCCAGGCGCTGGTCGCGCGCCTGGATCGCCCAGCGCAGCCGCTGTGCCAACGCCTCCTGCTGCAGCGTGGAGAGCGCCAGCGGCGAGAAGCTGCCCGGCGCGGTGCGCTCCGCCGCCTCTGCGTCTTCGAAGGCGCTCGATGCGGCGCCGGCGCTCGCGAGCAGGAAATCGGCCTCGCGGCGGATGTCGCGGCGTTCGGGCCGCAGTGCGCCAGCCTCGGTGTAGGCAGCGAGCGCCTGCAGCGGGTTTTTCGCGGCGCGCGCCAGGGCGGCACGCAGCTCCAGCAGCGCGACGCGGTCTTCGATCTGCATGGGCGCCGGCTGCGACAGCGCGCGGTACAGCGCCTGCGCGCCCGCGACGTCGCCGCTGTCGATGCGCCACCAGGCTTCGTGCAGGCGCGGTTCGCGCGCCTCGGGTTGCCGGGCGCGCCAGACAGCTACGGCCTCGCCCTGCAGGGCGAGCTGATGGGTGCGCCGCGCGGCCAGCGCGAGCGGGCCCAGGGCGTAGTCGCTCAGCTTCGACGGTGCGAGCTGGCGGCCCAGCGCCACGGCTTCGGCGAACTGGCCATCGGCGGCGGCGATCGCGATGGCATCGGAAGCCACGCGCTGGCGGGCGTCGTCGCCGATGGGCGCCGCGAGCCAGGCCTTCAATTGCTGGAGCGCCTGGGCCGCGGTAATGCGGCCTTCGCGCTGCGCGACGATCAGCGCGTCGTGCTGCCGGACGTCGTAGGTCGTGGCGGCGATAGCGGCAGACGGCTGCGCCAGCACTGCGGGCGTGACGAGGGCCAGTGCGCAGGCTGCTAGAGGTGGAAATCCTTGTGATGCATATGCAAGGCGATGAGACAACGAGCAGGCGAGCGCAGCTTTGCGCCCGGCCATGACCGTGCCTCCAGCTTTTTTCTGGATGAACACTCTGCTCCCTTGAATTCGGACAGCGGTTTCCGGCGACCGAAGCCGCAGCGAAAACCGGGCCGCCGGCGTATGTGACAGGCCGGCAACCTTAAAAACTCACTTGGGAATCACTCTAGAGAGGATCATTAACAATGGCAAACCAAAGTGTCACGAACTGGTTGTATGTGTGAACAGATTCGCGTTTTTGGCATCCCCGTCGTTTACTTTTGTGGTCCGGAAGCCATCGATGCAGGCTCGCGACCGGCCTAAGATCGCACGATGAACGCTGTTACCCAGGCCTCTTCGCCTTTGCTACTCCCCCGCTTCTGGTCCCACCTCACCACGCGCGACTTCGCGGCGCTCGATGCGGCGACCACCGTCGCGGTGCTGCCGCTGGGCGCAACCGAGCAGCACGGCCCGCACCTGCCGCTGGGCGTGGACACGGTGCTGGCAGACGGCATCGTCGCCGCGTCGCTGCCCCTGCTGCCGGCCGAGCTGCCGGTGCTCTTCCTGCCGACCCAGCAGATTGGCCTGAGCCCCGAGCACGCGCGCTTCGCGGGCACGCTCACGCTGTCGGCCGAGACCTTGATCCGCCTGTGGAACGAGATCGGCGCGGGCGTGGCGCGCGCGGGCGTGAAGAAGCTGGTGCTGTTCAATGCGCACGGCGGCCATGTGGGCGCGATGGACATCGTGGCGCGCGAGCTGCGCGCGGCGCACGGGCTCATCGTCTACAGCGTGAGCTGGTTCAACCTGCCGCTGGGCGACGCAGGCGCGCAGTTCAGCGCGCAGGAGCACCGCTTCGGCGTGCATGCGGGCGAGATCGAGACTTCGATGATGCTGGCGCTGACGCCGCAACTCGTGCGTATGGGCCAGGCGCAGGACTTCCGCTCGACCTCCGAGCAGCGCGCGGCCGACTACGCCATCCTTGGCAACGGCAAGAGCGCCAAGCTCGGCTGGGCCATGGAGGACTACAACGCCCATGGCGCCGCCGGCAACGCGGCTGCGGCCACGGCAGAGCATGGCCAGGCGGTGATCGATGCGGCAGCGCGGCAACTGGCGCTGCTGCTGGCGGAGGTGTCGCGGCTGCCGCTGGGCACGGCCAACACCGGCCCGCTGCCCTGAGTTGATGGCGCCCCCGCGGCGTTAACGTTGACCTAACGGTTCTGCGCTACCTTCGCGGCGCACCAACCAAACAACGGGAGACGGCGTGCGCGTGCTGCTTGTCGAAGACGACGAAATGATCGGGAAGAGCCTGGTCCGCGGCCTCGAGCGATCGGGCTGGGCGGTGGACTGGGTGCGCGACGGCCTGCTCGCGCGCAGCGCACTGGCCGATGGCGACTACACCTGCGTGCTGCTGGACCTGGGCCTGCCCGGAATGGACGGCATCGAGGTGCTGCGCCACGCGCGCGGCCTGAAGAACGACACGCCCATCCTGATCCTCACCGCGCGCGACGGCCTCGGCCAGCGCGTGGAGGGGCTCGACCTCGGCGCCGACGACTACCTGCTCAAGCCCTTCGAGCTGCCCGAGCTGCTGGCGCGCATGCGCGCGGTGGTGCGGCGGCGCCATGGCGCCTCCAACTCCATCATCGGCAGCGGCAAGGTGCAACTCGACCTCACCACGCGCGAGGTGCTCTACCAGGGCACGCGCGAAACGCTCTCGGCCCGCGAGTTCGCGCTGATGCACGCCATGCTCGAGCGCCCGGGCGCCATCCTGTCGCGCGAGCAGTTGGAGAACCGCATCTACGGATGGGGCGAGGAAGTGATGAGCAACGCGGTCGACGTGATCATCCACAACATGCGGCGCAAGCTCGGTGCCGACACCATCCGCAACGTGCGCGGGCTGGGCTGGCGCGTGGTGGATTCATGAGCACTGCAGCAGGCCGGCCCTGGTACTCGCCGAGTTCGCTGCGCAACAAGCTGCTGATGTGGCTGGTGGTGGTGCATCTTCTTGCTGCGGCTGGCGTCGCGTGGTTCACCTATGCCAGCTACGACAGGCTCATCGTCACCTTCAAGGACGACCAGATGCAGATGCTGGCCGACTCCTACGCCAGCAACGTGGCCGTGCCCGAACTCAGGCCAGCGGACGAACGCAGCATCTTCGGTCGCGGCGCCTTCGTCATCCAGATCTGGAACGGGCGGGGCGAGCTGCTGGTCAGTTCATGGCCCGCGCTGGCCGTGGCCCGCCAGCCGGCGGAGGGACTGAGCACCGTGCGCATGGGCGCCGGCGACGACGGTGTTTGGCGCATCTATTCCACTGCGCCGGTGGCCGACGCCGACCGCTTCCAGGTGCAGGTGATCCAGAACGGCGGCTTCGTGCGCCGGCTGGTGGCCAAGCGGGCGCTGTCCTCGACGGCGCCCATCGCGCTGCTGCTGCCCCTGTCGCTGGCCGTGCTGTGGCTGGTGGTGTGGGCCTCGTCGCGCAAGCTGCGCAGCGTGGTGCTCGACGTCGCGGCGCAGGACGAGCGCAGCCTGTCGGAGCTGTCGGTGTCGCGCGTGCCCGACGAGATCGCGCCGCTGGTGGAGGCCTTCAACAGCCTGCTCGGGCGGCTGCGCCAGGCCTTTGCCGCGCAGCGCCGATTCGTGCAGGACGCCGCGCACGAGCTGCGCACGCCCATCGCCGCCATCGGCCTGCAGCTGGACAACATGCGCGCCGAAGTGCCGGCCGAGAGCATCGCCGAGCACTACACGCACCTCAAGGGCGGCGTGACGCGTGCCCAGCACCTGATCGAGCAGCTGCTGCGCCTGTCGCGCCAGGAAAGCAGCACCGAGCCCGAGGCGCCGGTATCGCTCGATGTGGCCTCGGTGCTGCGCGACAGCGTGGCCCAGCTGATGGTCGTGGCCGACCGCCGCCGCATCGACATCGGCTTCGAGGGCGAGACCTCCGCGACGGTGACCGCGCCCCCGGCCGAGCTGCGCAGCGTCTTCGACAACCTGATCGACAACGCGTTGCGCCATTCGCCCGAGGGCGGTGTGGTCGACGTGCGGCTGCACGAGGTGGAAGGGCGGCCGGTGGTCGATGTGCTGGACAACGGGCCGGGCATTCCGCCCGAGCTGATCGACCGCGCCTTCGACCGTTTCTTCCGGGTGCCGGGCAACCCGACCGAAGGCAGCGGCCTGGGCCTTGCCATCGCGCGCATGGCCGCGCTGCGCAACGGCCTGAGCATCGTGCTGGCCAACCGCCATGACGCGCAGGGCCGGCCTGCGGGGCTGCAGGCGCGCGTCCACCTGCGCGATCACAGCGCGGCTTAACGCTCAGGTAACTCTCGCTTAAAGGTCGCATAAAGCGGGCTTCCTACAGTGACTCCAGCCGCGAAAGCGGTCGCGCCGCAAGGCGCCAACCCAGTCTTCAAAAGGAGTTCACATGCGAAAGACCCTCGGCCTCCTGGCCATCCTGACCCTGGCCGGTGCAGCCCATGCAGAAAGCTACGACGGCGTGCACCAGGGCCCCGGCCTGCTCGCGCGCGATGACGTGGCGGCCCAGGCCGTGGCCACGGCCCACGCCCCCGACCAGAACGTGACACGCGGCTCGCGCGGGCCCGATCCCTTCACCTCCACCGTCTCGCGCGAGGCCATGCGCCAGGTCGCGGTGGCGGCCGCCAATGCGCCCGACCAGAACGTGACCAGCGGCTCGCGCGTCAACAGCGTCGTCATCTCCACGATGCCGCCCGCGCGGTCGGCCGCAAGCGCCGTGAACGACAGCCGACTCTGAAGCAAAAACACTGGGGGAACCCACGATGAATCCCGAAACCCCAGACGGCTACACCCGCCGCACGGTGCTGGTGACCGGCGCGGCCGGTGTGGCGGCTGCCGCGTTGCCGCTGGCGGTGGAGGCCGAGCCGGTGACGCATGACGCCGCCGTGCAGGGCCCGACAACGGATGTGAGCTTGCGCATCAACGGCCAACTGCATGCCCTCTCCATCGACCCACGCGTCACGCTGCTCGACCTGCTGCGCGAGCAGCTGCACCTCACAGGCTCCAAGAAAGGCTGCGACCACGGCCAGTGCGGCGCCTGCACGGTGCTGGTCAACGGGCGGCGCATCAACAGCTGCCTCACGCTGGCGGTGCTGCACGAGGGCGACGAGGTGACGACCATCGAGGGCCTGGGCGAGCCGAAGAAGCTGCACCCGATGCAGGCTGCCTTCGTCAAGCACGACGGCTACCAGTGCGGCTACTGCACGCCGGGCCAGATCTGTTCGGCGGTAGGCATGCTTGGCGAGATGCGCGGCGGCATGCCGAGCCATGTCACACGGGATCTCGCGGCGCCCACGGTCTTCAGCAGCGAGGAAATGCGCGAGCGCATGAGCGGCAACATCTGTCGCTGTGCGGGCTATCCGAACATCATCGCGGCCATCCGCGAGGTAGCGGGAGCACGGACATGAGAGCCTTCACCTTCGAACGCGTGTCGACGCCGGCGGCCGCGGCGCTGTCGATGCAGCAGCATCCGGGCGCGCGCTTCATCGCGGGCGGCACCAACCTGCTGGACCTGATGAAGCTCGACATCGAGCAGCCCACGCACCTGATCGACGTCAATCGCCTGGGGCTCGACCGCATCGAAGCCATGCCCGACGGCGGGCTGAAGATCGGCGCGCTGGTGCGCAACAGCGACCTCGCCGCCGATGCGCGCGTGCGGCGCGGCCATCCGCTGCTGTCGCGCGCATTGCTGTCCGGTGCCAGCGCGCAGTTGCGCAACAAGGCGACCACGGCCGGCAACCTGCTGCAGCGCACGCGCTGCTTCTACTTCTACGACACGACCAAGCCCTGCAACAAGCGCACGCCGGGCAGTGGCTGTGCGGCCATGGAAGGCTTCAACCGCATCCACGCGATCCTCGGCGCGAGCGCGCAGTGCATCTCGGTGCATTCGTCCGACATGGCTGTGGCGCTGCGCGCGCTCGACGCGCAGGTGGAGACCGTGTCGGCCAGTGGCACCGTGCGCCGCATACCCATCGCTGAACTGCATCGCCTGCCGGGCAGCACGCCGGAGGTCGAGACCGTGCTGGCACCGGACGAGCTGATCACCGGAGTGACCCTGCCGCCACCGCTGGGCGGCGTGCAGCTCTACCGCAAGGTGCGCGACCGCGCGTCTTATGCCTTCGCGCTGGTCTCGGTCGCGGCCGTGGTGGTGCGCGAGGGCCGCACGGTGACCGCCGCACGCCTGGCCTTCGGCGGCCTGGCCGCGAAGCCGTGGCGCAATGAGGAAGCCGAGCGGCGATTGATAGGCACCGACGGCGGCGCGCAGGCAAGCGATGCGGTTGCCGACCTGCTGCTGGCCGATGCGCGCGGCCATGGGCACAACGATTTCAAGATTCCGCTGTTGCGCCGCACCCTGCACGCCACGCTGGCGCAGGCGATCGAAACAACCTGAAGGGAGCAGGCACCATGCAATTCACCGAAGCCGCAGGGCCGAGCGCCCTGGACCGCGAGCGCGTGCTGGGCCGCCCGCTCGACCGCATCGACGGGCCGCTCAAGGTCAGCGGTCGCGCCCACTACAGCTACGAGTGCCACGACGAAGTACCCGATGCCGTCTACGGCTGGGTCGTGCTCGCCGGCATCGCCAAGGGCCGCATCACGCGCATCGACACCGCCGAGGCGCAGCGCGCGCCGGGTGTGCTGCTGGTCTACACCTACGCGAACGTTCCGCGCATGGTGCCGAAGGGGCGCGCCAACGTGGTGTCGCAGCTTTCAGGGCCCGAAGTGCAGCAGCACGGCCAGGCGGTGGCCTTCGTGGTGGCGCAGACCTTCGAACAGGCTCGCGCGGCCGCGTTCATGATCCGCATCGACTACGAGCGCAGCGCGGGGCGCTTCGATCTTGCGGCCGCGCAGGCGAGCGCCCCCAAGCCCGGCGACGACCCGAGCGCAGGCAGCGAGAGCGCGGCCGACACGGCGGTGGGCGACTTCCAGGGCGCCTTCGACGCCGCGCCCGTCACGCTCGATGCGACCTACACCACGCCCGACCAGCATCCCGCGATGATGGAGCCGCAGGCCACCACCGCGCGCTGGGACGGCGACCGCCTCACGCTCTACACATCGCACCAGATGCCGAACTGGGCCGCAGGCGACGTGGCTGCCATGCTGGACGTGCCGGTCGCGCAGGTGCGCGTGGTCTCGGCCTTCGTCGGCGGCGGCTTCGGCTCCAAGCTGCGCACGCATGCGGACGCGGTGCTCTCCGCCTTCGCGGCGCGCGAACTGCGCCGGCCGGTGAAGACGGCGCTGGCGCGCGAGCAACTGCTCAACCACACGACGCGCCGCGCCGCGACCATCCAGCGCGTGCGGCTCGGCGCCACGCCCGACGGCCGGCTCACCGCCATCGGCCACGAGACCTGGACCAGCAACCTGCCGGGCCGCAACTACTACGAGGGCGCATCGCGCCAGACGCGCCTGCTCTACGCCGCCCCCAACCGCATGACGGCGCACCGCCTGGCCGCGCTCGACCTGCCCGAGGCCGCGGCCATGCGCGCACCCGCCACTGCCAGCGGCCAGCTGGCCTTCGAGGTGGCGCTCGACGAACTCGCCGAGAAGCTGCGCATCGACCCGGTGCAGCTGCGCATCCTCAACGACAGCCAGCACGACCCTGAACGCGGGCCATCGCGCCCTTACTCGGGGCGCAAGCTGGTCGAGTGTCTGCGAGAAGGCGCGCAGCGTTTCGGCTGGGCGAAGAGAAGCCCCATGCCGGGGCGGGTGCGCGACGGCCGCTGGCTGGTCGGCATGGGCGTGGCCAGCGCCATCCATCACCACTCGGTGCGGCCGTCGAGCGCGAAGCTGAGCCTCGACGCGCAGGGCCGGCTGTTGATCGAGACGTCGATGACCGACATCGGCACCGGCACCTACACCGTGCTGGCGCAGATCGCGGCCGAGATGACGGGCATTCCGATGGACCGTATCGGCGTGCGGCTCGGCGACACCGCGTTTCCCATGGGCGCGGGCTCGATCGCCTCGATAGGCGCGTCGAGCGCCGGCGCCTCGGTCTTCGATGGCTGCCAGCAGCTGTGCCGCCTGCTCGCCGAGCGTGCCGGCTTCGACGCGCAGAAGGCGCGCTTCGAGCGCGGCCGCATTGCCCTTGGGCGCCGCTCGCACGAGCTCAGTGAGCTGGCCGGCGCGGAAGGCCTCAGCGTGCTCGGCAATGTCGAGCCCGGCGACCTGCACCGCCGCTACGCGCAGGCCGCGTTCGGCGCCCACTTCTGCGAGGTGGGCGTGGACATCGACACCGGCGAAACGCGCGTGCGCCGCATGCTCGGCGTGTTCGCGGCGGGCCGCATCCTCAACATGAAGACCGCGCGCAGCCAGGCCATCGGCGGCATGGTGTTCGGCGTGGGCGCGGCGCTCACGGAAGAGGCGGTGGTCGACGTGCACCACGGCTACTTCGTCAACCACGACATGGCCGAGTACCTGGTGCCGGTGCACGCCGACATTCCGGACATCGACGCCGTGTACCTGCAGGACGCCGACGATCTCGCGAGTCCGATCAAGTCGAAGGGCATCGGCGAGCTGGGCACCTGCGGCTCGGGCGCGGCGGTGGCGAACGCGATCTACAACGCCACCGGCGTGCGCGTGCGGAACTACCCGATCACGCTCGACAAACTGCTGCCCGGGCTGCCGATGCGTGCTTGAATGGCACCGCCATGCCTGCCGCAGTCTCTTTTGTCGCACTGACTCGCCAGCTTCTTCTGGCCGCAGCGGCCTGCGTTGCCCTGTCGCTCGTCGGATGCGCGACGCTTTCCGACGAAGGGCCGCGCACCGCCAGCACCTCGCTGCCCGTGCAGGGCCCCGCCACGCCGCTCGACCGGATCGCCACCGCGTCGATGCAGGGGGCCGAACCCGGAGCGAGCGGCTTTCGCCTGATGCTGGGCCTTGCCAGCATGGACACCCGCCTCGTGCTGCTGCGCGGCGCGCAACGCTCGCTCGACCTGCAGTACTACCACCTGCACGACGACGCGACCGGCCGGCTGGTGCTGCGAGAGCTGCGCAACGCGGCCCAGCGCGGCGTGCGCGTGCGGCTGCTCGTGGACGATCTCTACACGGAAGACATCGGGCCGCTGCTCGAGGGCCTGGGCGCCTATCCGAACGTGGAAGTGCGCATCTTCAATCCCTTTCCCACGCGCGGCGGCATGGCCACCCGCTTCGGCCTCGCGCTGTTCGACTTCTCGCGGGTCAACCGCCGCATGCACAACAAGCTGTTCGTGGCGGACGGCATGCTGGCCGTGGCTGGCGGACGCAACCTCGGCGACGTCTATTTCATGCGCGACACCGACGACAACTTCTTCGACTACGACGTGCTGGTGGCCGGCGCCGTGCTGCCGCAGATGGCGAGCATCTTCGACGAGTACTGGAACGCGCCGCAGGTGCGCACCGCGGCGTCAGTGCTGCACCCGTCGGGCGACATAGAAGCCGTGCGCCGGGCCTTCGACGCGCGGGTGGACGGGGCAGACACGCCCGAACCGGTGCCGTTCCGCACTGTCGATCCCTTGGGCCGCGTCACCCTCGGCGACGAGCTGCAGGCGGGCCGTGTGAAGCTCGCGTTCGGCCACGCGCAGGCCTTTGCCGATTCGCCGGCCAAGGCCTGGGGCCAGGCGGAGACGCAGCGCCTGCCGAGCGGCGCGCTCATCGACACCAGCCGCCGCCTGCTGGGCGAGGCGGCGCAGCAGGCGAAGTCCGAGATCATCACCTCGTCGCCGTACTTCGTGCCCGGCCCGGCGGCGCTCGAAGGCATGCGCCGCAACGCGGCGCGGGGCATCCGCCAGACGCTCATAACCAACTCGCTGGCCGCCACCGACGAGCCGGTGGTGCACACCGGCTACCGCCGCTACCGCGCCCGGCTGCTGGGCGACGGCATGCAGATCTACGAGATCCACCCGAACGCGGGCCGCGCGTTGTTCGTCGGCAGCATCGGAGCAGGCACGCAGGTGCGGCTGCACACCAAGGCGCTCGTGATCGACCGGAAGACCCTCTTCCTGGGCTCGGTCAACATGGACCCGCGCTCGGACGCGCTGAACACCGAGTTCGGCCTGCGCATCGACTGCCCCGCGTTGGCCGAGGAGGCGCGCGCCTTCTTCGGCGAACTCATGCAGCACTCGGCCTTCCAGGTGCGGCTCAAGCCGGGCAGCGACAGCGAACTGGAATGGTGGCGCGTGGACGGCGACCAGCCGGTCAAGGTGACCGACAAGGAGCCCGGCGCGGACCTGGCGACGCGCGCGAAGCTCTACCTGCAGTCGCTCGTGATTCCCGAGTCGATGCTGTAGGGAAGAGGGTGCTAGGACGCGCTGCCGCCGAGCACGCCGGCGAACATGCCGGTATCGACATTGCCGCCGCTCACGCACACACCCACCGTCTTGCCGCGCCAGCGTTCCTGCTGCTGAAGCGCGGCTGCCAGTGCGGCTGCGCCGGCGCCCTCGGCCACGTTGTGCGTGTCGCTGAAGAGGATGCGCATGGCCTCGGCAATCTCGTCGTCGGTGACGGTGACCACGTCGTCGGCTTCGCGCAGGATCACCTCGACGGATTCGGGCACCGGGACGCGGCAGGCCATACCGTCGGCCAGCCGCGTGGTGACGGGCGACTCGACGGGCTTGCCGGCGCGAAAGGAATCGCGGTACGCCGTGGCATGCGCCGACACCACACCGATGAGCTTGGTCGACACGCCGCAATACGCGCGTGCCGCCGCCGCACCGGCAAAGCCGGAGCCCAGGCCGATGGGCACGAACAGCACGTCGGGCGGGGTGTCTTTCAACGCGTCGAAGAACTCCACATACGCAGTCGAAACGCCGCGCACCAGTTCGCGATGGAACGAAGGCACCCGGTGCAGGCCGTCGCGCTCGGCCAGCTCGGCTGCGTGCTCGGAGGCGGCCTGGAAGTCGTCGCCATGCTCGACCAGCGTGACGCCGAGCGCGCGCATCGCGGCGTTCTTCTCTGTCGAATTGCCGTGCGGCACCACGATGGTCGCGGCCAGCCCGTGGCGCCGCGTGGCGAAGCCGACCGACTGGCCGTGGTTGCCGCGCGTGGCGCTGATGGCGTGGCGCACTCCGGGCTGCTCGCGCGCCAGGGTTTCGAAGTAGGTCAGGCCGCCGCGGATCTTGAAGGCGCCGGCCGGAGTGTGGTTCTCGTGCTTGGCCCACACGGTGGCCCCGAGGCGCTGCGAGAGCAGCGGCCAGGCGTACTGCGGCGTGGGCGGCATGGCCGCATGCACGGTGCGCTGCGCGGCTTCGATTTCTTCGCGGGTGAACTTCACGGGATGTCCTTACTTGCGTTCGGTGAGCGCCACGCGAACGGCCAGCGCGGCCAGCACGCTGCCCATGATGTAGCGCTGCGCGCGCAGCCAGCCCGCGCTTTGCGACAGCACGGCCGTGATGCTGGCGGCGCCGACGATCATCACCGTGTTGACCACGGCGCTGCTGGCCATCTGCGCGACGCCCAACTGCATGCTCTGCAACATCACCGAACCGCGCTCGGGGTGGATGAACTGCGGAAAGAACGAGAGGTAGAACATCGCCACCTTCGGGTTCAGCAGGTTCGTGAGAAAGCCCATGCGGAACAGCTTGCCCGGCGGATCGGCCGGCAGTGCGCGCGCCTCGAAGGGCGCATTGCCCCCGGGCCTGACCGCCTGCCACGCGAGCCACAGCAGGTAGGCCGCACCGGCGATGCGGATCGCGTCGAAGGCCAGCGGCACTGCCAGCAGCAGCGCGGTGAGCCCGAGTGCCGCGGCGAACAGGTGCGCCAGGAACGCCAGCAGCACGCCGCCCAGCGAGATGAGCCCGGCGCGACGGCCCTGCACCAGCGTGCGCGAGACGCAATAGATCATGTTCGGCCCCGGCGTGAGCGCCAGCAGCAGCGAGGCGAGGGCGAACCAGGCGATTTCGGTGAGGCTCAGCATGATCGGGTCAGAGTCCTTGCGATTCGAGGGTGACGGGGCCGCGCGGTGTGTCGAGCACGGCGATGAGATTGGGCGGGCCGGCACTGATGTCCATGCCGGTCATGCCGATGGCCGACAGCGCGGCGGCCAGCGTGGGCGCGCGCGGGTGCACGGCGCGCAGCGAGCGCATGGCGAGGCCAGATTTCGGCATGGCGTCGGTGGGGTGCACCGGGCCCCATTGGATGAGCGTGGGCAGTGCGCCATAGAACAGCCGCTGGCCGTCGTCGCGCACGGTGATCTGCCATTCGAGCCGGCCGGCGGGCGTGTCGCGTGAGGCTTCGAGCAACTGGCCGCGGTCGATGTGCGCATGCTCCTCATGTGCGAGCGCTCGCGTTGCCGCATGCGCGTCGGGCACGCGGGCGACGAAATGAATCAGCTTCGGGCCGTGCTGTGCGAGCCCGGCCTGCAGCGCGGCGTCGTCGAGGTCGAACCAGCGGTGCGTCTTGGGGCGCGAGGGCTGCTTGCCCGGCTCGATCGCGATGATTTCCGCGTAGGCCGCGGGGAAGGCGTCGCTCGCGATGTTCAGCAGGCGGTTGTGCGTGCCCATCAGCGGATGCGAGCCGCCCGGGGCCGGCGTGACGCCGAGCGTTGCCTCGCACCAGGCCACGCCCTCGGCGAGCGAGGCGGCGGCAATCACGAGGTGGTCGAGCTGCGCGTGCATGGCGGGCGTGGGCGTGGGTGTGGGCGTTGCGCTTACAGCGTGACGCTGCCGTCGACGCAGGTCACGGCATCGCCGCCGACCCAGATCTTTCCTTCGGCATCGCGCTCGATGTAGACGCGGCCCGCGCGGCCCAGGCATTGGCCCTGCGCGGCAAGGTAGCGCTCGGGCATGTGGCCGTCGGCGATCAGCCATTCGGCCAGGCTGGCGTTGAGGCTGCCGGTGACCGGGTCTTCCTGCACGCCGATGGGCTCGGCGAAGGCGCGCACTTCGAGGTCGATCTTCGCGCCGTCTTCGTTCGGGGTTGCGGGCCGGTTGCCGAAGGCGCGCGCCTCGCGGTTCGAGCGGCCGATGAGCAGCGCGGTGTCGTGCGCCGCGGGCACGCCCGCCACGCCGGCCTTCACGCCCAGCTCCTTCAGGGCGCGGTGGTCGGGCTGCAGCGCCAGCACGGCGTCGGCGTCGTTCACCAGCAGGCCGAACCAGACCGGCCCGTTGTCGAGCACCTGCGCCGCGATGACCTGCTGCGCTTTCAGGCCCAGCGCGCCGGCCACCTTGGCCAGCAGCGCGGGGCTCGGGGCGCTGCGCTTCAGGGGCGGCGCGGCGAATGCCAGGCGCTCGCCGTCGCGGCGCAGCGGCACGAGGCCGGCGCCGCATTGCTGCACCACCAAGCCTGCAGCCTTGGGCTTGCCGCCGGCCTGCAGCCAGGCATGACAGCTGCCGATGGTCGGGTGGCCGGCAAAGGGCAGCTCGCCGCCGGGCGTGAAGATGCGCACGCGGTAGTCGGCGGCCGGGTCGGTGGGCGGCAGCAGGAAGGTGGTTTCGGACAGGTTGGTCCACTGCGCAAAGCGCTGCATGGCGGCGTCGTCGAGGTCCTGGCCATCGATCACCACCGCGAGCGGGTTGCCGTAGTAGGCGGTGGCGGTGAAGACGTCGACTTGCTTGAAGGGGCGGGATTTCATCGGATTCATTCGAGGGGGAGGTCGAGCACGCCGCGCGTGCCCGGGCGGGAAAGCAACTCTGAATACCAGCGTTCGACGTTCGGCCAGTTCGGCCTGCGGTATTCGGCAGCCGGCAGGTTGAACCAGCGGTGCGCCTCGCAGCCAACGGGAATGTCGGCCATGGTGAAGCGCTGGCCGGCCATGTACGGCTGGCTCGCAAGATGCGCGTCGAGCATCGAGAACAGCGCTTCGCTGTCGCGGACGGACGCCTCGATGAGCGCGCTCTGGCGCTCCGACGGCGGCGTGCGCACCCACTGGATGAAGGCGTCGCGGCTCGTGCGGTTGAGCGTGGTCTGCTGCCAGTCCATCCAGCGCTCGGCGTCGAAGCGCGCGGGCAGCTCGCTCGGATAGAAGTTGCCGTGCGAATGCCTGGCGCAGAGGTAGCGCACGATCACGTTCGACTCCCAGAGCGTCACGCGCTCGGCGCCTTCGCCGTCGTCGATGGTGGGCACCATCGCATTCGGATTGAGCGCGAGGTATTCGGGCGTCTGCACCACGCCGAACCTGCCGCCGGCCTCGGTGCGCTGGAAGTCGAGCCCGAGCTCCTGCGCGCACCACACCACCTTGCGGACGTTGATCGAACTGATGCGGCCCCAGATGTTGAGCATGGTCGGTTTCTTTCTATCTTGTCTTTGCTGCCCGCTTCAGCGGGGCGAGGGACGATCGAGGAAGAGCAGGCGCACGGCCAGCCCCAGCATCACGGCGGCCAGCAGACCGCTCTGGAACCGCGCCGCACCGGGACGGTCGTGCAGCCAGCGGCCGACCTGGCCGCTGCATGCGCCCAGCAGCGTGTTGAAGGCCAGCGCGGCCATCGACAGCACCACGCCGAGCTGCACCAGCTGCAGCGGCACGCTGCCGCGCGAGGGGTCGACGAACTGCGGCAGGAACACCATGAAGAACAGCAGCGCCTTCGGATTGACGAGGTTGTTCAGCAGCGCCATGCGCACGATGCGGCCAAAGCCGGCGGGCTGCGCCTGCGCACTGATGCGAAGTCCGCCACCGTTGCGCAGCGCCTGCGCAGCGAGCCAGATCAGGTACAGCGCGCCCGCATAGCGCAGCACATCGAACGAGGGCGGCCACGCGGCCACCAGCGCGGTGACGCCGGTGGCCGCGAACAGCGTGTGCACCAGGTCGGCCGCCGAGATGCCGATGGCCGCCGCAAAACCACCGCGCGGGCCGTGGGCCACGCCGTGCGAGAGCACGAAGGCCATGTTCGGGCCGGGCGACAGGAACAGCGCCAGAACCGCGAGCAGGAAGAGCGACAGCGTTGCGAGGCCGATCAAGGGAGGCTCCTGGGTTGTGCTTTCAGACCTGCGCGGCGGCCAGCTTTTTGTCGCCGAGCAGCACCAGCTCTTCGCGCAGCGTCTGCGCCAGCGCGGCGATGGCGGTGTCGATTTCGTCCTCGCTGGCCGTCACGAACGACAGGCGCAGCGTGCGCGGATCGCCTTCGCCCGCGTAGAACGGCGCGCCGGGCACGAAGGCCACGTTGCGCTCGACCGCCTTGGGCAGCAGCGTCACGGTGTCGATGCCCTCGGGCAGGCGCGCCCACAGGAACATGCCGCCCTTGGGCGCGTTGAACTTCACGTCCAGGCCGGCCATCTCGCGCTTGAGCGCGGCGATCATCGCGTCGCGCTGGCGCTTGTAGAGGGCGCGGATGGTGGGCACGTGGCGGTCGAGGAACTTGTCCTTCATCACGGCCGAGACCATGCGCTGCGTGAAGATCGGCGTGTGCAGGTCGACCGCCTGCTTGGCCTGCAGCAGCTTCGGGTAGATGGACTTGGGCGCCACCAGGAAGCCCAGGCGCAGGCCGGGGGCCAGCACCTTCGAGAACGAGCCCAGGTAGATCACGCCTTCGGGGTTGCGCGCGGCCAGCGGCAGCGGCGGGGCTTCGTCGAACCAGAGCTCGCCGTAGGGGTTGTCCTCGACGATCGGCAGGTTGGCAGCAGCAGCGGCGGCCGACACTGCGGCGCGTCGCTCTTCGGTCATGGTGCGGCCGGTGGGGTTCTGGAAGTTGGGCAGCAGGTAGACGAAGCGTGCGTCCTTGGCCTTGGCCACCAGGTCTTCGACGATCACGCCGTCGTCGTCGCTGGCCACGCCCACGGGGTGCGGCTCCATCGGGCCGAAGGCCTGCAGCGCGCCGAGGTAGGTGGGCGTTTCGACCAGCACCTTGCTGCCCGGATCGATCAGCACCTTGGCCACGAGGTCGAGGCCCTGCTGCGAGCCGGTGGTGATGAGCACCTGCGAGGCGTCGACGTCCCACGGCAGCATGTCGGCCACGGCCTGGCGCAGCGGCGCGTAGCCTTCGCTGGCGGCGTATTGCAGGGCGGCCTGGCCGTCGTTGTGCAGCACTTCGGCGCAGGCGTCGGCAAAAGCCTGGATCGGGAAGGTCTTGGGCGAGGGCAGGCCGCCGGCCAGGCTGATGATGCCGGGGCGCTCGGTGACCTTGAGGATTTCGCGCAGCACCGAGGGATTCATCTTGGCGGCGCGGGCGGCGAGTTTCCAGTTCATGGCTTTCTTCTTTCAGGCGGTGAGGTGAGATTCGAATAATGCAGGCGGGCGCAGCGGCGCTCAATCCGGCTGGATGTCGCCACGGTATACGACGCGGGCCTTGTTGTCTTGCGGCTGCGAGAGGCGCTTGCCGATGACCACAGTGGCCACCACCGCGACGGCAAAGCCCAGCGTGACCATGTCGAGCGGCTCGCCCAGCAGCGGGATCGACGCGAGGATCGAGAGGAAGGGCTGCAGCAATTGGGTCTGACTCACGCGCAGCGCGCCGCCCAGGGCCAGGCCGCGATACCAGGCGAAGAAGCCGATCCACATAGAGAACGTGCCGACGTAGACAAAGCCCAGCCACGAGGCCGTGGCAACGGGCTGTTGCGGCCACAGCGCCAGCGTGGCCGGCAGCGTGAAGGGCAGCGCCATCACGCAGACCCAGCAGATCACGCGCTCGGCGCCCAGCGACGGCGTGACCTGCGCGCCGTAGATGTAGCCGATGGAGGCGGCGATGACCGCGCCGACCAGCAGCAGATCGGCCCACTCGAAGCCGAAGCCATGGCCGCTCTGGCTCGCGCGCAGCACCGAGAACGCCACCACCAGCAGGCTGCCCGCGATGGCGCAGAGCCAGAAGCCGAGCCGCGCTCGCTGGTGCAGCACCCAGGCCGCGACGGCGGCCGTGACCAGCGGCAGCAGGGCAGTCACCACTGCCGCGTGGCTGGCGGTGACCACGCGCAGCGCATATGCCAGCAGCAGCGGAAAGCCGATGGCATTGCCCAGCACCGCGAAGGCCAGCGGCTTCCACTGGTGCGCAGCAGGCCGCGGCGAGCGCGTTACCAGCAGGAAGATGGCCGACAGCACGCCCGCCAGCGCCGCGCGCCCGAGCGTGACGAACCACGGCGACAGCTGCGGTGCGTCTTGCGTGCCGGTGGCCAGGCGCGTCATCGGCAGCGTGACGGCGAACATGGCCACGCCGACAACGCCGAGCCACATGCCCAGCGTTTCGTCTTTCATGGCGAGCTTCATACGCTCACCATCCACCAGGCTGTCAGCACCAGTACCAGGCCCATCGCGCGGTTGAACCACAGTAGCCGCGAACCCTTGGCCAGCCATTCGCGCAGCAGCGCGCCGACCAGTGCATAGGCGAAGTTGCTGACGAAGGCATAGGTCAGCATCACCGGCGCCACGATGGCGAAGCGGCGCAGCGCATCGGGCTGCCCGGCGATCCAGCCGGCCACCAGCGTGAGCGCCAGCAGCCAGGCCTTGATGTTTACGAACTGCAGCATCACGCCCTGGCCGAAGCCGACTGACAGCTTGGCGCCGTCGGCCTTGCCGAGCGTGGCGCTGCCGCTGAGCTTGTACGCGAGCCACAGCAGGTAGCCGATGCCCAGCGCCTTGATGGCCAGGCGCAGCGAAGGCATTGCCACCACCAGCGCGCCGATGCCGGCGGCGCACAGCGCCAGCAGCAGGGTCCAGCCGACGGGCACCGCGACCACGAAGCGCATGGCGCGCGGCAGGCCGCCATTGGCCGCCAGGGCGGTGGAGAGCGTGGTGTTGGGACCGGGCGAGAAACTCATCGCCGTGGCCAGCACCAGCAGCGCGGTGAATTCTTGCCAGTTCATGACACACACTCTAAACTTGAGACCATTACAGTTCCAGTACAGTTGGTCGAACAATCGGGCAAT
Organism: Variovorax multivorans; assembly: GCF_051216835.1. NCBI lineage: Bacteria > Pseudomonadati > Pseudomonadota > Betaproteobacteria > Burkholderiales > Comamonadaceae > Variovorax > Variovorax multivorans. Next base: position 122,852 of record NZ_JBPJZL010000017.1, read on the forward strand.
CTGTATTGGTCACTCCTTCGACACAGAAGCCGCTACAGCCTGAAAAACGCATGCTGACACGCACCTCCACCCAGTCTCTGACGGCGCAGCTCGCCGACCGCCTGGCCGAGCGCATCCGCACCCGCCTGCTGCCGCCCGGCGCCCGCCTGCCCTCGGTGCGCGAATGCGCCCGGCAGCAGGGCGTGAGCCCGTACACCGTCGTTGCCGCGTACGACCAGCTGCTGGCGCAGGGGCTGGTCGAGGCCCGCCGGCAGCGCGGCTTCTATGTGCGGGATTCGGCGCCGGTACAGGACGGCCGCCCGAACCACGGCGCGGACGCCGGTGGCGCGAGCGGCATGCCAGCGGCGATGGCGGTGCAGATGATGGCCTCGCGCATACCGGCCGACGCGAGCTCGCTGATACGCAGCATGTTCCACCGCCCGAGCGACAAGCCGCAGCCGGGCATGGGCGTGTTTCCGCCGGACTGGATGTCGTCCACCTTCATGCCCACGGCCGTGCGGCGCATGACCAGTACAGCCGCCCTGCAGGAGCTGTCGCTCCAGTACGGCGAGCCGGCCGGCGACATGAGCCTGCGGCGCAGCCTCTCGCAGAAGCTGGTGGGCATCAACGTGCCGGCCTCGCCCGACCAGATCGTGACCACCATCGGCGCCACGCATGCGCTGGACATCGTGAGCCGCACGCTGCTGCGCGCCGGCGACCCGGTGATGGTCGAGGAGCCGGGCTGGGCGCTGGAGTTCGCGCGGCTGGAGGCGCTGGGCATGCGCATCCTGCCGGTTCCGCGGCGCGCGGACGGGCCCGACCTGGAAGTGATGGCGCAGTACTGCGCGCTGCACAGCCCCAAGCTTTTCGTCAGCGTGAGCGTGCTGCACAACCCGACCGGCTACAGCCTCACGCCGGGCAGCGCGCACCGCGTGCTGAAGCTGGCCAACGAATACGACTTCCACATCGTCGAGGACGACACCTACAGCCACCTTGCGCCCGAGCACGCCACCCGGCTGAGCGCGCTCGACGGGCTGCAGCGCACCATCTACGTGAGCGGCTTCGCGAAGATCCTGGCGCCCAACTGGCGCATCGGCTTCCTGGCCGCGCCGCCCGCGCTGAAGGAGCGGCTGCTGGAAACCAAGCTGCTGGCCACGCTGACCTCGCCCACGCTGTTCGAGCGGGCGTTGTCGTGGTGCATCGACCAGGGGCAGCTGCGCCGGCACTCGGAGCGCGTGCGCATCCGCCTCGACGGGGCGCGGGGGCGGGCGGTGAAGCTGGCGATGTCGCACGGCTGCACCTTCGCCTCGGAGCCGGCTGGGCTGTTCGGCTGGGTCGATACGGGCGTGGACACCGATGCGCTCACGCAGCGCATGCTCGACCAGGGCTACCTGCTGGCGCCAGGCTCGCTGTTCCATGCGCGCCGGCCGCCGAGCACCATGATGCGGATCAACTTCGCCACGTCGCAGGATGCGACCTTCTGGAAGGTCTTCAGCAAGGTCCGAAACGAGCTCTGACGGCAGGTAAAAGGTGGGGAGGTCCAGGCCAAAAGGCCGGAGGCTTGGAGTAAGCTGGCAACACAAGAAAACCCACCCAGGAGACCACCCGCATGAGCACCGCCAGCAAGCCCTTCGACTTCAGCCAGTTCGTCCCCGGATTCGACTTCCTGAAGAACCTCGCCGGTGGCGCCGCATCGGGCACGGGAGCCGGTTCTGTGCCGGGAATCCCGAGCCTCGCGAGCTGGGTGGCGCCCACGCTGAGCGTGGAAGAAGTCGACAAGCGCATCCAGGAGCTGAAGACGGTGCAGTACTGGCTCGAGCAGAACGGCCATGCCCTCAAGGCCACGATCCAGGCGCTCGAAGTGCAGAAGATGACGCTGTCGACGCTGCGCGGCATGAACGTGCGGATGGAAGACATCGCCAGCGCGTTCACCAAGCAGGCGGTTGCCATGAAGCCCGCGGCAGCTCCGGAGCCCGAGCCCGAAGAGGTCGAGGAATTCGAGGAAGAGGACGAATTGCCCGAAGAAGAAGCTCCGGCACCGACGAAGTCGCGCAGCAGGCCGGCTTCGTCCAAGGCGAAGACCGCGGCGGCCGATGGCGCCGGCGTGGTCGATCCCATGCAGTGGTGGGGCTCGCTCACCGAACAGTTCCAGCAGATCGCCAGTTCGGCGCTGCAGGACGCGGCCCAGCTGAAGGTGCCGGCCATGGCCCAGCCGCTTGCCGATGCTGTCGGCAAGGTCATGGGCAAGCCGGCAACAACGGCCGCCCGCAAGCCTGCCGCGGCCAAGAAGGCTGCAGCGCCGGCTGCCAAAAAGAAGACATCAACCGCCGCGCGCAAGCGAACCTCCGCCCGGCGTTGACGTCATACACATCCATTTGTTGAAGAGAACGGGTTGGCACGCATCATGAAGTTGTTTCCCTCCGGTCATGCCACCCATCCGCAATGGCGCATGGCGGCCGGCCTCGTGCTGGCCCAGTTGCGGGCACAGATGGCCCTGCCCGACTACGCCTCGTCGCCGACGCTGGGGCTGCTCTACATCACCGACCACTATGCGAGCGAGGCGCAGGACATCCTCGACCACCTGAGCGCCGAGCTGCCCGAAGTGACCGACTGGTCGGGCACCGTCGGCATCGGCGTGTCGGCCAACAACGCCGAGTACTTCGACGAGCCCGGCATGAGCCTGATGCTCTGCGCCTTGCCGAGCGACCAGTACCGCGTGTTCTCGGGCGTGGCGCCGCTGGGCAATTCCGAAATGAGCGGCTTCGAGGCGCACACGGCGCTGGTGCACGCCGACCCGGCAACGCCCGACCTGACCGAGCTGATCGCCGAGATGGCGGGGCGCACCGATACAGGCTATCTGTTCGGCGGGTTGTCTTCGGGGCGCGGCAGTGCGCTGCAGTTCGCCGTTGGCGGTAACGGCAACATCCGCGGGCACGGGGCGGCGGGCGGGGTGTTTTCGGGCGGCCTGTCGGGCGTGGTGTTCGGCGAAGGCGTGCGGCTGGTGTCGCGCGTCACGCAGGGCTGCCAGCCGCTGCGCTCGGGGGCGGTGCGCGAGCGCGAGATCACCGAGGCCGACGGCAACCTGCTGCTGAAGCTCGACGGCGAGCCTGCACTCGACGTGCTGCTGGCCGATCTGCAGGTGTCGCTCGAACGCCCACAGGAGGCCATCGACGCCGTGCGCAACACGCTGGTCGGCCTGGCCGATGCAGGCAGCGACGGCATCCGCCGCACCGGCGACCTGGGCGCCGACGTGCTGGTGCGCCACATCATCGGGCTGGACCCGACGCGGCGCGGCATCGCCATTGCCGATGTGGCCGAAGCCGGCATGCGGCTGACCTTCTGCCGCCGCAACGCGCAGGCCGCGCGTGCGGACCTGATGCGCATCTGCGCGGAAATCCGCGAAGAGCTGGAGCCCGAAGAACAGACGCTCGCCACCGCGCGCGCCGTGGCGGCGGGCGAGGCCGAGGCGGCGCCGCATCCGGCACGGCGCATCGCGGGGGCTGTGTACGTGAGCTGCTCGGGGCGCGGCGGGCCGCACTTCGGCGCACCGGGCGCCGAATTGCAGATCGTGCGGCATGCGCTGGGCGATGTGCCGCTGGTCGGGTTCTTCGCTGCGGGCGAGATTGCCCGACACCATCTGTATGGCTATACCGGGGTGTTGACGGTGTTCACTGCCAACGATTGAACGCGGTCAGGCCGGTTGCAGCGTTCGCGGCGCGGGCGCAGGCATGCCGGTGAACGCGAAATCCACCTCCGGCGCCAGCCCGCTCACGATCCGCGCAATTGACTTGCCCGAGCCACAGGCATGCGTCCAGCCGAGCGTGCCGTGGCCCGTATTGAGGAACAGGTTCGGCAGTTTTGTCTTGCCGATCAGGGGCACGTTGCTCGGCGTGGCGGGGCGCAGGCCGGTCCAGAACTGGGCTTGCGTGGTGTCGCCGGCGCCGGGGAACAGTTCTTCGACGCGGCGCACGATGGCTTCGCAACGCACGCGGTTCAGGTCGCGGTCGTAGCCGTTGAGTTCGGCCGTGCCGGCAATGCGCAGGCGGTCGCCCGACTCCGAGGTGTAGCGCGAGAACACGAGCTTGAATTCGTCGTCGGTCAGCGAGACCTGGTGGGCCTTCGATGCGTCCTTGACCGGCAGCGTCACCGAATAGCCCTTGGCCGGGTAGATCGGCAGGCGGATGCCCAGCGGCGCGGCGTACAGCGGGCTGAGCGAGCCCATCGCCAGCACGAATGCGTCGCCGCGGATGCGCTGGAAGCGGCCTTCGCTGTCGGTGGCTTCGACGTGGTCGATGCTGCCGCCGGCTTCGCGCAGCGCGGTCACGGTGTGGCTCATCAGGAACTTCACGCCCGCCGCAGTGGCCAGGCCCACGAGCTCGCGCGCGAAGCGGTTGGCGTCGCCGGACTCGTCCTCGGCCGTGTAGGTGGCGCCGGCCAGCTTTGGGCGGATGTGGGCGAGGGCGGGCTCGATCTTCACGGCCTCGTCGGCCGAGATGACCTGGCGCTCGCAGCCCAGGGCACGCATCTGCTCGGCGGGCGCGAGGGCGCCGTCGAACTCTTTTTGCGTCGTGTAGAAATGCAGGATGCCCTGCGTGCGCTGGTCGTAGTTGAGGCCGGTGTCGCGGCGCAACTGTTGCAACATCGAGCGGCTGTATGTTCCGAGACGCACGATCTGCTCGATGTTGTGGCGGGTGCGCGCTGGCGTGCATTCGCGCAGGAACTGGAGACCCCAGAGCCACTGGCGCATGTCGGCGCGGATGCGGAAGAGCAGCGGGGCGTCTTCCTTGCCCAGCCATTGCAGCACCTTGAGCGGCGCGCTGGGGTTGGCCCAGGGCTCGGCGTGGCTGACGGAAATCTGCCCGCCGTTGGCGAAGCTGGTTTCTGCGGCTGGGGTGGCTTGCCGGTCGATCACGGTCACTTCGTGGCCGAGTTGCTGGAGGTAGTAAGCCGAAGTCACGCCGAGCAGGCCGGCGCCAAGAACGATCACGCGCATTTCAAGTACCTTTGAGGTTGCAGCGCTTGAACGACGGGCGTGGTGTGCTATTGAATGAATAGCAAAGCAACCGGACGACCGTTGTCCAAGTTGCCGCTCCCCCTGTCCTCGATACCTGAGAGATTCACCCGCTGCGCCCGCAGAGGGTTTGCTCCTTCGGTGCATCACGACCACGTTGGGCGGTGTGATGGCTCTCCAGACGGCGTTTCAGTTGGTGCAGTACAGGTCCCTTGTTCGGACCGACCTGAGCGTTTATGGGAGTTTGCGCCTTCGGTGGGGCCACCGAGGTGGCCCGCTCTCCTGCAGTGGGGCGATTGTAGGCGGGGCCTGCGCGGGCGCCAACCTTTGATTTCTCTCCTCTGGCCCGATGGGATAATCGCCTGTTGATTTGCCGCAAGGCGATCGTTCCATATATCAGCAGGGGACTTCATGATCCTGGTTACCGGCGGCGCCGGCTTCATTGGCGCCAATTTCGTACTCGACTGGATCGCCAACGGCGACGAGCCGGTCGTGAACCTCGACAAGCTGACCTACGCAGGCAACCTCGAGACACTCGCGTCGCTCAAGAACAACCCGAGGCACATCTTCGTGCAGGGCGACATCGGCGACAGCGCTTTGGTCGACCGCCTGCTGGCCGAGCACAAGCCGCGTGCAGTCGTGAACTTTGCCGCCGAATCGCACGTGGACCGCTCCATCCACGGCCCCGAAGACTTCGTGCAGACCAACGTGCTGGGCACCTTCCGCCTGCTCGAATCCGTGCGCGGCCACTGGAGCGCGCTGCCGGCC
>NZ_JBPJZL010000018.1:0-127302 GCF_051216835.1 Variovorax multivorans
CACCTCGATCGAAGATCTCACAGAAGTCATCTGCACCCCACTTGTTTCGTGCCAGGTAACGGATCACGGCTGGAGCATCGAACCGCGTACCCAGCCTAACAGGTACATGATGCATAGTGGATAACCGTGAACCTTGCGCCAGCCGACCTGCCGAAGGACTCCGGGCGCTTCGATCTGCCGATTGCGCTGGGCATCCTCGCGGCCAGCGGGCAGATCGACAACGCCCGGCTCGCCGGCCACGAGTTCGCCGGGGAGCTGTCGCTGTCGGGCGAGCTGCGGCCCGTTCGTGGTGCGCTGGCCATGGCACTGGCGCTGCATACGCGCGGCGTTGCCACGCGGCTGGTGCTGCCCCTGGAGAGTGCACAGGAGGCCGCACTGGTGCCGGGCGGCGAGGTGTATGGCGCGAAGCACCTGCTCGATGTGGTGCGCCAGTTCATCGCAGAAGGCAGTGATGCCGCGTCGCAGCTGCCCGAATCGCCTGACGACGACGGCTGGGCGCGCGTCCAGGCCGCGCCCGGCGCGATTCCGCCGCAGTACGCAGATCTGTCTGAAGTGAAAGGACATGCCGGTGCCAAGCGCGCGCTCGAAATCGCGGCGGCAGGCGGTCACAGCCTGCTGATGGTGGGCGAGCCGGGTTCGGGCAAGTCGATGCTCGCGCAGCGCTTCGCGGGCCTGCTTCCGGCGATGCACATCGACGAGGCACTGGAAAGCGCGGCCGTGGCCAGCCTGGGCGGGCGCTTCGCGACCGAGCGGTGGATGAGCCGGCCTACGTGCTCACCGCACCACACATCCAGCGCGGTGGCGCTGGTCGGCGGGGGCTCTCCACCCCGCCCCGGTGGGCATCATTAAAGTTCTTTGCAACGCGTTCTAAGCGAAATCAACGGCTTACGCCACTTGGCTTCATAGTTCTGACCACTGCTTCGTCAAAGTTAAGCACTAAAAAGTTGAATGACGCAAACTCTCAGCTTGTGCACATCTTCGCTATGGTTTGACAGTCGCGCTGGTGCCGTGGCACAACGGGTCGTATGACCGCTCAGATTCCAGACTTGCTCATCATTGATAGCGGCGCTTTCCTTCTACCGGAGATGTCACTGTACGGAGTTCTCACGGGCGACATCGACGTCTTCCGGACGTGGCGGCGCTACCCATTCGCGACCAAAGGGAACCCGGAGAAGATCAGTGCCTTTACGGCTCTGGGGCGTGGTTACGTGTCGACGTATCGATTGACCGATACAGGATTGTTCGTTCTTGAGCAGTTGCAGTACCCCATCTCCGGGGCACCCCCTGACAGGGTTCGTGAAGTGCTGCAAGGAAGCTTCTGGCTCGACCTCCGCGAGGACTTTTTCGGGAAAGGCGTGCGCGTCCCTTTTGTTGACGGACGAATCCAGGAAGACCGCGCGCAATGGCGGTATCTCGAATCGGAATGATGGTATGACTGCAACCGCGACAATCTCACCCAAGCCCCCGCTTTCCCCGGGCGCGTGAAATGCGTTGGTCTTTGGCAAGCACTTTCATGTACGTTCGTACTCGACGAGCTTGCCGTTGAAGCCCAACTTGCGTTGAATGCGCCGTTTGCCAACACTGAGAACCACTCCTGTCGGGATCTGGGTACTGCGACCAGAGTTGTACTCTCGCGCTTGGCGGGACTCTCCGACCTGAACGCCCAATTTCTTGAGAACTTCAGGTGCCAGGACTTCAAGGGGTTTGATCGGGATGGGCTTACCCGAAAGCACGCTCGGCTTGGCCTTGGCGTAGACCCCAACACCAAGCTTTACCAACGCGCCCTTGCTTTGCAGCTCGGTGAGTGCGCGGCCGACCTGGGCCCGACTCCCAAAGGACATGAAATCGGCGCGCACGAAAACATCGGCATTTCGATTCGCTACCGAGCGCTTGATGCGATCAACGATGTTCATGGCTTCAAACTCTGCTTATGGACCTCACTGCAGTACCACCAGTAAGGTATTGATCTAAAAGGATTTTTCGGTGCAAATCGTACTCTTTTACCCTCAACCATCGACAGGACGGCGCCAGCTTTAGCTGGCTGGCATCGTACGAACTATGCGGAATTATGTGAAATTATGTTGGCCCAGCCTGCGCAGCTGCTCCGCCATCGGGCCGACAGCGCGAATTCTGCGAATAATCCCTGGCAAGAAGGTCTCTGACTCAAAGGGGCAGACGTGAACGATGTCTTGTCGCTCAAGCCACCATGTGGACTATGTGCCTGACTGCTTGAGCAATCATGGGCGAACCTTCCTGGCTGCGGTCTTTGTTTGTTTGCCTGTCGTCACTGCAGCATTTCTTCCCCTCGTGACGTTGGTGTAGTGACTGTCGTCATGCTTATACAGTCCGGCTTCGACACCCGCTTGCCGCGGTGTGGGGACGTCGTCGTACTGCGTCAGCATGTGCAGACGATAGCGCTCCACGGCTTCACGCGGAATACGCCGATGACCACCATCGGTGACGTCGATAGGACCGAGCATGCCTGCGTCGCAGAGCATGATGACGTACGGTCTGCTCATGTTCAGTATCCTGGCTGCTTCCACAGTCGACACGAGCGCTGCCAAATCCTCTACCTTGTTCGCGGACGGCAACTCGCCCGTGCCGGCTTCTTATGACGCAAGTTTGGTGATGAGCGCCAGCGTAGAGCTTTCCCCTTCGCCGACCCCTGAGCGAGGGAATCCTCCAGCGCCCGGGCTACCCGAACGCGAATGCGTTCGAGCACTGTGTCGGTTCGATCTTCGTCGCTCAGCACCTCTTTGATGCCACTCACAAAAGCGTCTGCCAACGGCGAAATCGGATCTGGAATGCACTCAATGGCGATGTATCGAGCTGCTGCTGTAGCACTTTTGGTGACGGACTTGGGTTGGCTCATGACGAGGCCTCCTTATGCACACCATAAGCCAAAACGTAGAAAATGCAGAAATCAAAGATGAAAGCTCCTTCTCCCGCACAGCGACAGCCATTGAGACCGCCCAGTTTGTGGAGGCGTCGATTTGCGAAGTGGAGTCCTTGGCTCGCTTATAGATGCCGGCTTTGGGGGCAGGCTGCCTGACCAAAAAGCTTAGAAGTGCCCGTGCAGCAGCAGCAGCAGGCTGGCTTGATGGCCAAAGAGCAGACTACCTGTCATCCCAAAAACCGGGATGATCGTCCCAATTTCCGGGACGATGTTGGCTGCCAGCTTCAGGAGCGAAAAAGGCGCAGAATGAATCCATGCCGCGCTTCTGGCTCTCTGAACTCTTCGACCCAGCCGATTCCGAACTGGCAACGCTTTCCCTTTCTCTGGAAGAGTTTGTGGCGGCTACCGGAGGAATGCCCTCGGACGTGGACAAGAGGGAACAGGATCGAAGGGCAAGAATTCAGACCATTGAGGAAGATGATGCTGTCTTTTGATGTCTTCCGCCTTCATCGAGCTTGTGGTTTGATCGTTCGCTGACCATGCCCAGCTCCTCCAAATTCCTTTCGCCTCTTGATGAACGGTCGACCCCGAGCAAGCGGACTCCATCGGATGAAAGTCTTCGGCCGATTCAGTTAAACACCGAGCTACACGCTCGAATCGCCAAGGCTGGTAGCGCTCGCCCCTCCACCTACGAGAGCGCGATGAAGGCTCTTCAACGGATTCGCCAACAACGCGGATCGGCCGGTTCGTGATTTAGCCCTGTCGTTTCGCCGAGGTCAGCAGCGGTTCGACGAGTCGCCATACAGCGCTTGCTCCGCCGCAAGTCTGCGAAGCTCCTCGACCTCTTTCAACGTCGGCATACTCACCGCGCCCAGATCGCCCTGGTTACAGCATGCTTTAGCCAGCAGATGCGCGTGATAGAGCGTCACTCGCTCATGAGGAGCTCCGCACTCTGCCGCGAACTGGCCGCGCCGACCGGAAAGCAGTTGCAGGGCCGTCACCAGCGACCAATTTGATCCGTAGGCGGACTTCAATCCAGCGAGTGCCGCCTCTTGTTCACCACTTTCTGCCGCCCATGCGAGCACCACCGAGGCGCATTGCCGCACAAGAGGCAGCTCAGAAGGGGCAGCGGCACGGGCCTTGGCGATCTTGTGAAGTAGTGCGGGGCTGGGCGTTGGCATGGATGTGTGAGCCTAGCCCAGAACGAGCCCCAACCGATGCCCATCGTCTGCACAACTGGACCGTTTCTCCTCAGCCATGGCCCTCGCCTCACTTGCAGGAAGGCGTTTTGCGGGAAATTGCGGCTGTTTCCCGCAATTGCGGCCCGGGTAAGTCATTGATTTTATTGAGCCTGCTCCCCGACGAGCAGCAACATGCCCGGGTGACCTACGCGCCGCATGCCATATCGTAGGGCCACTTTCCATTCGCCGAGACCACATCTACCATCGAGGTCATGAGATCAGCAGCAGAACTCGATGAGCGAAGCTTGGCCCTGCATCGCCTTGTAGTGCAGAAAATCTCGAGCGATCAATCACTGTTCGGGAAGGTCGGCGAAACGCTTGGTCGCTATCGATTGGAGGGCGATCTGGTGCGCGCACGATGCCTGGCAGAGTGGCAGCCAATCGTAGACCTCGGCATCGATGCAGTTTTAGTCGCCGCACTAGATCCTTCCGAGCGGGGTAATCAGTTGCGCTCGGCATCGCCCTTTGCGGGAATTCTTACTGAAGCTGAGCGTCTCTCATTCCTTGAAGCATGGAGCGCGGAGCGCTGCGCATCGCGCTCGGCCGAGACTGCTTTGAACATGAGGTAGGGTGCGGAATACAGTTGACTGCGTCTCAGGAGCAGAACCGGGCCTTCGGCAAATACACAACCGACCCGGACCCTCATCGCCGCCGCCCTGGCTGCCACTTCCCCGACTTGCGTCCAGAATTCTCTTTGTAGTCACATGCTGGGAAGCGATTACATGCACTGAACGTGCCGTAAGGGCCTGATCGCGGCACCAAGCTTCCCTTCTGACACTGAGGACAAATCCGCGTATCCACCTCATGTCCGTCGAGGGACTTGATCTCCAATGCATGTTCTTTGACCAGTTCCAGAACGAAACTGGAGCGGCTGTGAGCCACGGTGAGCATGTGCACCTGTTGGCGAGCGCGAGTCAGTGCGACATAGAAAAGCCGCCGCTCTTCCGCCATCGGATACGCCTCCGGCTCCGGCATTGCCAACTGCAGCACCGGATCGTCTACGACTCCACTGGGGAAACTCGACGCGCCGCTCACCATCCGGGGCAAGATCACATGATCCGCCTCCAAACCCTTGGACCCATGCACCGTCATGAAACGAACTTCAAGAGAGCCTTGAAGGTCGCTCCATGAAGGCAGAAGCTCCTCATCGCGCCGATAACGCCCCAACACGAAGACTGTGATTTTCTTGCTTGCGCCGGTCGGCGCCTGAGCGAGCCCTTCCAAGATCGCTCGGACACCGGACCGCAGCCGGTTGCGATCTCCGACCTCCACGACGGAAAGCGTTCGCTCCGGCACTGGCGCTTTGGAATGCACCGACTTTTTAATCTGCGCAGTATTCTTCAGGACGAAGCGGCTCGACACATCGCAGATGGGTTGCGGACATCGGAACGTCTGCTCCAGACGCAAGGTCGTGGCCTCGCCAAACCATTTTTCGAAACCGGTCATGACCGAGAGGTCGGCGCCGGCGAATCGATTGATGCTCTGCCAGTCATCCCCTACCGCAAAGAGGCAGCACCCTGGGTTGGACACCAGCGCGCGTATGAGCCGAGATCGTGCGTAGCTGGCGTCCTGAAACTCATCAACCATGATCAGCTCATAGGGGCTTTTCCAGCGACCGGCTTCGATATGGTCCGCAGCCAAGTTCAGCATGTCATCGAAGTCAATCGCATTCGCTTCTGTGAGCTTCGCCTCCCAAGCATCCCTGATCGCCTCAAAGAGTCGAAGGAAGATTTCATGGCGAAATCGGAACGGGCTGGTGTTCGTACGATTCAGCCGCGCTTGAAGTTCGTCACGGCCGAGCCTATTGCTCTTGGCATGCGTCAGGAAAGTTCGGAACGTCCTGATGAGCGCGTCGTTCTCAATGGCTGGCATCCCCTGCGAAGGTCTATCAGGATTTGGGTCGAGAACGACCCCATGGGCCTGGAACTCCGCCGCCAACTTGCCAAAGGCCTGACCACTCCATAGCTCGGCCATGGTCGTTTCGAGAAGCGTGGTTCCGTGGGTCCGGTGACACTGCCGCTTCCATGCCATCCCATCGCGGTAACCAACAAATTCCTCGGGCGGATTGCCCTTACTGTCGACCGCCCAATGCTCATGGTACACATTGATGGACGGATAGTAGAAGTCCGGCCGGTACTGGCGATACCGTTCGTCCGCGGTGTCTGCCTCGTACGGTCCTTCATATCGATAGGGAACCCCGTTGTAGAACAACCAGTCGGCGATGAGCCGTTCCCCGCGGCTTTTCACGACCTCTCCCTGAAGAGTCCGAAAGCCCCGACTGCGTGTTTCGCGGTCCCAGTCCTCAGGCTCCTCCTGTTCGTTGCCGAACTTCGGTAGGTCTCGCCCCAGGACGATGCGAAACAGATCCCAGTTGACTCGAAACACGGGGTCGCGATCCTTGAGTTCATCAACGATCGCCATCAACTGCTGATGGTCTCTGCCTTGCTCCACCCATGGCGCCAGCGAAGGCTTCTTGCCTGTGGCCGCACCGATGACGTCCAGGCCGAAAGCGTGGAAGGTGCGAGCTTTCACGCGATCCGCTGGAAGACCCAAAGGCGTAAGGCGTTCCTTGATACGTTGCTGAAGCTCCTTCGCGGCGTCGGCGTTGAAAGCCAACAGCAGAATGCGGTCGGGCTCCATGAGATTGCGCCTGAGCGCAAAGCCAGCCTTGGCGACCATGGTCGAGGTCTTCCCAGAGCCCGCAGCCGCGACGACCAGCATGCGGCTGTCAAAGCACACAACGGCGTTGGCTTGATCTGGGGTAAGCGGTGACTTCTCGACGGCACGCAGGAAATCCTCGTGGCTCTGCAGTTCGCGCACCAGATGCTGGTCGTTCAGTTCCTTCACCAGATCCTTGGGTTGGGTCCTCCAAATCCGTAGCAGTCGCTGCTGAGCCTGATCAAGAGTCCGAATATGCTGGGCAACGACTTCGTGATCTACCAAGGCTGCCAGTTCAGTTGACGGACGCTTGTCACGCCATTTCCGGACGAACTCGGAGGTGAGCCAGCCCTTTCTCTGCAGTTGATCTACGCATGCCGTGGTGAAGGCTCGCGCCCACTGCAAGGCTGAATGACATTCGCGATCAAATTGATCGACGAGAGCCTTCGCACGCAATTCAGCCCGGTGCTCCTCGATCGCCCGCTGAAGCGATGAACGCAACTTCTTGCCGTCTCGGTTGGGCAGACCGTCAAGACGTGCATTGACGACATCAGGGATCTGAAAACGCAATGCTGACCAAATGATCCCCGGCTCAATGGCGAGGTGTTCCGCATCGCTGATGTCGAAGCGCTTGGCCTTGTCTCCGATTTGAAGAGTGAAATGCCGGGGTTCAAGCTGGATGGACCAAACCGGCGCCCCTGTCAACGACGCTCCAAATTTGGATGGTTGCCACTTGAGCGTCATCCCTTCGCGCTTTCCGCGAGCACGCCGGCGGTGATGTCGAAAATTTCCTCAGCGGCAGGTTGATGGGGTACTTCGTGATCTAAACCGATGGACGTCCAAAAAACCTTGACCGACCTGTGCAACCTGGAATCTAAGCGCGACATACAGTCCCGCAACATCTTCTGCACGCTCCGCGCCTGCACACGGCCGCCGCGAAAACAGACGAAGAACAGATCCGCTGCCGGTTCCCTCTTCCGACCAAGGCTGATTCGGTGCTGCAAATACTTCTCGGACAGACGGAGAAGATGCTCGTATACACCGTCAATCACATCTCCCGTCACGGCACGGTTACGCCATCCAGCCATCGTTTCCAGCGCCTCCTTGAGCGACATACTGACCACAAGCTCGAGCTCACGATTGAGCGCGATTGCCGTCAGGATAGCAACTGCATCGCGCGTCAGTACCTCCGCAGAGCTTTTGCGCCGTTGATCAGCCCCCACAATGACGTCCATCGCGGCGAGCATGAACTGCAGTTCAGTGGTCGACGCACGCATGCGACGTCCCAAAGCCTCATCGAGGTACTTCCCCCCGCTGGACCCAAGAACGTCAGCGACGGCCTGCTTCGTCAGCGACCTTCCAGAACTCGCCACTTGGTTGATCGCGTGACGAACTTCGACGACAGTGACATCGCGAACTTGTTTGCGCAATGGCTTCCGGATTGCCGCTTCGAACCAGCGCGGGAGCTCTTGTCGATCAACACTGAAGTGCTCCGCTGACAACCCGCAGCGCTCTCCGAACGTGAGCAAGGATTCCGGCCACCGCTGAAAAAGACCCGCAACTTCGGATGTCAGTCGAAGTCGCAGTTCCATCGGTAGCCACTCAATCGATCGCTCACCACATTGAGAAGCCTCCTCTATCACCTCCCTAACCGCGGGAACAGCTGAATGGATCTTGCGCGCAGAACGATCTCTGATGAACAGTTGAGCCACACACCAGGCTGCGGCAGCGAACTCTCCGGCGTCAATAGTCTCCCCGGTTGAGAGTGTCACTTCATTTTCAAGAAGCTCACCGCCCATGGGGAGCGAAGCGCGCCAATCTTCTACGGCAACGCAGTGCCTCAGATCAAACCGACAGACAGGACATTCGTGAAGTGGGATCCATGATCCCTCGTACAGATTTCGCAAGGCATTCGTAGCTGGCCACGGGGGATGACCACATCGGCTGCAGGCATCGACGAGACTAACACCATGCGAGGAGCAAATCGAGGACAGGCCCAACCGCCATCGCAGCCGAAAGTACGGCTCTATGTCCTCACGGAGGCAAAGAGGACAAAACGGGATTCCGAAGGGACGATCGCGCCTCGTGTATCTGAGCGGCAACACCCAGCGTGGCACGCTCGCCCCACCACGAAAGCGCAACAGCACGCCGTCCAGCGATGCCAGCGTCATGCGTGCAGCATCTTGAGGCGCTATGCCGTGGTTCTCTGCCAGCCACGCGACAGTGTTGGGACCAGGCTTCAAGTCCGAATCGGAGCGGACGAGTTCTCCAGGCGCCCGCGGGAACAAGGTAAAGCCGTTGGCAAGAGCTGCCCGCTGTCGCCAACTCGAAAGCGACTCACCAGGAAGGGGGCTGGGTCGGACGAGAAACACGGCGGACCCTCGGGGCGGCACGCAGGTCAAGCACTTTGACCAAATCCGCTGGCGCAACATAAAGCTCTTCCAGAGCAGTCGGATGCTCGACTGCCTTGAAAATTCGGATGCGTCCCTCCTTGATAGCAGCCAGCATCCTTCGCCATTTCCGAGACGTCTTGATCAGGTTCTTGCTGGACACCCAATCAGAAAAATAGACTCTTCTGAATCGATGTTCGCTCTCGAACTCAGCTGCGTGAAAGAGCCTTCTCATGAGCTCCTGCAAGTCGGCAGGCTGTACACGAGTTCCGGAAGGACCAAGTCGAATGGGCAACAGGCGGTAAGCCCCGATGCACTCCGCATGCACCAATCTTTTCATGGCTTGGACCGTGCATCCAGCGCGTACAGCGGACGTCTCGATGCTGTCTGTCTCCTGATATGAACTCGCAATCGCTCGGTAGACCTCACCTGGGATTTGGATGTAGTCGCGCTTTAGAACTTCATCGAAGGCGATGCTCCCG
Organism: Variovorax multivorans; assembly: GCF_051216835.1. NCBI lineage: Bacteria > Pseudomonadati > Pseudomonadota > Betaproteobacteria > Burkholderiales > Comamonadaceae > Variovorax > Variovorax multivorans. The sequence goes on from NZ_JBPJZL010000018.1 coordinate 9,668, forward strand.
GCGAGATATCCTTTTTCTACGGCGTGCGCCAAAGTTGAATGGCAATACCCGGTCAGTGCTGTGACATCCGTGAGCGCGTACACATCGCTTCTTTCCATCACCTCCGCACGCCGCTCTACACGTCGTCGGTTCGGGTCGACGAACTGCATCTGAAGCCGCTTGACCTCGTCAACCACAGCAGTCATCCGGAAGAAGTCTCTGACACCTAACCGATTTTTCAGGCTCTGGTACTTTGCGATGCTCTCGCTGCGTACTTCGGCCATCAGAGATTCTGCAATGCCGCTGGTCGACGTGTTGAGGATCCTCCCCATGGAATGGGCGTGCTCGGAGGTCAGAAAGCCGTCCATTAGTCCTGCCATCGGCCGGCGCCCGGTTTCCGGATCGCTGGTCTGAACCAGCCATTTGCACACACGCGCCGCTTTTTGGGCGAGCGGATGCGCACGTCCAAACGTAGAGAAATCCTGGGCGCCGTAGGCTTCAGCAAAGAGCTCGCGGAGCTGATCTACCCAAGGCTCCGCAGGCATGGGAACCTGCTTCTTTAGCGGTACTCCGCATTCGCAGTAGAGCATGCGTGTGCGAAGCACATCAAGGCGCTCTCCACATGACTGACATTTGTCGATCAGCAACGTCCGATGGTGTCCGCAGGCGATGGACATGGGCATCCCCCACTCAGTCCGGATGAACGGGATGTCATCCGCCGCCAAGCAAAGCGGACAGAACCGCGTCTTCGTGCAGCGACCATGCGATGCCAACATCGCGAGTTGGTGATCAGATGGGGCGTCCAAAGGATGCTCCTTCAAGACTTCGGGCAAGATGACTCCAAACCGAAGCAATACTTCTGATGGAGCAGCGACCAACAGCTGGTTGACGTACATGCCGGCAAGGTAGGCAATCGCCCGCAAGCCTCCCTCGATGAAGTTAGTTTCCGCTAGGCGGATCACATAATCGGGCCAAGACTCGCCGTCGATCGGCATAGGCCGACAGAGGAAACGGACAGGTTCGAAGTCGGGGACATGGTCGATGCGCATCGTTAGTTTGTCTTCCTCGATCCCAACTTCTTCGGAGGTACCTTTTCCGCCCCCACTGCAATCTCCCGCGCGAGCCCGAAGATCTGCCCAGGGCCAGTCAGCGCATGACCGTTCCAGCCGGGCGCAAATGGGTTTCCCGCTAGAGCCGCCACTTGGTGCAGGTCCTCGAACGCCAGTTCGAGATCGACGAAATCGATGCGCTCAGACTGTCGTTCTACTGCTCGGACCACGGCCCGGAACAATAACTTCATCATGTAATCCAGGATTCCATTGCTCGCTGCGATCAATGGGCGCGCCAGATGCGCGCTCTTGAGGTTCGACGAAAGCCCAAGGGGCAATTGCTCATCCACCAAGTCGAGCAACGTGCGGAAGTGCTTGATGTCGTCCGCCGATTCCATCGAGAAAACAGGCAGTTCGAACCTGGGCTGCATGCGCCTCAGAAGTTGTTCATGTGCATCCCTCACGACGGCAGCCTGCTCGGTGCCCAACGCGACAACCAGTCCTGGGAACTTAAAGTCGCAGACATCACGGATCCAGTTCGCAACATGCTCGACACCTCTGGCCTTTCGCTGGGAAGGCACATCCTGGAAGTCATCAATCGCAACGATGATGGTCTTCGCTTTGAGCAACAGCTTCTCCGCGCGGTCTTTTTTCTCCTCCCACGTTCCGCGCCCATGGATTGGATCGCCAAGGGCTTTCAGCAGCGCTGAGCCCATGGAAGAAGGAGAAGGAACAGCCGGAACGTGAAAGCACACCACAGGTCGGATCGACAATTCGGGGGTGTCGACATCGGGGTACTGGCGCTTCAGAAAATCGACGAAGCTCGATTTCCCCGACCCTGATCCAGCAATGACCAGCACTCCTGCTGCGCATTCCTCCACCTGGCGCAGCATCAGCTCACGTTCGATGAACTTCGTGACCTTCCCGATGCTTCTATGCTTGACGTAGATGGTCTTGAAGTGTTGAAGGCGATCCTTCAACGGGGCGCCCTTCCACCGAGCACGTTTGCTTTCGGAGCTGTCCTGAATTTTTTCGGTCATGGGAGGTTCGCCTACAGAGTTTCGAAGTTGGGATTGGGGGACTTGCAAGGTCGGCTTCGCGGAAAGGGGCATAGTGGTCATTCGAGCTCCATTTCTTCATCCCGCTCGAACTCGACTTCATCCACGTCAGCGACCATGTTTTCCACGGCCGTCACCATCACATTCACGATGAGCGGCGTGGTGGGCCGCACCTCTGCAGCATCCTGGATATCTCCAGAAGGAGATTCCAGCCCGGACTTCTCCACCAGGTATCCGAGCTTGCGGTTGCGCATCTTTTTGGACTTGAGCAGTTCCTTGGTGTCCTTCACAAGAACTTGGCGCGCTTCGTACATCTGGACCAAACCAGGGGAGCGAAACTTCATTAGCCGTGCCTTTTTGAGGATCAGGGACTGTTGGTAGTTCGTCAGCCCGTGAACGTACCGGCTGTCTTCGATGCAGGGAACCTTGAGGTAGTTTTTCGAGAGCGGGTCCAGCACATACACATAGGACAGGTCCGATGGCATGTACCTTGTCCAGACGGTGGCTCGCGCCCCAAGCCGCTTGCGCAGCTCTTCGAGCTGCGGCGATTGGTACCTGAGCCTCATGCGCAAGAGCCCGCCGGAGTCACGGAACGTGAGTGGCTGAAAAATCGTTCCCATGAGTTCCTGTGAGGGGCTACGTCGGGGAAGCAATGGGGTGGTATCGCGGAACTGCTCTCTCCAAGCTTCTCGGGGCGTCTTGCCCTGCCAGCCGCATGGCTTGTTCGAATACTCATCCACGATCCATGCGAACAGCCGTTTGCGAAACAAATCGATCGGCATGACGGCGCTACCCAGTCCCACGTCGAGCAGCTCTCGATCTTCCTTGGGACCTACCCAGCCAGGGAGATCCTGGATGAATTCCGCCTTCAATCGGTGATTGAAATGCTCAATGTCGGGTTTGTCGGTTGGGTGGTGAGGCCGCGAGAAGGCGATTTCCGAATCGAACTCGAGGACACTCGCTTGCAGCTGAAGGGTTGCGTTGTACGAGGCGTTGTCGAGATTGACGATGCCGTGCTGCCCATACCATTCCCATTTGCCCCGGCAGAGGGAAAAATCGGGCGAGCGGGGATCCTTGGGATAGATTCCATGCACCACTGCTTCGAACGCGCTCTCGGAGGACCGAGGACGCTCGCTCATCGAGCAGCCCAGGACCGCCGATGTGTGCTCATCGACGCCTGCTGTGAGCCAGCATCGCCCCCATGGCAGACCTGTCTTTGGATCGATCAGGAATACGGCCGTGTCGGTATCGTCGTAGTGAACAATGTCGAGAGCCTGGTCCACACGGATCCGTGCCCCGTGTTCACGGAATTTCTGGTCGGCCCGCTTCTTTCCTTCATTCCGAACGCAGATCGCATAGGGCGTGAACCGGTCATTGAACCGCCTCGTGACGGTGGGAAGCGATGGCACGTCCAGTGCACGCTTTTGCGTCTCAGCGTCGGGCGTTTGGGGCACCGTCATCACATAGTCTGGTCGCTCAACGATCGCGATCACACCGTTGTGCAGTTGGATCATCGAGTTCACTGCGTTGTGAACTTTCACTGCCCGCAGCATTCCGCTGCTGGGGTCCGCCGCCTGCTCAAGCGCCTTGTCGATGATGCGTTCTACTTCCGGATGCAAGCGGCGACCGCCAGGGCCACCACGCAGATGAAATTGCGGCAGCAACGATCGATGGTTTCCCTCGTTGCGTCGCACAGCGCGGGCGGCTTGGTACAGGGTGTCAACTCCGAAGGGACACTCTTCTTGGAGCTCGTGTTCGACATCCTTGATGACGGCCCGCAATCGAGGCGTAGGGTTGAAGGTGGCGACGCCGTGACGCTCCAACGCTTTCAGCCACTTGCGCTTGGACAGCATGATGCCCACCGCCTTCTCTGTTCGGAATGGAACTGGAATCCCTTCAATGAGGGCCTGTTCGTCAGAACGCAGATGAACCGGGGTGAGCTGAGCGGCTTCGACTGCATCTTCCTCAGCGAGCAAGATGATTCCATTGCCCATAGCTACCCGCAGCGCGGGCCAGCGACAGGTTCGGCTTTCAGTCGACGCAACATCTGTAAGCCAAAGCTTGTCGCCATCGGTAATGGCATCGATGCGGAGAACCTGCCCTGCCGTACGCAAGAGCGTCTTGAGGGGCGGCATCGCGATTTCGGATTGCGTTGTAGTGGGGTCCATGGGGTCCTCGCTGTGAAGGTTTGAAGAAACGGATTGCATCCGTTCACTTTCTTGAATCAGGCCGTCTCTTTGAGAGTTCGCCACCAACCGTACGCCTCGACAGGCGCGTGGAGCGTCTTCTCAAAGCGGCGGTCCTTGGGGTTCGACGTGATCGGCGTCTTGTCTTCCAATGGCCTGAACAGATCGAAGTGGGCTTGCCCCGCCCAAACGGCCGCCAACACGTGATGGCGATACAGGCCCACCTGTCGAAGCTCATTGAGCGTCTTCGGGCCTTCTGCAACTTGTTGTGCGACCGCGAACAGCCGGTCGTAGGGGATGTCACAGCTGCCGAGCCGGCGCATCTCTCGGAGGTGCCGCCAAAGCACGGCGGACAGTGGCCATCGATCGGTCCACAGCAGAAAGGTCATGCCGCTTTGGGTAATGACACTTTCGACACGGCGCTGCTTTTGCTGCTTCTCGTCTGTGAGGTACTTGCTTGCTTTGGTCTCGACGACAAACGGACGTCCATCGGTCGTCTCGAACAGGATGTCAGGTGTCGCGTTGACGCCGTGGTCCACGCCGTTCAGCGCGAAAGGCTCCAGCTTCCAGCGCTTGACCATCCCAGCGTTTTTCATGGTCGCCAGCAAGGACCTGGCGGTGGCCGTGTTACCTCCCTCCGCGACGGTCACAGTGCCATCGTCGCCCTGTGCGAGGTACCTCTGTGTTGGCCGGCTGCGGCCTTGCGGGTCTCGCGCCGGAGGCGCTAGGAACACATAGTCCAGCCATTGCCGACTACCCACCGGATGGTTCTTTTTCACGTTGCACCGTCCTTTCGTTGAAGTTAGGCGCAATCGTGATTGCCAGACGAGGAAACGAGAATGTCTAAAATGACAGTAAATTGATAGACGTGTACGCCTACATAGGGCGAATGCACGCCTGACATCTCTCCAAACTGTTTTGAGGATATTGGTGGACCGAGACGATCTACGCGCCCGTTTGAATGCTGCGACTATCAGCTGGCGCCATGACAACCAGCCCCACGCGACGTCGTCGGCTAAAGAGGCCCATGCTCGGCTGCTAACCTCGCTTGATACTCTTGGCCGTAAGGGGCCAGGCCATCAAATCAGCCCAGGCGATATCCGTCAGCTCATCGCGCAGCTTCGGGAAACTGCAATCTCCCAGGTCAATATGGCGTCTGAGTCATTTCGCGAGCTCGTGGAAACGAGTTGTTGTTTCGAGTACGAGCAAGAGAACATGGGGGGAGAGCGTCATCGGGTCAGCCTTCGCATTGGCGAAGTCCCTTTTCTCGACGACACACGCACTGCGCTCCCGTTGATCAGCTCGTTTTCAAAGCTGCCTCAATCGCAGCAAGCCAATCTCGTTCGGCTTCTTGAAGAGGAGAAGTCCGTTCGCCACCTCGAGGTTCGTCTCCAGCTCGAGCAACAAGATGGAACCGCAGTCGGACAAGTGGAACGAACGCTCACGCTGGCGTCCGCTCAAGCCTCGCTCAACCGCACGCTGGTTTCGATTTCGCCTTCTGGTCGAGATTGGTTGGCAATGCATCGCGACGCGCTCAACCTGCTCGGCTGGTCCAATCTCACCTTGCCAATCCTTGGCGCAGCACGCTTTTCCCCGGAGCAATTACTCCAATCATCTGAGAGCCTCAGCCTGATCTCGGACTGTCTCATCATGCCGTTCCCGCTTGCTCCTGGCGCCACGCTGAGGATACGGAAGAGATGGCTTGAGCTCTGGCAGGTTTGTGAGGAGGCAGCAGAGAATCTGTCAATGGTCGCCGCCTGGCTTCGCTGCCTTGGGAGCACAGGTGAGTACAAGCGATGTCGCATCTGCTTCCGACATGTCGGCGAGGGCATGAAGAAGAACTGCTGGCTGCACCATCGAACAGCCAACGTGCGTGTTCCGTCCAGAGAGTTGCATATCGCAGAGCTCTACCACGCCGGGTGGAAGCATGCCGCCGAACATCACCCTCAGATCCGGACGCTGCTGGACGATGCGTCTCCGACCGAAGAGATGCGCGCGCGCATGCTGAGGGCAGCCGAGAGCGAACGGCTCGTTCCAGAAGTCATGAGGGCGGCCGCGACACTGGCGATGTTGCTGCGGTCCCTTCTACCTCTGATGGAGCCGCGACTACAAGCGCGGATCAAATGCCAGTTCGATCAAAGCGTCGCTGAAGCCCAAAAGCTATGCATGGCCCGGTATGGGGTCAGTAGGGAGAAAGCCCTCACACCGCCTGGCCAAGCGTTGAACGGGCTACGTTGGGAGAAATTTTTCGGCGAATTTTTTGCGTCCAAGATGACCATGAACGAAGCAACAAGCTTTGCTGCCGGCAAGATGATCGACATCGATCATCCTCTGGCCTCAACGAGGGGAGCCTTCACAGAACAGAAGGTCGCATTGGATCTCTTGCATTTAAGCATCTGGATCGCGGTCGACATGAAATTCGATGCCTATGGCTACTTGGATGTCGATGCCATTCGACGCGACCGCGAGCGGACCGGCACTCGGCCAACCTATCAGGATCTCGCTGAAATCCATGGAGCCACCCCACAGGCCATCCATCAGGTTTTGTCGCAGTTACGCACCGGCAACCGCAGGCCGCGGATCCTCGATCAAGGGCGAACGAAGCTAAAAGGCCTACTTGGTGTTCTAAGGACGATGGTCTAACTTCCAGGTGCGTCGTCACGGAAGTGCAGATCTTCGTGTTCGTACTGGGCCCGGACAGCTACAGCATCGGCGCAGCCTGTATCTCCAAGGTCTGTGCGCCGATGCCCAAATGGACCTCGCGCCATTCACGACGCGTCACCTCCGGCGCGGCCCACCTGGTTAAGGACGCGAGTGCGCTGTAGAGCCGGACAGCGCGACTCTACTTAGCGCGCAAAAACTTCCCGCGCGCTGGCTTCGGCAAGTCGTTGTACCGCCGCATCCGCATCTGGCAACTCAAGGCCGTCTTCGCCCTCCGCGAACAATGGCCCGCCCACATCGTCATCGTATAGAGAACCATCCTCGTGAATTGCACGGTAGTCGTCTCTCGTCAGATCTTTGCCGTGCAGTTTGGCCAGATGGAACCATGTCCAGCACTTGAGCGGGTCGTTGGACTGTCTGTCTCGGATGAGTTCGCGCATAGCCCCAATATCACCGGCCTCTGCCGCGAGCTCCAGCCACGCGGTTGCAGCATCGAGATATCCCATGTGATCGGCAACGCGAGCGACCATTGCAGGATCAGCATGTACCTGGGGCTTGTGCAGTTCGAAAAAGCGTGGATCCCCATATCGATCTGCCATGAGTAGCAGAGCATCTGCCTGTCGAAGATCCGCTGCAGCCTTCAGGTGAAACTCGGCGTTTTGTTGCCCATCTTTTCGGCGCCCATAGTCATCGGCCCATTCTTTTTCGACACCCTCCAGCTTCTGACCTGATTGCTGCTTTTCATGCCAGTAGCGGCCATCGTTTGATCCAGACCCATCAAAAGAATCCGAACCGTCAGCAAGCAAGAGTGCCTTGCACAAATGCGCGCGCCCATCGGCTCGCTCAATCGCGAGATCCAATACCGAGATCACGTCCTCGCTGTGTAGGTCAAGATAGCGGTCGTCATCCCGTTGCCGTTGCTCATGCCAATCTTCTTCGTCAAGGTCTTCATGTGAGTCGTCATCCAAGACGCCCTCACTATTCGGTTTGTCGGATTGGGGGGCAAGGTCCCAGTCATACAGCTCCGTCTGCCCGTCAAGAAGAACGCGCAAAACCAAGTCCAAGGGAAGCACTCGCAGACCGCTTTTCTCAATGGCCGCGGCTACGCTCTGGGTAACATCGGTGAGCGATGCATTCGGGTATCCAAACGCGGCCATTCGGCGTGCAATCGCCACCGCATCCAGTCTTTGATGTTGCGCCAAGGATGGCGGCATCGGACACAGAACTCCCCGAGACAGCATGGCCGCATTGCTGCTGTACCCAAGAGCTGCGGCAATGGCTTCATGGATGTGGGAGCGCTTGACATCCATTTTTACGGCAGAACGCAGTTCAGCCTGGATGTTGTGAGCGAGGGTCTTCGCGTTCATATATCAACCTTTCCGGGAACACGCTCGTCGAGAAGCGCACACGTTTAAGGCTCGACTGTGTTCCCAAAGGAAATGGTCGAATGACGGAAGTCGGTACAGTAAGAGGGAGGCCTGTTTTTGCTCGTGTGCAAGCATGGTGGGCACCTTGGTTGAATTCTACCGAAAGTACAACCGCATTGGGCATCCTGATTGGAGGCGGTCTTCATACTGACGATCACGCGACCATTTCAGCCGAGGTCGAACCAGCCGTTCGCGTCGGGGCCGGACGAAAGGGCCGCGCTAGGAACGACTGCGCGAGCAAACCCGAACATAGCCTGCATGCAGGTGCTAGGGCGAGACGATATCCTGAGAAACTGGTTCTGCCCGCCGTAGCACCTCTCCATCATCTATCCACACCCGCAACCCAGCCGGCATGGATCGCGTGCCGACTATGGCAAACACTAAGCCTGTGAGTTGCCCTTTGGCCGAAAGCGCATGGTCCCTGGCAAGCGCCTTGTCCTCGGGCGACGGATTGGGTAACGGCTCGGGATGCGTGTGCCACAGCCCAAGGCAGTGCAGGCCATTTTTGAACTTTTCTTCACGCTCGGTTGCAGCTCGCCTAGGATCAAACTGAACTCGCGCCCACGCCGCCCACGTCGGCTTCAGAACCGTAGCCTGCTCGACAACGATGCAGTCCGAAGTCAGGTCGCGGGAATACAGTTGTCCGACCGATTCGCGACTCGAGGAGTTCCGTTGAATGTGGCTGCGCAGCGTACGCAACACGTTCTCGCCAAACTGCAACCGCCAGCGCGCTCCCGGAAGCTGGTAGACCAGCGTGCTCGTCGTCATTGTTGACCCAGAACCGTAGCAAGTTCTCGGGTCGTCATGGCACTGTCGGACTGCGAACTGGATGAAGGGACGATAGGGCGGATTTTCGCCGAGACGGGCAACGAGCCAAAGAATGCGCTGGAGCGCGCCCAAGACCACACCGTCGATGCGTGCGTCATATCGTCAAGAACGGTAGTTGCACGCTCAGCCGCGAATGCTGCCACCAACTCGATATCGGCCGCGCCGTACGGGTGGAAGCCGCCAGCGCAGGCCGCCACTTTGATGCGCGTGTCACTGGCGGATAGATCGCTTGCATTGACCAACTCATCGGCCGGGTCGTCATCCGGCCATGGAACTGCAGGTTGCGAGAGCACCACATGGGCGGCGCTGCAGAGCGGTTCGGTCCACGCGTGAATAACGGGGCAGTCGCCGAAAAGCGCCGCACGCATATGGGACATGAACGTACGTACCGATGACTCTGCTGTGCATTCGATCACGAGGTCGTACACGCCGGGCTTGCAGTTTTTTGTGGTCCACATGGATGCCTCCGCCAAGAACCCACGTACGCCGATGCCCGGCACGTCCTGCATGATCTGTTCGGCGATTCGCTCAGCTTTGCTATACCCTGCATCGGAAAGACCAAGTTCATGGCGGCTCGTGTTTTCGGTTCCCATCACCTGTGCGTCGACGATGTCAAGCTGACCTACGCCGGCTCGAGCAAGCGCCCAAGCCAAAGGGCTGCCCAGCGAGCCAGCACCCAGCAACAGGACCCGCTTTTCGCGCCGCGCGCGGAGCACATCAAGATTGTGGTCACGCGCAAGGGCCCAGTCGGCGTCAACGCGCGTGATGTGGATTGGCTCGATGGCAGGTGGCTGCAGCGCCGGCATGGCCGAACCGTAAAGCTGATAGCCGAACATCGCGCTACCGTGTACCAACACGACCAGCATCGGGCGTTGGCCTGGGGGTGCATCTGTCGGCCTATTTCGGCGAACCTTCTTCTTGCGTTTTTTCGGCGCGAGATCGTCGGCCCAGCCGGTGGCATTGATCCAGCTTGCGAGCGAAACTTCGTGGTCAGTCGCCTTCCCGATGAGGGCGTCGAGCGATTCGAATGTTGTGGGCCAAACTTTGGGCGTCCACGCTCCGCTACTAGGAAGTCGCGCAAACAGCGCGCTCCCTCTTACCAAGCTTCCGTCGGCCCAACGATGGCGTGCGGCCAAGGCATGTGGATCAGTGACTGCAGCCACCTGCAAAGAAAAAATCCGATGCTTGGAGTTGCCAGGAACGTAGCCTGCGACGCCGCCCGACGCCCAGGTCCCCAGTTCGCCAACGTCCACGTAGGTACGGCTCGTAACAGAGCGACGATCGGCCGCCTTTCGCCTGCTGATACACCACTGGGCCCAATACGACACACGCTCTTCATTGAACTGCTCGGCCACCCACGCTGCATCCGCGGCGGGCACCAGCAGTTTGTCTTTCAACGCCGAGAGCGCACGAACGACTGCAGCAACAGGGTCGTCGTAGTCCGCAGGGATGGGCGGAAGCCCCAGACATACATGGCCGTCGGCCTCAATGTGCGGCAACTCCAGGAAGTTGTCGCGGCTGACGTACAGCTCGCACGGGCTCGCTGGGAAGTCTGGCGGCAGGACAAGGCGCACGGCCTTGATGTCCAAGCCGTCATCCCGGAGATCGATGTTCCAGGCACAGCCGTTTTCGATGCGCACCTTCGTGTCGCGCTCTGCCGAAGATGCGCCAGACCCGCGATCCAGCCATTCCTGGACCGCGAAGGCGGCCGATTCGAAGGGGCTGCGCTTCATCGACTTCCTAGTCAGCCCAGAGTGTTCGAGGAACCCGTTTTGACGGGACGGTCGAGGTTTGTCTTGGATGCACCGATGCCGCTAGCGATGAGGCCGTCGAGCACATTAGCCTTCGGACGACTCGCCTTCCATGCCTCCAGACCCGCCGAACCGAACACGCTGCGAACCTTGTCTTCGCTGGGCATGCGCGTGCTCTGGTGCAGCAACGCCTCGAGGTCACATTCGAGCTGGCCATGCCAGCGTACAAACTCGGCCCGCCGTGCACCGCCGTCGGTGTTCCACTTGTCGGCGAAATTTTCGTCTGCCAGCGCCGGATTCTGGACGTGCCACCCCTGCAGACCGCGCTGGATGTATTTCGGCATCTCAGCGACCACTTCCAAGACAACCTCGATGGGTGAGCTGAATTCATGGGCACGAGAATTCAGGAGGTCCGCGTAGGCCCGCGTCGCAAGCGTGACGATGATGACCGAGATGGGCATGGCCATCTTCTTGTCCTCGCTCACGCCCCAGTACAGAGTGTCGCGGTGCAGTTTCATGAGCTGCACCGCCCGCCGCAAGATGTCATCGAGAGCCACCTTCTCGTCAGGCAACGGCGTCACCGTTGTGCGCGCCTCCACTTGGGACTTCAACAAAGCGGTCTGAAATGGAAATCGTTGGTTCGCGTGGGTACAAAACCAGTCGGCGAATTCTTCAGGGTTCGATGGCGCCCAGCGCGTGTCGGGATCGCGCACTGACAAGCTTGAGCCAGATTTTCCCGTCTGGTCGCGCACCGCCGGCGTCACGTCGAAGTAATAGGGCTTGCCCGGGTAGCCCAGGCGCCAGCAGCGGCGCTTCTCTTCAGGCGTTCCGGTGACGCTCTCGTTACCCTCGAGTGCCTTACCAAATGCTGCGAACATAACTTCCGGATTCGGGGAATCGTATTTCGGCCCTGTCAGCTTGACGATGAGGTCGAGATCGAACTTCACTGGGTGACGCTGGCTGATGGTTGTTTGCGTGCGCATCGAGCCTTGCGGGAAGATGTGTACGTCGTGACGCGGCAGACTCAGCTTTTCGGCCACGCGTTCTGCGAGCTTTTCATAGTCTGCTTCGGCGCGAGCGCGATCGGCAGGATCAAGCTCCAAGCGGCGAAGCAGATTGACAATTAGCTGTTCCCACTGGCGTGTTTCGCTGCGCGAGTTCAGCGAGGCGATGACACGTTTGGAGAGGGATGGGTTTGTCGTCATGATGAAGATTCCTTTCTGCCGACCTTGTTTAGGAAATCGAAATGGACTCGCCGGTCGACAGCAGGGTCACATCTGTGGGAGAAATCGCAATCGTCTTGGCAAACTCGCCGCGCGCACCAGGTGTGGTGCTTGGCTTGCGCTCATACAAGATGAACTCAGCGTGGTGACGGGCTTGCATCTTTTGCCCGATACGGAAGCAGGCGGTCGCTGGTGCAACCACCAGCAAATGCACCGTACTGACCCTCCATTCGTCTTGGAGCTTTTGCAGCGCTTGGTCAACGGCACGCCCGAACAACTCGAGATCAGATGGGTGACCGATGACACTGTGGCTCGGGTTTTCGACCGTGATCTCGATGGTCGGCATCGTGTGCTTCGCTGCCGAAAACAGATGCGTTGGAAGGTCCGACGCAGGAACCGCCGCCGTCAGGTTGATGCGCAGGCACCCCTCCGTTTCCCCGCTTTGGGAGGGGCGGTGAACAAGAACTTTGAATTTGTCGTTGGCCGGAGTTGGTGCTTCCTCCGGCCAAGCCCACTGCCCCCCGCGTTGACCGCTGATCTGGTCGCGATGGAACTGGAAGACGTGGGCGGAACCAGAGTCTCCGATGAGGCGTCCGGACAAGACCAAGACCGAGGTGCCATGAAGAGGGAACACTGCGAGCGGCGGTCGGGGTGCGCCGCCATACGCCGAACCATCCAGTAGCCCCGCCAAGCGCGGCTTGTCATTCTTGAGCAGCTGGAAGAGGCTGAGCCAGTAGCCATCCGAATTCGATGCACCGAGATGGGCGCCATTGCGTGCAAACCATTCTGCACGTCCCCCACCAGTCCGCAGACGGCGCAACCACATCGCTTCTTCTGCGATCCGTTCGTCCAAGGCGAACGACTGGCCTTCGATGTTGCCGCCGATGACCAGCATTTGGGCAGCGGGATAACGGAGGGTATCCAACAGCTTGCTGACTTCGGCGACGTTGCGCTGGCGCATCTCGTTGAGATAGTCAGCGCTGTATCGCTTGGATGCAACGCGATCGATGAGGCGATGGCATTTGTCGCACATCAGCATGATGTTCGACGGGTCGTTCGCCAGCAGCGGGGATTTCACCTTGTCGCCGCGCGGACCGTCCGCCGACGATGCAACAATGTGCGCGAAGTAGCTGTAGTTCCCCGCTGCACCAGGCACGAAGTGGTGGCGCAGGTTCTCGCCGCAACCATCAAACTGGCAACGCCACCCCGCCAGCGATGCGACTTCGAAGCGCGTAGCAGCATCGACCTCGCCGTGACGACCGGAGGTCCCAGTAATCTTGTCTCGCTCTTTGCACCAAGAACGCATCTGTGTAGGAATGGCCCGGATGGCAGGGCCTGACGCAGCGTAGTCAACCTCGCTCACATCCGATGCGGATGTCTCGATCCATTGCACCTGCTGCCGCTTCGCAGCCGCCTCCAACACCTTCAGCGCGTCTGGTCCGATGTCACCAACGCCCAGATCGCTCCATGTAGTGGGCGATGCAGTCGCTGCTGCGAGCGCCCGAGCGCTGAACTTGTTGGCAATGACCAGGACATGAGGCTCGCCCGCGGCCGCACGCATGCGCAACGCGGCAGCCAACTCATCATCGGTCAAACCCCCAGCCAACTGTGCGCTCATACATTGCCCCAAGAATCGAACTACGACAAAGCATAACAGAAAGTTCGGTACAGCGAACTTTTCGAACAGACTTTTTGCTCGGCATCTGCCTACGAGAAGTTCGGAATAGCGATAAACTCGATGGCTGTCTACAAGGAGAGCGCAAGATGGCGTCAAAACTTGGCGAGAAACTTCGAGCGTGCCGGACGTCACCGAAGGTGAACCTAACGCTGGAAGAAGCATCCCGCAGAGCGGGCCTGAGCAAGAGCTACCTCTGGGAGCTAGAAAACCGCGAATCCCAGAAGCCCTCAGCTGAGAAGCTGCAGGCAATCGCGGACGTGCTCGGACAGGACGTTTCCTACTTCCTGGACGACACGATCGACACCCCCCAGGAATCGAACAAGGACAAGGAATTTTTCCGCAGCTACTCCAAGCTGGAGCCGGAAGCTAAGGAAAAGCTGCGGCAGATCTTGGACGTACTTAAAAAACCTTCCTGAGATCGACATGCCCGAGGCGACCTTCACGCCCGCAGCTGCCGCGATACGGCTCACCCACTGGCTCGACGCTGCTGCGGCCGCTGGCCTTCGGCGGTTCCCGGTCGATGTCGAACAGCTCGCGCTTTATGTGGGCCAGGAGCTCAAGTGGCCCGACCCCATATTCAAAGTCGTTGCCGCTGACATACCATCGTTCGAAGGTGGCCTCTTCCACGTCGAGGATCAAGGCTGGGCGCTTCTGTACAACCGCAACATGACGTCCCAAGGACGGATTCGGTTCACCCAAGCCCACGAACTTGGGCACTACCTGGTTCACCGCCTTGCACAGCAGGAATTCCAGTGCTCGCAGGCAGACATGGTGCATTGGGGACCAGAGATGCGGTCGATCGAAGCAGAAGCAGATGACTTCGCATCGAACCTGCTGATGCCGATGAAGCAGTTCCGAGCATGCACGTCGGCTTCAGACATTGATTTCGACATCCTTTCCGACACCTCAAACATGTTCGGCGTGTCTCTGACCGCGGCCGCACTGCGCTGGATTCGATCAACAGAACAAAGCGCTGTACTGATCTTGTCGAGGGACGGATTCATGGACTGGGCGATCTCGTCCGACAAAGCCAGAGCCAACGGAGCTTTCTACAAGACCAAAGGCCGCGTGATCGAACTTCCCGCGGGGTCCATCGCGGCGAATGAGGCGATTGCTTCTTGTCGCACTGGTGATCAGGTCAGTCTGAACACATGGTTCGAGCATGCGCACCGCGACGCCGTTGCCCGAGAAATGAAGCTGGTCTGCGAGAACTATGGCTACACGTTGACGCTGCTGAGTCTTTCCAACGGCGACAAAGCATGGGCACCCCGCGATTGGGGCGATACCTGAAGCGCATTTCGTATCGACCTTTTCTGCATGTTCCAACGGATGCGCTGAACGAACAACCTTCAGCTGGACTCTTGGCAGAAGCCTGATCAACGAGTTCCGATTTGTTTTCGGAGTGCTACAGCCCGCTTCTGAACTCCGATTTTTGGGTTGAGAGATAGGGCAATCTCGTAGGCTGCTAGCGCCTCGGGAAGTTGCCCAAGCACCTCGTAGGATTCACCCCGAACTCTGTGGGCGATGGAACTCCAATCGGGCCTGTCCTTCGCGCCGTCGGCCAGTGTCGAATCGGCAGTGCTGAGGGTCTTCCTAGCGTTGTCCGGCGACGCCGCGGTCTTGAGCAGATCGCGGGCGGCCATGAGTTTTGTGGCGTAATCACCCTTCTCGAGCTGTGCCGCTTGAAACACCTGAGCGTCCTGGAATTCACCGGATGCGGAATAGATGAAGCGTCCAAGGCCTTTGTGCTCGACGCCGAGGGCCGTTAGTCGGCCTTCAGAGTCCACCTCGAACGAATACTTGTCGGCCCAACCAGTAGCCGGCTGCACAGAGAACAACGTGGCGCCGCGATCAAGGTCAAGAACCTCCAGCAGATTTCCGCCATCGCTGGGCGCGTTTGCGGTTTGGACGGCAGCATATCTCCCGCAGGGAGAAAGTCCGATGTTGTACACGTTGGCACCGTAGCGACGCCGGTACCGCTCATTCCCGTCAACTCCGATGGCGACCACTTCGCCTTGCAGTGCGGAGCCGAATCCTCCATCCTGAACGATATAGCCACCTGTATTTGAGACGGCTGCGTCCATGGGACGAGCAAAGCAACTCTGCTCATGAATGACTTGGTCAGATGAATAGTCGACGAGAATGACGCGGCCATTCCCAGCTTCTCGATGCCCACCTCTGCCAACGCCGTCAGAGTCGTCGCACCCAACGATCCAGCGCTTGTTGGGTGATCGATGTGCCCGTCCGAAGAAGTCGGGTTGCGTCAAGGTGAGCCAGTCTTCTCGTAGGTCCGCGTTGCGAGCACGTCGACGTTGGCCTTTGCGAGTAGGAACGACCGATGTCGGCGTTGCTGTTGCAGGACTGCGAAACAGATTCAATAGCTTTGAAATGAGACCCATGTAAGACCTTCGAAACGCCAGTGTCGTTAAGCACTCTCTTCTGATGTGCCCCACTCGGCGTAGAGCAAACGCTCCAGGTCCATCATCGTCACTGGATGGAGATTCAAAAGCGCGGCGAGTTCATTCTGGTCAACTAGGTCGACATCGTTCAAATTGGCCTGCTCATGCGCCTGAGCATTGAAGAACTGGTTGGTGACACCAACTTTCTTGAACTCAATACCCGGGTGCTTGCGCCGGTAGAACGCTTCGCCGCCTACAACGTCCTTCACAGTCTCCCAACCAAGCTTCGTGCCTTCGTTGCCGGAAGTTTTGGTCTGAATCAGTTGCCCAGCCTTGCCTTTGATCGCCACAACATCTACGCCGTTGTCGTTCGTGCCGGGGGTGCAGTAGCACAGGTCGAACCCACGCTTGTTCCACAGCGCTGCCGTTAGGCCCTCGAAGTGCCGCCACTCCATGCGCAGTGCCATCTCCAATGTCACACGCTCATCGATGGCGTCAACGTCTCCCTCCGGGACTACATCGCCGACGTTGAAGTCACCGGGGGTGAGATCGCCAGACCCATTGAGCATGTCGCTAGCCAGATCGCGCTTCTTGGTCAGCAGCTGGTCGAGCTTGACATCGAAGGTGTGGAAGTCCTCGGCGAACACCACCGGGTAGTAGACGTACACGTCCTTCTTCTGCCCGATCCGGTAAGCACGATCGGTGGCCTGGTCTTCCTTCGCCGGGTTCCATGTGCGCGTGTAGTGCACGACATGGTTCGCAGCTTGGATGTTGACGCCGAAGCCGACTGCTACCGGCGACAAGATGATCACGCCGAAGCCCGGCGCCGCCTGGAATGCCTTGATCCGCTTCTGACGACTCGCTGTGTGGCTGGACGACGCACTCGTATCGCCGTTGATGATGTCCGGGCGGAAGTGAAAGACTTCTTCGATGTAGTGCTGCAACAGTCGCTGGATGTTGCGGAACTCACAGAAGACGATGACCTTCTCGCCTTTCGCCTTGATCTGGTCGAGTTGGTCGAGCAACCAGTCCAACTTCGGCGCCTTGCCACGGTATTGATCGAGCGGTTCAGGCTTGAAGACCGTAAGGCCGTGTCGCCGTGGGTCGGTGCAGATGAGCCGCAGATACTGAAGCAAGCCCAGGTGATTCTTGAAGGGGGATCGGAAGCTCGGATCGTTGCGCTTCTTGAAATCCTCGATCGCCTTCGCGTAGAGGTTACGCTGCGTGGTCGACAGCGGAAGCTTCCGGCAAGCGTCAACCACGATCTTCTGTGGTAGGTCTTTCGCGACCTCGGCCTTCGTACGCCGAAGAATTTGCGGAGAGATGCGCACCCGCAACTCTTCAACGCGAGCGCGCTCTTCGTCGGTCTTCGCCTCGATCGGCTTGCGATAGCGCTGCCCGAAATCGTTGAGGGCACCGAGCAACCCGGGCTGCACGAAGTCAAACAGGCACCAGAGGTCTGCCAGCGTGTTTTCAACGGGGGTACCGGTACAGGCAATCTTGAAGCCGACGTTCTGTTTCTTCGCAGCCCGGGTGACCATTGCCGCCGGATTCTTGATACGCTGGGCCTCGTCGCAAACCATCAGCGACCAGCGTTCTGCGGCGAACGAGAACTCCAGGTCTCGCAAGGTTTCGTAGGTGGTTAGCACAACCTTGGCTGATCCAACCCACTTTGGCTTCAGGAACCGAACTAGCCCGTCCTCGGTTCGCAGCCGTGCTTCGACCGCATCACGCGGTACGCGAAGAGGAGCCAACGCATCGCCGTAGGCTGTCAGGATGGGCAACGTGCCCAGCTGCAGAAACTTGTCTGCCTCCTCCTTCCAGTTCTCCAGCAAGGACACCGGAGCCACCACCAGCATGGGGGCGATCTCGGGGTCGTTCTCCACGAGCCAAGCCATCAACGACAGTAGCTGGAAAGTCTTGCCGAGGCCCATGTCGTCCGCGAGAACGGCACCACGCACCTGATGCTCTGTCTGGAGCTTGTATAGATGCTGCATCCATGCGAGCCCTTCAGCCTGATGAGGTAGCAGGGAGCATTCTGGCCGAAGCCGCTTCGGGAGGTCCGGCTCCGCTGGCAGTGCCAGCAGCGCTTCGCGGCGCTGCTCCTCGTAGTCGAGCGCTTGGATGTTCGCCCGCAGGATCAGGCTCTTCTTGGCTCCGAGCTTCTCGCGGCGCTCGGTCGCGAACTTCTCCGGATCAAAGCGCTGCTCCTTAACCTCGGCGAGCACATCGTCGAAGGTTTTTGTGATGTCGTCAGCTTCGGTGAGCGGGATCGGCTTCGGGAGCCACGGGACCTCGACGGAGTCCTTTCCGGCTGTGCGTGCCTCTTCCGTGGCCTTGCGCAGTCGCTCCAATGCATCCTTGGTCGCGGGCACCGCCACGGGTTCTGTGTCGCCGTCGGGAACGTACCCGATCACCGGCACGACGTTCTCAGGGAACCATCCGTCATCGTCCTTCTTTTTTGCGATATACGTGGAGTAGTACGGTTTTTCTACGCCGATGCCTTCAATGCGCAACGAGTACGCGCTCAGGTCGTGCACCTGCGCGTACGTCACCAATGTCGGTGGTCGGCTACGCGCCTCCAGGGCAACACGAAGTTCATCAAGGTGCCGGGGCGTGTCGCCTTGGATCTCGAAGTCGTAGCCATTCGAACCCAACAGCTGGAAGCCCCGGGCGAGCGCGTTCTCCAAACGCCCTATGAAGTCACCCAGCTCACGATCCGTCAGCCAGACGGTCTCTGACGATGCCGGACCGGACGCGTTCGCCGTTTCGATCAGCAGCCCGACCTTCAGCGGGTAGCCCGTGCCATCACGCTCGATCGTCGGGAGGAAACGCTCGTACTGCAAGCCAGCCTGCTCGCGGGCAAGTTCGAACTGACCTTCGTCGATGACATCCTGAGCGTCTTCACCAAGCGTCGCAAACGGGTTGAGGATGAAGGCTTGTGCCCGTGATCCGGCGACGCGTCTCAACGGCAGGCGCTTAACCTCCTGCAAGACTGTCTTGACCTTGGGCGTGATCAGGATCTGAACGATACCTTCAGGAGTAACGATGTCGTATCGGTCTTGGACCTCGCGAGCGTTGTCGAAGCGCTCCAGCCAGTCAGGTGGTGCCCCCGCGAAGAATGGCTCGATCTCGACGACGCTGTCGCCGGCCAGCTGAGCGGACTTCCGAAGTCCGATTTCCAGGCGCTCGGGCGTCAGCACAACGGACCGGTGAAGGAAGTCATCCAACCGAGCATCGGCCGCCACGGCGAGCTTCCTGATCCGCCCCCATGCCTGGCGGTGCACGAGGTCGTTACGTTCTTCACTCGACATGCGCGCAAAGCCAATGACTTCCCTGAAAAGCTGCCAATGCACAGGCTTCATCAGCTCCACGGTGGCGTCATTCGTGAGAACGGGTCCAACGGTCGAGAAGTCAAGGATCGAGCCGCTATCACTTTGCCAGCCAGCGATGGCGATAGAGAAGTCCGTGTCAGTCAAGGAGTTCGAACTACGCAACACGGGTCGCGTCGCTGTCCAAGCTGGCAAACCAAACGCCTGTGGCAAATCTGAGTATCCCGGACTCTGCAGCGCCTCATAGAGCGCATCCCATCCGATCACCATACCCGTACCGGATGCAACAGCGTATCCGTCGTCCTGAAGTTGGGCAAGGTAGGCAGGAAGGAGTGGATCGGCGAGGTGATGCCCAGCACCGTCCTGCGAGATCACGAGCCCATCGACATTCAAACTCCTGTGCCACTGAGCCGCTGGGGCACCGCCCGTCTTCTGAAAAAATTTGAACATGTGCCTCCTTATCGCCACCAGCCCTTGCCGCGTCGGTATGTGAACTTCCATTCGAGCAGCACGTTGTTCACGTAGAGGTCGCTGTCATCGGTACGAACCCAGAGGTTTCCGTTCTTGTCACTGAAATCATCGACCGTCAGGTTTCTCGCGAGCGCCAGTGAGGCGAGCGAGGCCATGCTGAAACCGTTGGCCGCCCGTGCCGGTGCGGTCGGAGGCGAGCCCACTGGTGCAACTGTCGGTGGGGCTGCTGCACGTGCTGGCGCGCGCTGGAGGATGACGTTTGGGCGGATGTCGAACTCCTTCTTCAACGTCGCCTCGAACATCTCCTCCCACTTGTTCCAACCCTTGATGCCGTCCTGGTGCTGCATCCACAGCATGCGCTGGCTGTGCTTGAGGGAGTTCCGCGCGTCTTTAGCTGTTACCACGGGCTTGGACATGTCGAAGGGCAATACCCGTCGCTCGTCATATCCATAGAACGCGTTTCCCATGCCGCCGAACTCGACGGCCACGAGAGGTCCCATTGTCATCACGAACGCGTTGTTCGAGCTGTCGGTAGTCTTGAGCTCCGTGTACAGCCCTTTCATCTTCTCGCGGAGCGCCACAAAGTCTCTGTCGGTGGAGTACAGAGCTCGAGCTCCCAAGGCGAACTGAATGTTGCCCATCGACTTCGCGTAGCGCAGCCAAAAGTTTGCGCGACGGCGGTCGCCGACGCCGTCTTCGGCTAGCTTGGTAAAGAACGCTTCAATAAATTCACGCTTCAACCACTCCGCCACCATCTCTCGCGCCTTTGGAACGACGCCACCCCAGCGCATCTCGTTCGATGGCAGCCATGGGTTACCCCACCACTCGACGGCGGCATTCCTCAACGGCTCATCAATCGCGGTCTGCGCCACCGCCGCATACTTGTCGAGCATGAGGATCAGACCCTTATCGCGCAGCACGGGGTTTCCTTCAAGCAGCTTCACCAGCATCGGGATGCGCTCCTTGAAGCGCTCATGCCCGAGCTTCGTCGCCTGCCGGACTTGGGCAAGCACCAGTTCCCGAAGAAACCAGGACGCCTTGATGACGCCGAGCTGTTCGCACAGGTAATCGATGGTTGACGTATCACCATCTAGAACAGCTGCGGCATACTGGGCACAAGGGTCTTCGGTGAACACTTGGCGGTGGCCTATAGCGGTTGTGACCCAGTCCGGGTTGATGGTTTTGTCGACGATGTGGCGCGTGCGGTCGTTCAAGTAGTCGCGCAGATCACCCCAGTTCTGCCGGCCAACGGGCGGCGCCTTGTCGATGAGTGCGTCGTAGGTGAAATAACTTCGCACCAACCCTTGATAGCAGCGCCGGTACCAGCGAGGGTCATCAAGCCACTGGTCAACACCACCCCGGCTGTCAAGGACCGCCTGAAACCGTTGGCGGTCTTCCATGATGCAAGGTCCCGCCGGCCGACTCGGGACACACATTCCGAAGGACACCAGCCTAGCATCCTTCAAGTTATCGAATCGCTGAGCATCCCAGAAACGTCGAACTGCCTGCTCCTGCAAATCTTCTGGGACAGAGGCCGAAGTGCCCGTCTTCGCGTGGCGCTCCAGGCCAGCGATCACCGTGTCGATGGTGGTGTCAACAGGCAAGGGACGGGCACCAGCGCCTACGCTGCCGCGAAGGAGGTTCCCGAGGCGATCAAGAGCGCTCATCGCAGCGCACAGTCTCCGAAATTCCCCGTGGCGCCTGCCGTGGTCGCACGCGCCTCATCAATGCCGAGGAACTCCAAGCGCATCTCCACCCGACGGCTTTCTTCGTCGGTGTCCTTGGCCGCGTTGAAGGAGTAGCCGCCAACGAAAAATAGACTGCGTACGCTCTCTTTTTGGTCCGCATTGAGCAGGCTGGCACCATTCGTTGAGAACATGGCGCACAGCACGCGTTGGCTGCGCTGCAGGCTCAAATTGAGATTGGACAGATACGAGCCTCTCTTGTCCGTATAGCCCTCGACCACGATGCGCTTGAGGACGCTCTTACCCAGGTCATCATTGGCCAGCACGATGATCTCAGGGACAAACTTGCGCAGCACCTCTTCCTGCTGGGCATTCAGTCGCCAGTCGCCGAACGCGAACTGTGCTCGCTGGCCAAAGTCGATGACTTGGCGACTTTTATCGACCTTGATGCCCTCATGCCGCTTCGCTGCTTCGACGAACTTCTGGAGGATCAGTTCGACGTTCTTGTTGTGCTGGTCTTCCTTTTTTTGGCGCTCAGTCACGTTCTTGGTGACAGCTAGGAGAGCGACACCCATCACCACTAGGAACAGCACCATGAGCGCTGTCATTAGGTCGGCGAACGAAATCCAGAACGGCTTCTCTGCCTCATCACGGCCGTTTCGCTTGACGATGACGCGCGCACCGAACATCGCTTACCGCTTCGGGGCAAGGCTGCCCAACGTAACTTCGAGTTCCTGGACCGCCGTAGACAGCAGACCCACAGCACTACTCAACTTGGCATGGAAATCGTGGTTCACCTTCGACAGGGTTGACACAACGGACTCACGGAATGCGTCACTGGAATCAGCAAGAATCTGGCTCACGCCATCGAGGTATGCATCGGCGGCAGTTTGCGCAGCCCCCAGCTTCGCTGTCGACAACTCGATTCGCTGAAGAACATCGGCCGTCAGGCTTGCTTCCTTGCGTGCCAGTTCGACGGTGGCACGCACGTCCACCAGCAATTGCGTGACGGCCTCGCGCTGTGCCCTGTAGTCCTGCAGTGCATCCTGAAGGGCGCCCGCGCTGGTGGTGAGCGATCCAGACACTTCGGTCAACTTCGCGCCGACCGTCGCTGCTTGCCCCATGACAGAGTTCACTCGATCTCCGGCGGTCGCGAAGTTAGTAGCAGCCGCGTTAAGGCGGTCGGCACCGACGTTCAGCTTGTCGATGGAAGAGGTCGTGGCATTGCTGAGGGTCGACACGCTCTGCGACATCACCTGCGAGGCGGCAGTGATCTCCTTGATCGCTGCCTCAACAGTACCGGTCATGTCGGACACCATTCCTCTCGCTCTGTCGCTCATCGCCTCTTCGCGGGAGCGGTTCCGCTCAAAGACGCTGGCCTGCGACTCTGCCAAAGTGCCGAGGATCGTGGTCATCTGCTGACCTATCGACTCTAAAGTCGCCTGCAGTTTTTGCTGTGTTTCGGCTTGTGAACTTTCGACGAGCTTGCGAATTTGCTCCACGAAAGCCTGCGACTCAGCGTTCATGCTTCCTTGGCGCTCCTCCATTGCCTTGATTGAGGCAGCCATCTGCACGGCCATGTCGTCTGTAGTGCGCTTGCCGCAGTCCTCCAACTTTCCGACGAGCGCATGGAGTGAACTGACGGCGTCCTGCATTCCCTGCGCTGTCTGCTTATTCAGTTCGTTGATGCCGCTGATCTGCCCACCGAACAGGTCATTTAGACGCTGGCTAAAACTGACCATCACGTCGTTTAGCATCTGGACGGCTGACGCGCTCTGATCACCCGAAGCTGTCTTCACAGAAGACGCAATATCTTCGAGCGGCCCCTTTAGGCTCTTTTCGATGCTGCTTGCAATCACATCTCCCAGAGCTTGGTTGTCTTCCCGTGCGGCTGCAACCTGTCGATTCGCTGCATCCTCAATCCGTTGAGCGATCTGGAGATTTAGCTTCTCGCCGTTGGCCAGCTGCGAAGCGGTCAATTCGCGAAGGATATCGCCCAGCTCCTTGACCAAAGCATCCTTCAGAATCTTGGATTGGCTGGCTGAAGCCTCCGAAGCCGTGACCAACCGAGCGAGATACTCCTCTCCAGCGCCAGCTTCGAACCTCGCGTCGATCGCATGAGCAATTTCTTCCGCCTTCTTATACAAGCCCGCGAGGATCAGCTTCTCTATGAAGGTCACGACCATTGCAGCTGCGATGGCTGCAGCTGAAATGAGGAACGCTTCACCCACGGCATGCATCAGCGATTCGAGGCTAGCTCGCACTGTCACCGCGTTCTCGCTAACTTGAAAGTGACGCAGACCTTCGATCAGGCCTGTGAAGGTTCCGATGATCCCGAGGCCCGTGAAGATGCCAGGAAGATGCTTGAAGAACTCAGTTCGCAGACGGCTATCGACGAGGTACTGGCCGCTGAAAAATGCCTCTGCGGGAACTGTAGATCTGACGGCAGCGACCTTCATCTGACCGTCGCGCTCTTCTTTTTGGATGTGCAGAGTGTCCTGAAACTCTCCCCACAAATGCGCCAAGCGTTTGTCGCGAGCAAACAGTTTTTTGATTTCTCCTGGCGGGGTGGGACCCTTGAATGCCAGAAGCCCATTGAGTATCGATCTCAGACGAAACCAATGTATGACTCCAGGGAGAAGAAATAGAACGATGAAGCCCAGTACCAGAAGAATCAGCAAACCACCAGTCACTTGAAGGTGGATGGGCACTTCTGATAAATCGATCACTTCTTCTTCCCCCCTTTGTTTGGCTTTTGTGGGTCTGTGTCGACCTCTCGTACCCCATGCTTAGCGCAATGCGCGAACAGCAACGTTTCGAGCATGTTGGTTTGCGACCGATGCTCCCGCTCTGCGGCCGCCTGTAACAGTCGCTTGAAGTGCGGGGTCACACGGAAGCTGATGGAGACACTTTTTTCTTCGGACATCGTCAACCGCCCCAAAAAAAGGCATGGTTACACAAATTCACTTTGTATAGAAGTCTTCTCTACAAGAAAATTTGAGTCGGCGGGCAAACTGCCGGCAAAAGGCTGAACACGCTGGATTGCACCAAATTAGTGCAAAACTTCGAAAATCCCTGGATGAAGTCGGCGCTCGGGCCTCTGGGATCAGCGCGGAACATGGACCCTCCGAAGCAAGGCCGTGAGGCCTGATCAAAGTTGTAGCCAACTTGTTTAGGAAATGGAGCTAACTATGTGTTTGCCCACCCGGAGAAATCTCGCGAGCGCACCACGGCGTGCTCTTTCTCGACGAATTTCCGGAATTCGCGCGCTCAGCCCTCGAAGCGCTGCGCGAGCCGCTGGAGACCGGCACCATCACCATTGCCCGGGCCGCGCGGCGCGCCGAATTCCCGGCACGCTTTCAGCTGATTGCCGCCATGAACCCCTGCCCTTGCGGCTACCTGGGCTCTTCGTCGAGACCCTGCCGCTGCACGCCAGACCAGGTCTCGCGCTACCAGGGCAAGCTCAGCGGCCCGCTGCTGGACCGCATCGACCTGCACATCGAAGTCCCGGCGGTATCCGCGCAGTTGCTGCTCGAAGCGCCGCCGGGCGAATCGACCGACAGCATCCGCACCCGCGTGGTCGATGCGCGCGAGCGTGCGATACGGCGGCAAGGCCACGCCAACCAGTCGCTGCAGGGCTCTGCCATCGACCGGCATGCCGTGCTCGACGACACGGCGCGCAAGTTCATGTTCAACGCGGCGAACAAGCTCGGCTGGTCGGCGCGCAGCACGCACCGCGCGCTCAAGGTGGCTCGCACGATCGCCGATCTGGAGGGGGCGGACGCGGTGCAGGCGGCGCATGTGGCGGAGGCGGTGCAGTACCGCCGCGCGCTGCGCGGCGCCAAATGAACGCGGGAGCCAGCCGCGGCGCAGACCGTACTACTTGAACTCGTGGCTCACCACAGGCGCCGACTTGCTGTCCTGCACGGTCACGCGCTGCCGGAACACCTCGAGGTCGCCGTTGCGCACTTCGATGTTGTAGATGCCCGGGCGCAGCGACAGTGACTTGAGCGGTGGGCTCACGCCGCGGTCCGCGCCGTCGACGAACACCTGGCCCCAGGGGCGGACGTTGAACACCACCCGGCCCATGCCGGGCGACGCCGCAGGCGTGGCGGGAGCAGCTGCAGGTGCGCCGGGCGTCCCAGCGGGTGTGGCACCCGCCACGGTCGTCGTCGTGGTCCCCGGCGGCAACGTGCCGGGCGCGACGGGCACTGACGGCGGCGAGAGCCGGTTGATTTCGGCGATTGCATTGCGCGCCTCGCGCGCATGCACGCCGCGGCGGTAGCGGCGCAGGTAGGCCTCGTAGCCTTCGCGCGTGTTCTCGGTCTGCGCGAGGTTCCAGTCTTCGGCTTCGGCGGTGGCCAGCGCGGATTCGGGCGGCGCGGCCGGTGGGCCGACCGGGACGTTCTCCAGCGGTGTCAGCGGCGCCGTGGCTGTAGCGGCGGGCGCACTGGCCGGTGCGGCGGGCAGTGGTGCTGCTGCACTACCGCCGGCCACAGGCGTTCCAGGCGCGGCCGGCACGCCATCGGTGGTGGTGGCCGGTGGCATCGCCGCCGGCGGCGCGGTGTTGCTCGACATCGGCGCGGCCGGAGGCGGCACCGGCACCATCGCGGTCTTGGTCTCCTGCGGCTGCATGCCCGAGGTCAGGCGCAGGCCGATCCAGCTACCCACGGCCACGAGTGCGATCAGCAGCGCGCCCACCATGCCCCACGGCGGACGCTTGAGCTTGCTCTTCTGCGCGGTTGGTGCGGCGGCCTTGTGGCCTTGCCCCTTGCTGCGGTCCTGCGGTGCGGGCGCAGGCGCTGCTCTCGGCTGCTCCGGCGCTGCCACAGGCATCGGCTCCAGCGGCACCGGCGCCGACATCGGCGAGAACTGCTGCGGCACCAGCGGCGGAGGTGGCGGCGTCGCCGACACGGGCGCCGCGGGGATGATCACCGTCGGCGCGCTCATGCCGCTCACGTAGATGTCGCCGAGCTTCACCAGCCCCAGCTCGGCCGCGAAGGCGGCCACGGTCTGCGTGCGGTCCTTGCTGTGCACGGCCAGCGTGTGGTCGACCGCGGCGCAGAAGCTCGGGCTCAGGTCGTCGCGGCCCATCGACGACAGGGGCACGTAGGCGTCCTGCACGCTGCGCACCACGGCCGAAGGCGGCGGATGGCCCGTGACCGCGCGGTACAGCACGGCACCCAGCGCGTACATGTCGGTCCACGCCCCCTGCAGCAGCGTGTTGTCGTCGGCGTACTGCTCGATGGGCGAGTAGCCCGACTTCACCATCACCGCCACTTCGTCGACGAGGTCGGCGATCGACTTGCGCGCCGCGCCGAAGTCGAGCAGCACCGGCAGATCGTCCTGCTGGATGAAGATGTTGTCGGGCGCGATGTCGCGATGGAAGCACTGGCTGCGGTGCAGCGTCTCGAGCGCGCCCAGCAGCGGCCCCAGCATGCCGAGCAGCCAGGGCTCGGTGATCCTGCCCGGCTCGTCCTCGGCCAGGCGGCGCAGCGTGCGGCCCTTGTAGAGCTGGATCGCCATGTAGGCGGTGGAGTTGGCCTCCCAGAAACGATGCACGCGCACCAGCGCCGGGTGGCTGAACTGCGCCAGCGTGCGCGCCTCGTTGATGAAGCTGCGCAGGCCCGCCTGGAAGGTGGCCGTGAGCCGCTCGGAGCGCACGTGCACGCTGTTGTCGCCCACGCGGCGCGCGAGCATCGAGGGCATGTATTCCTTGATGGCCACCTCGCGCTGCAGCGAGTGGTCGTAGGCGCGGTAGACGATGCCGAAGCCGCCTTCGCCGATCACTTCCAGCAGTTCGAATTCGGCCAGCCGGTGGTTCACGCCCAGCGGGTGCGGCCGTTCGTCATCCGTCTCGGCCGGTGGGCTCCCGATGCCGTGCGTCGTCGTCATGCTTCTCCTCCTGCGGGACTGCTGTGGCCCCTATGGCCGGTCTGGCTCTTCTTCATGCCCATGGCACATGCCCCTGCGAAAACAACTTGGAAAACAGCGGTGTGTTGAGGCCGCCACCATGGGCAGCGGTCCGCAACGGCGATCCGTCGGCTTGGTTGGTCCACCAGTAGCTGGTGCTGCCGAAAGGGTCGAAGCACAGTGGAAGCTCTGGCCAGCCCAGGGGCTGCTGGGCGCTCGCGCCACCGGCTGTAGGTCCGAGGATCGAAAGGATGTCGTCCGAGCCGCCGCTGGCGGTCTGGAAGCCGGCACGGCCCGCGGCCAGCACCTGGCTGTCGAACTGGTCGGGCGCCACGCCGTGGCGGATGGCCTGCAGCAGCGCGGTGCCGCACTGCCAGTACCACGCGGCCGAGCCTTCGAGCACCGACGGGCGGTAGTTCTGCGCGACCACCTGCAGCGTGATGCACACGGGGTAGTAGCGGCCCACGCGGTCGCAACTCGGCGCGATGCAGCCGAACTGCACGGCGTCCACACCCTGCGTGGCGGGAATCGCGAAGTTCCATACCGGCGCAACGGCGTAGTGCCGCGTCATCGCGTCAGGCCAGCGCTTGAAGCTGCCCAGGCCGTTCTGCATCCAGCGGTCCCACCAGGCCTGCAGCTCGCGCGGCATGCGGCGGTAGAGAAAGTCGCCGGCTGCCGGCAGCTTGCCGTACCAGCCGATCTGTTCGTCGACTGGCACCCAGGCTTGGGGAGGAATGCTGCTGTTCATTTCAGGATTTCCCCGGGCAGGAGAAGCCGTTCATCTGCGGCAGGCGCAGCGGGTTGTAGACGCTGTTGGCCGTCACCGCGAGCACGACCTTCTTGCCCTGCAGGTCGAAGCTGGCGTTGAACGATTCGGGCGAGCTGCCCGCGGAGATCGAGGCCTTGTCGAACAGCCTGTGCAGCGCCCACGGCCCTTCGGTCACGATGCCGCCCGCCGGCGTGCCGTTGGCTGTGGTCACCTGCAGGCGCACCTGGTTGCTGTTGCGCGGGCCGGGCCACTTGATGGTGCTGGGCGCCTGCGGGCCGTGTGCGTAGCGCACCGTCTGTCCGTCGACGTCGAGCGTGAACTGCGTGAGCGAGGCGTCCATGTCCTCGGGCCGGATGTCGATGGTGAACGAGGGCGTGCGCCCGCCCGCCATGCCCGAGAAGAACACGTCGCGGATGGCCTGCGCCTTCTGGAACGAATCGAGGTACGCCGAGCGCCCTGCGGCGCTGCCGTCCACGCCGCGCTTGAAGGCCCATGGGTTGACCGAGGTGTCGACCTGCGTGACGAGGTTCTTCTGGAAGAAGTCGTCCATCATCCCGCCCGGCGCGAACAGCTGCGCAAAGTCGCCCGAGGCCACGTCGCGGTTCGACCCGCGCGTGAACGGATAGCGCCCAGCAATCGCCTGGTTGCAGAACGAGCCGATGCTCGCCGCCGCGCTCTGCCCGATGTTCTGCCGCGTTACCGCTGCCGCCTTCGACGAGGCAGTGGCCGATAGATCGTTCAGCATCCCCTGGAACGGCACCGGCAGACGCCCGGCTTCCGCCTGCACCTTGGTGACCGAATCGCTGGTCGGCGGGATGTTGCCGCTGCGCAGCGCGGTGTCGGTGGCGGTGAGGTAGTTGTAGAGCTCGTTGATGAGCGCGGCCGTCGCATCGATGGGGGCCTGTCCGCCCTGCTTGGGCGCAGTCACCATGCGGCGCAGCGGCTCGAAGTGGTTGTCCACCAGCGACTCGGGACGGTCCACCCGCGTGTTGCGGCGCTGGCTGCCGTCGGGCTGGCCGATGAGCTGCTCGATGCGCTCGCGCGTGCTCTGCACGCGGTTCTGCGCCTGGTCGAGCAGGCTGCGCGCGGCCTCGTCGTGGTTGCGCAGCAGGTCGGTCTCGCGCGCCGCGCCGCGGATGAGCCGCGACATCGGCGACTCCGCGGTCGAGAGCACGCGCGTCATCTGGATGCTCTGCAGCAGCGAGCGGCTGTCGGCCAGGCGGATGTCGACGAGGTAGTCATCCCACACCTTGATGTAGTCGGTGAGGTAGAGCCGGCGCACTTCGCGCAGCAGCAGCTCGCGCGAGGTGATGTCGGCGATGCCGGGCGCGCGGATCTGCAGCACCCAGCGGTCTTCCTGCTCGAGCGACAGCGTGGTCTCGGCAATGCGCTTGTCGAAGATGTCCCAGTAGCCGCGGTAGGTGAACAGCGTGGGAATGCCGTCGGTCAGCGGCTTGCCGCTCGCGCGCCGGATGACCAGCGCCGACTCGGCCCCGCCCGCCTCGGCGATGGTGAAGGCATTGGGCTGGCTGGTCTGCAGCAGGATGCGGCGCAGCCGCGCGTACGAGCGCTGCGCCAGCGGCACGCCGGCCAGGCGCTCGCGCGTCTGCATGATGAGGCGGTCGTCCTTTGCGAACGGCGAGGTCAGCACGCGGCCCACGAACAGCGCCTTCAGGTGCGATTCGAGGTTTGCGCGCTGCTCGCGCGTGAGCGAGGCACCGATCTTGCGGTCCACATCGGCAAGCAGCCAGGCCTGCAGGAAGTCGGCGTCGTAGCGCTCTGCGTCATACAGCATGAGGTACGCCTTGAGCGCCTCGTAGCTGTATTCGGCGTCGATCTTCGCGGCGTCGCGCAGCGACTGCTCCATGCGCTGCGCGGCCTGCGGCAGCAACACCGTTTCGAGCGCGCGTTGGTACACGCCATCGGTCGCGGCCTGCAGCTTTTCGCCCTGGTAGAGGCCGAAGCGGTAGGAGGTGGGCGGATCGCCGATGTCGAAGTGGTTCGACTTCGGCAGGTCGCGCAGCTTGTCGAGGATGAGCAGCGAGCTTGCAATGTCGCCGCTCGAATCGACCACCGTGGGCAGCTCACCGCGCGCGGCGGCCTTGTTGAAGGCCTTGGCGTTGGTGTCGACCTCGGCCACGTAGTCCTTGTTGTTGCGCCAGCTGTTCACGCACGCGCCCAGGAACAGCACCAGCAGCACGCCGATGGCGCTGTAGCCCGCGATGTCGATGGCCCGCTTGCGCCGGTACCAGCGCAGGTTGGTGCCGGCCACGCCCGCGTCGCGGAAGATCACCTGCTGCAGCAGTTCCTTCAGGAAGTAGCTCTTGCCCGGGCCCGGCGGCGGCGCCGGCGGGGCGTTGACCTGCAGGTAGCGCTTGATGGCGCCCATCACGCGGTCGAAGGCCGTGCCTTCCTGCGTGCCGCTGGTGAAGTACACGCCGCGCAGCATCGACGCGGCCTCGAACTTCGAGGGGTTGAACACATCGGCCAGGAAGGTGCCGAGGATGTCCTCGAAGCTCGCGAACTGCTGCGGCAGCAGATAAGCCTGCGCGCGGCGCATCGGGTCGGACTCGGCCGCCAGCAGCTCGGGCAGGCGCTCGTCGAGGCGCTGGTGCAGCAGCTTGTATTCCTGGTGGAAGCGCTCGCGCAGGTCGCCGCTGCCCACCGGAGCCGCGCCCTTGCCGGCCTTGTTCGCCGGGTTGCCCTGAATAGGGAAGGTGAAGCCCCACACCTGCTGCCGCTCTGCACGGCCCAGCGAGCCGAAGTACTCGTTGAAGCCCGCCAGCAGGTCGGTCTTGGTGACCAGCACGTACACCGGGAAGTCGATGCCCAGGTCGTTGCGCAGCTCCAGCAGCCGCTTGCGCAGCGCCATCGCATGGCGCGCGCGCTGCGCGTCGTCGGCCAGCGGCAGGTCGGCAATGCTGATGGTGAGGATCGCACCGTTGATCGGCTGGCGCGGACGGAACTTCTTCAGCAGATCGATGAAGCCCTTCCACTCGCCCTCGTCGGTCTCGCGATTGCTCTCGTGCGTGGTGTAGCGGCCCGCCGTATCGATCAGCACTGCTTCGTTGGTGAACCACCAGTCGCAGTTGCGCGTGCCGCCGATGCCGCGCACCGCGGCCTTGCCGAGCTGGTCGGCCAGCGGAAAGTCGAGGTCGGAATTCACCAGCGCGGTGGTCTTGCCCGAGCCCGGCGCGCCGATGAAGATGTACCAGGGCAGCTGGTACAGGTACTGCCGGTCGAACAGCGAGAAGCGCCCGCCGGACTTGCCATCGGCTCCTTCGCCGAAGCGCATGTTCTTCAGGATGGCCGTGGCGTCGGTGAAGCCGCTTTGCAGCTCCTTGATCTCGGGCGCGTCCTCGGGCTTGGCTTCCTTCTCTTTCTTGGAAGGGGTGCGCAGCTGGTTGAGCAGTTGTGCATTGAGCCGGCGCTCGCGCCACTTGCGGTAGATGACGCGTGCGATCCAGATCGCGAACATCAGCGCGATGACCACGATGCGCACGATCTCGTCTTCGAGCGGGCGGTAGCGGCCCACCGCTATGGCCGGGCCGATGATCCAGATCAGGAAGGCGAGCGCGACCAGGCCCAGAAAGACCCACAGATCGCGGCTGATGAGAAAACGGAAGATGGCGCGCAGCATCAGCGGGTGCCTCCGGGCTGCGGTGCTGGAGCGGCAAGCGGCGCAGAGTTGGCGGGCACGCCGGCCACAGGCGCCACCAGCAGCGTCACCTCGACGCGCCGGTTGCGCGCGCGGTTGGCCGCGGAGTCGTTGGGCACGAGCGGGTCGGCATCGCCGCGGCCTTCGGCGCGCAGGCGTTCGGGCCGCGCAAGGCGCGTGGCGATCATTTTCTTCACCGCGTCGGCGCGGGCCTGCGAGAGTTGCCAGTTGGAGGGAAAGCGCACGCTGCGGATCGGCTGGTCGTCGCTGAAGCCGCTGACCAGCACATTGCCGTCCACGGCGTTGAGCGCATCAGCCACGCGCGCGAGCACCGGCGCATAGCGGTCGAGCACGCGGTCGGAGCCCGACGCGAACAGGCCGTCACCGCGCAGCACCACCACGCTGCGGTCGGCCTCGTCGCGCACGGTCAGCAGGCCGTCGCGGATCTCGGGTTCAAGAAAGCGCTGCAGGCGCGGCGTTGGCGCCGGCATGACGACGGCGCGGGCCGCCGTCTGCGGCAGTCGCACTGCATTGACGGCCGCGAAAGCACCGTCGGAATGGCCCGCGAGGTTGAAGGTGAGCAGCGCGAACACGACGAGCAGCAGCACCGCTGCCACCGCGCCCACCGCCCACACGGGCAGCCAGTTGCGCGTGCGGCGCACGGGTGCGCTCGCGTCCTGCCAATGCGGCGACAGCGGCACGGCGATTTCGCCGCGCGTCTGCCGGATGATCTGCAGCAGCCGCTGCTTGAGCGTTTCGAGCTGCGTGCGGCCGTTGTCGATGACGCGAAAGCGCCCCTCGAAACCCATGGCCAGGCAGAAGTAGATGAGCTCGATCAGGTGCAGATGCTGCTGCGGGTTCTGCACGAGACGCGACAACAGCTGGAAGAACTTCTCGCCGCCCCAGGTCTCGTTGTGGAACATCACCAGCAGGCTCTGCGACGACCAGATGCTGCCGCCCCACGGCGTGAGCGCGGCGGCCTCGTCGACCGCAGTACACAGGCAGTAGCGCGCACCGATGATCACTTCGGGCGAAATGCCCGCCTGCTGCGCGCGCGTTTCGAAGCGGCGTACCTCGTCGACGAGATGCTCGCGCAACTGCGCAGGCGCGGGATGATGGCCAGTGGCGCGGATCTGCGGGATCAGGTCGAGCAGCGGATTGGCGGCCGCCACCAGCGGGTTGTTGCCCGCGAGCGCCGTGTCGCCCGCATGCGGACGCCGTGCGTCGTGCCATGCGGTGAAGGATTCGGGCTGCGCGCCAAGGCCGCTACCACCGCGCGAGGCATTCGGCATGCCACCTGCGTCGCCCATTGCATTGCCGCCGCCGGGATTCGGTGGCACGAAGCCTCCCGGACCGACGGCCATGTCGTTGACACCGTTCATAGAGTCCCTCACGGACGGATGGCCCAGAACTCCATGGCCAGCCCGGGAAAGTCACCGGCCAGGTGCATCGCCACGCCGCCCGATTTTTCGAGCTGGCGCCACATGTCGCCGCTCTTGTCGAGTTCGAAATAGTGGTAGCCCGCGTTGTACGGAATCTGCCGCGGCGCCACCGGCAGCGGGCGCACCACCACGCCGGGCAATTGCAGCTGCACAAGGTCGCGGATGCGTTCGACCGAGCCGATCTTCACCTGCGTGGGGAAGCGCTGCTGAATGGCATCGGCCGGCAGGTCGGCATGCACTGCGAGCACGAAGCCCGCGTTGCGCACCAGCACCGGGTCGGGCATGCGGCCCACGCGCACGCCGTGGCTGCGCTCTTCGAGTTCGATGGCGATCGCGCTCTGTTCGAGCACGGCCGACAGCGAACGCCGAAGCTCTTCAAGCAGCGGGCGGATGCACTCATTGAGGTTGTCGTGGTCGTATATCGGCCACAGCACCGGACGGCGCGTGGGCGATGTGTGCGTGGCCAGATGGCAGGCCAGCTTGAGCCAGTCGACGAACAGGTTTTCTGGGTGCACCTGCACCGCCTGCTGCGAATGCCACGTGAGCGCGAGATAGCGGTTGACCAGTTCGAGCAAGAGGAAGTCAGAGACCTCGCTCACGCCGCCGCGCCCCGGCTGCGACAGCCGCGAAGCCAATGCCTCGGAGCGCTGCGTGAGCAGGCCGTGCAGCTCGGCGATCATGCTGCGCAGCATTGCGTGCGCGGAAGCGTCGAGCACCGGCGGAATGTAGTTGGCATCGACCACCAGCTTGTGGTCGGTACGCCGCTCGATCACGCGCACCGCGCCAATGGCCTGCCATTCGGCGGTGAGCGAGGAAGCGCGCGCAAGACGCAAGCGCGGCGCGGCGAGCTGCAGCACGGCGGGGCCGAGAGCAACCGCGTTGCCGTCGTTAACTTCGCGCTCGATCACGCCGAAGCGCGCGGCCGAGCCTTCGTCTTCCGCGAAGATGACCTCTTCGCTGCCGGGCCTGCGCAACGGCAGCGCGAGCACGATGAGCTCGTCGGTGAGATCGGTCGGTACTTCATAAGGCAGCGGCGCGTCTTCGGCACCGAACGAGAACGGCGTGCCGTCGGGCATCACGCCCGCGCCGCCGAGCAGCGACACACGGCCCAGCGCATACGCGTCGCGGTCGATCTCCAGACTTAGCCAGCCCCAATAGGCACCTTGCAGGCCTGCGGTGCGCCGGGTCACGTATTGCTCGACATAGCGTTCCATTTGCTGGAAATGCTGCGGCCGCAGGTACATCCCTTCGGACCACACCACACGATTCGCCAATGCCTGCGGATGGGCGCCATTCTTTGCGGCGCCCGAATTGCGAACTGTCACCAAAAGACCTCCTGGGGTGTGCTCACATCGAAGCGGGAGATGCGCTGAGGAGCGGCCTCCCGGTCCACTTGTTTTGCTCCTGATGCTACACGGCGCGTCTTACGTTTTGCACCGCATTTCGCTCAAGAATTTCTCGCACTTTCGTACTAGCAGGCCAGCACCCCAAGCCGAAAGTTAACGACTTGGTAGCAGCTCTATGCCCGTCTTGCGCACGGCAACGTGCACGGCCTGCTCGCTCGGCGAAAACTGCCACACCTTGTACAAGTTGGTTTGCTTCGGTTCCTTCAGCGGCAACACGATGCGCCAGCGTGCGGCCTCGAGTTTGCGATAGCCCGCAATGATGCCGATGGCGCGCGAGTCAAGTCCTGCCTCGCGCTTGAACACACGCTCTTCGCCGCTGCGCATGATGGCCTGATCGGCGTTGACAAGCTCGGTCATGAGCGTCTCGCGGTCGCGATCCTGTAGTGCAAAGTAGTCTGCGGTTTCGAAGTTACCGGAAGATTTCAGTTCGAAGACCTTCACGAGGATGGGTGCGGCCTGGCCGCGTCCGTCGGGGTTGACGCCATCGTCGATCTTGACTGTGACGGCATAGGGCGTGGGCATGGACTTGGCTGTCGATGCGCATCCGCTGATGAGGCCCGCAAACAACGGTGTGGTGGCAAGTGCGCCTTGTAGCAAGCTTCGTCGATGCATTGAAATCTCCCCGAGGGTTCGCGGCCTATATTATCGAAGTCATGCGCACTTACGATGGCGCATAACGTGCATGTCGCAACACAGCGGCACACTATCTCAAGCATTCCTTTTGCAAGGTAGGAGAGAAGATTGAAGTCATGTCTGCCTGCTTTGGCGTTCGCTCTTTTCGTGGTCGCGGGTTGCACGACCACACCACCGCCAGAGCCCGCGCCGCAACCCGAACGACTGAGCCAGCAAGTGGCGCGCACCACGCTCGAGAAGGCGCAGCAAGCGTATGACGAAGGCGACTATGCCAAGGCCGTCAGCACGCTCAAGAGCGGCGGCGTGTCGGTATTCGAAGGTGCCGAGCCGGGCACCCGGCTCGATGCGATGAAGCTCGAGGCCTTCAGCTACTGCGTGGCCAACCAGATCGCCGAGTGCCGCAACCAGTTCCGCAAGATCCTCGATGCGTTCCCGACCTTCGAGCTCAACGTGGCGGAGCGCAAGCATCCGGTGTGGGGCCCCGCGTTCGAGGCCGCCAGGCGAATGAAGCGTTGATGAAGAACATCGCGGCGGCCCCGGTGCCGCGGCGCGAGACGACGAACACGGAGAAGCCATGCGTTGGACAGTGATCGAACATGCCGGCAGGCCGGTGACCGCGGGCCCCTCGGCATTGCTCGCCGCGCCCGGCGGAACGATCGGACGCAGCCCCGACAACCACCTCGTGCTGCCCGACGAGCAGCGGCAGATCTCGCGCCTGCAGGCCACCGTGCGCTTCGACGAAGACGGCATGGCGGTACTGCGCAACATGAGCGCGGTGCTGCCGATCAGCGTGAACGGACACACGCTCGCGCACGAGCAGGAAGCGCGCGTGGCCGATGGCGACCGCGTCGCGATCGGAAGCTATGTGCTGGAGGCCGCGAGCGCGCAGCGCGCGGCGCCTGCGGTGGCCGCGGTTCCGGTGCAGCCACCACCACCTCCGCCTCCCCCACCGCCGCTGCAATCGATGCAGCCGCCAATGGCCGCGCCGATGTCGGCGAGCCCCATCGACGCGCTGCTGCCTTCCTCCGGCGCATCCGACGTGTTCTCCGATCTGTTCGGCGAAGGCGCACTGCCCATCGGCGACACGCAACCCACGGTGGCAATGCCATCGCCGCGGCAGGCGACGCCCATGCCGCCACCGATGCAGCCGCCCGCATTCGCTCCGGCGCCGCGCGAGTCTTTCGCCGCACCCTTGCAGCCGTCCGCGCCACCACCACCGCCGCAACCCAAGGTGAGCCCTCCCCCCGCCTCGTCACAGATCCCTTCTGCGGCTGACTGGGACGCCATCCTCGCCAACGCACCGCGCCGCGTCGACAGCACGCCCGCGCCGATGCCCGACCCGATGGCGCATGAGCCCTTCGAGTTGCCGTCGCAGGCGCGCCGCAACCCGGTCGATCCGCTCGCGGAGCTGAACCCCGACGCAGCCAACGACATGTCGGACATGGCGCTCAAGCGCGGCGTCGATCCGCTTTCCTTCTTCGCGGCCGACGAGAGCGCGCACTCGCCGCTGACCGATCCGCGCCCCACCGCGCTGACGCATACCGACCCGATGCTGCCGGGCGACACGCACCCCGCGCTCGACCTGTTGCAGAACAACAGACCGGCCGTGCAGGGGTACAGCCATTCGAACCATACGCGGGAAGTGGCGGCTCAGTTCCGTCCGCCGACTCCGGTGGCGATGCCGGTGCCTGCGCCGGCACCCGTGCCCGCCGTCGAACCTGTGAAGGTGGAGGCACCGCCGCCGCCGCCGCCACCACCGCCTGCGCCCGTTCCGCCGCCGCCACCACCTCCTCCGCCTCCCGCACCACCGCCCGTGGTGCAAGAGAGCCCGCCCGAGCCGCCGCCTGTCGTGGCCCCGCCCGTGGCCGCCGAGCCCGCTGCCGCACCCGTCGCCGCAGCAGTAGCGCAGCTCGTGGCACAACAGCCCGCAGCCCTATCGTCCTCATCGGAAGCCCTCTTCAAGGCCTTTCTCGAAGGCGCGGGCGTGCCCGAAGTCGCTGGCCAGCAACCGCTTGACATCGAGGCCATGCAGCGCCTGGGCCGCATCATGCGGGCCTTCACCGACGGCACCATCGAACTGCTGTCCTCGCGCGCCATGCTCAAACGCGAGGTGCGAGCCGAGATCACGATGATCGTGGACGAGGAAAACAACCCGTTCAAGATCCTGCCCAACGGCCGCGCCGTGCTGATGCAGATGTTCGGCGCGCGCATGCCCGGCTTTTTGCCGCCCGAGGCCGCCGTGCACGACGCGCTCGGCGACCTGCAGTCGCACCAGCTCGGCATGGTCGCCGGCATGCGCGCCGCACTGCTCACGCTGCTCAAGCGCTTCGACCCCGCCGCGCTGAGCCGCGAGACCCCGCACGACGGCAGCCTGGGCGAAAAGCTGCTGCCCGGCGGCCGCGAGGCGCGCCTGTGGCGCGAGCTCCAGCAGCTGCACACAGAAACGACCGCAGCCGTCGAAGACGACTTCCAGGCCGTGTTCGGTCGCGCCTTCCAGCAGGCCTACGACAAGGAAATGGAACGGCTGAAGGAGGCGCGCCGTGCTTGAAGCCACCCGCTCTTTTGCAGTGCCCATATCGACCTCGCAGTTCTCCTGCGTGGGCGAACGCAGCGGCAACCAGGACGCCATCGGATACCACCTCGACGAGCGCAACGGCTGCTTCGTGGTGAGCGACGGCGTCGGCGGCAACGCCGGCGGCGAGCTGGCCTCGCGCATCGCGGTCGACACCGCCCTCAACACTTTCGTCGACGCCCCGTCTCTGGCCGCCGACAACATCCAGCGCTGCGTTAAGGCGGCCAACGACGCCATTCTTGCGAAGC
Source organism: Variovorax multivorans (assembly GCF_051216835.1). Taxonomy (NCBI): domain Bacteria; kingdom Pseudomonadati; phylum Pseudomonadota; class Betaproteobacteria; order Burkholderiales; family Comamonadaceae; genus Variovorax; species Variovorax multivorans. Next base: position 48,036 of record NZ_JBPJZL010000018.1, read on the forward strand.
AGCGCGAGCTCACGGAGCAGAGCCGCATGAGCGCGACCTTCGTGTCGCTGTTCATCGACCGCATCACCAATCAGGCCTGCTGGGCCCATGTGGGCGACAGCCGCCTCTACTGGTTTCGCCGCGGCGCGCTGATGCAGCGCACAGAAGACCACAGCCTGTCGGAGCGCTCGGGCGATGCGGCCGCAAGCCACCAGAACGGCGGTGAGCGCCTTGTGAAGACCAACCTGCTGTACCGCGCACTGGGCGCACGCGCGACGGCCGAAGCCACCATCACCGCGCCGCAGCGCCTTGCCGATGGCGACGCCTTCCTGCTGTGCACCGACGGGCTCTGGCAGCTGATCTCGCAGCAGGTGATGGAACGCTCATTGCAGCTGGCCGACAGCGCGGAAGAATGGCTCGCGCTGATTCGCCGCGCAGCCGAATCCAAGGCTGATGAATCGCGCGACAACTACTCGGCGCTGGCCGTGTGGGTGGGCTTTCCGCAGCAGGTGACGCTGGCAGGGACGGTCTGAATCGACGCGCCCTCAGGGCGCCAGCATCAGCACCTTGAACTGGCTCGGCACGATGCGCATGCCGACGATGTTGCAACGGTTCTGCGTCGTGATGCTGGTGACCCGCGTGGCCGGCGTACCCTTGAGAAGCACGGTGAACGCGCCTGTCACATGACGCGATTGCTGCATGAACGTCTGCGACACAACGCCGCCCAGCGCCCCGGGCTGATCCCCCAGGGTGATTGGCGTGGTCGTAGCCATGTTGTGTGCCGGCATCGCCATGAAAAGGATGTTCCAAGCATTCGGAACAGCCATCGGCCCCATAGCCATGTTCGGGTATGGAATGGGCATCGGCGTCTTGCAGACGTCGGGGAATGCCATGTCCATTCCCATGAGCTGACAATTAGCAAACATCTGGTACCTCCTCGCTTAGCCCATGTGGATCTGAGCCGCGTCCACCTTCACCAGCTCCTGGCCGGTGACCATCGTGTGGTGGCCATGAATGCGCACCGTCTCGCTGGCCTTGTAGTCCATGTGGCCCGCACGCACCTGGTCGACTTCATCCGTCAGGCGTAGCGTCTGACGCGCCATCTGCACGATGCGATCGGCCACGGTCTCGAATACCTTGCCGACCAGCCGGACGCTTCCTGCCGCGGCCTGCACGGAGCGCGTCACCAGCCGCAGTTCACCAATGTCACACTCGCCCTCTTCTGCCTTGAGTACGAAGCGCTTGTCCGCGCGAAGCTTGAGCTCCGAAGTACTCGCGATGGTCACCCGGCCGTTGCCGGTAGACGCGAAGGTGACGTCGCCCGCCGCCTCGATGCAGCTTGACGACGCATCGGCCTGCTCGATCACGGCGATCAGGTAGGCTCGCGCGCTGTCGGGACCGGACACCAGCACGGTATCGCCGCTGGCCGGTTTGAGCAGGCAGCTCGCCGCGCGCCGGCAAACCCAGACAGCACCCTGCTCGTCATCGACGGTGACACGTCCATCCGGCAGCAATGCGGCGACCACCCCCTGGAAGTGAACCGGAGCCGTCAGCTTCGAGGCTTTGCGCAGTGAAACGACTGACATGGAGATTTCCTTGTTTCGATGGGTAGACAGTGGAACGGACAGGCCTGGCGGCATCAACGCAGCGGAAGGATCTCTTGAGCCTTGAACAGCTCCGGATCGTTTTCGATGATGCCAGCGCTTCCCGAGAAACGCGCATCTGCGCGCGCGGCCCGATGAAAGCGGGTGCGCAGAAAACGTGCATTGCGCAAATCCGCGTCATGAAGTGCGGCATAGGAAAAATCAGCATCGTGCAGGTCCGCGTCGCGAAAGCTGGCACCCTTCGCCTGCGCGCGATGGAACACGCTCAGCGGCAGGCGCGAGCGGCTGAAATCGGCACCTTCGAGTTTGGCGTCGGCCCAGATCGACTGATCGAAGATGGCATCGCTGCAATTCGCTTCACGCAGATCGGCCTCCGGGAACATCGTCTGGGCGGCATCCACTCCGCTGAAGTTCGCCTTGGTCAGCGTGGCGCCCTTGAAGTTGCTCTGGGTCAGCACGGCGCCGCTGAAATCGACATCTGCCATCGCGCTGTCGGTGAACTGGCAGCGCAGGAAGGCGGTGTGCGGCAAGCGCTGACCTTCGAGATTGCACTCCATCAAGATCGAGCCATCGCATTGGGCCTGGGCGAACTCCACCGTGCGCAGATCCATGCGAAAGAACATCAGGTGCAGCAGCTTCGCCCCGCGGCAGTCGAGCTGGTCGACCCGTGATTCGGTGATGACGATCTGATCGCAGATGCCGGGCTTCAACACCGCATGCCCGAGCTCGCATCTGAGAAAAGCCACGCGCTCCATTTGCGATTTCTCGAAATCCGCGTGAGCCAGCGAAGATTCGACAAACTGGGTGTCCTGCATGAACGCGCGGCCGAGTTGCGCGGCCTCCAACCGACACCGAAACACGCGCACGCCTTTCAAGCTGGCCGCCGACAGGTCGGCTTGATCGAGGTTGCATTGCGCAAGCGAACTGTCGTCGAGGCAGGCGCCGCGCAGATTCGTCCGGCTCAAGTCGACGTGCTCCATCTGCGCCCCCGACAAGTCGATGCCGCTGAGGTCCTGACCCGCGAGACTCACTTTGACCACCGGTTCGGCATGCCGAATCTTGTCCAGAAGTTCTTCCACTGTCATCGAACCGGCTCAGTCTTTCTTGCAGGCAAGGTCTTGGCTCCCTGGGTGTAGGCGCCGATGAAGGTGGTCGAACCGTCGATGGCGGCCTGTGACACGTCGGCGCGAAACAGATTGGCATTCTGCAGGCTGGCAAAGCGCAGGTCGGCCTTGGAAAGATTGGCGTCGATGAGGTTGGCACCGCGCAACGAGGCTTCGCGCAAGTCCGCGCGAATGAACAGGCTCTCGCCGGCATGCAATTCCTCCAGCCGCGCGCGCCGCAGGTCGCACTCGGAGAAGTCGCAGCCGTCAAGGCGTGCCTTCGCGAGGTCAGCGCCGACCAATATGGCGCCGCGCAGGCCGCACTGCCTGAGCGAAGCGGCGCAGAACACGGCCTGCACAAAGCTGCAGCCATGGACGAAGGAACAGGTCACGAGGCTGGCCTCGGTGAAGTCGACCCCCTCCCGCGCATCGACGGCGACGAAAGCACAGGCGTTCAACGAGGCGCGTACGAAGGATGTTCCCTTGAAGCTGCACTCGACCCAGCTCACCTGCTTGAACGCGGCGTCGTCGAAAGCGATGTCTTCCAGTGCCAGCTTGACCATCGCCATTTGCTCCCAGTGCGAGCCGCGCGCATCGCAGCGCGCCCATTCGCTTTCGAACAGATCGGCTTGCTTGAACGCGGCCTTCGCCAGCACGCAGGAACGAAAAATGGTCTTGCTGCAACGCGTCTGCACGAAGCTGGCCGCCGTGAAGTTCGCCCCTTCGCATTGCGCGCCGCCCAGATTGGCCTCGTCCAGCCGCGCATCGGTGAGCGAAGCCCGGACAAGCCGCGCCCGCGCAAGCACCGCGCGCGTGAAGTTGCAGCCATCGAGCCGCGCGTCGCTGAAGTCGACGTCTTCGAGGTTCGCTCCCGTGAAGTCGGCACCGCGCAGATCCAGACCCGAGAGGTTGGCGCCGACGAAGCTCATGCCTGCGAAACGACGCTCGCCGCTGGCTGCGGCCTCGAGACGCCGACGCAGCCGCCTGGAGCGCAGGCTGCTGGCCGGCGGCGCCGGCTCGAGCAGGTGTGCGCCGTAGAGGTGCCCCATGCGCATGCTGCGCCCAGCCTGCTCGCGCAGCCGCGCGCTTTCGGCGGCCTCGTCGGATGTGAGGGGTGTTCGGCGCTCGCGCGCGGCGTCTTCCTCGAGGCGCGCGAGGTCACGCAGCAGGCGGTCCGGGTCGAATCGGCGCTGCACAGGCTTGCCGGTCCGCGCCTCCACCTCGGTCATGGCCTTGTCGATGCTCGCCTTGATCTCGTCGGACAGCTTGCGCGGTTCCATCTGCGACAGCGGCGGGATATCGATATCGGGTTGAATGGCAGCGGGCATCCCGTGTGCGACGGCCTTGGCCCGGTCCTCGGCGCCGCGGGCAAGGGCCGCCTGGCGCATTTGCTCGAGGGCTTGATCGGCCTTCTCGGCGAAGTCGGGCAGATCGTCCGCGGAGGCAGGCGGCCGCAGATCCGGTTCGGACACGGGCGGCAGATACTGCTCGGGATCCACGCCCTGCGCCAGCAGACGGGCACGCATGCGTTCGCGCTCGCGCTGCCGGCCTGCGTGCAGATTGCGCGCCAGCGGAAGCGAAGCGATATCGGGCATCTGGTCGCCTGCCCATGGCCCCATGATCGCCTTGGGGACCAGGTCGCTGTCGCGCAGGACCAGCACCGCCTTGGCTGGATCGATGCGCTGCTGCAGCACCTGTTGGTAGTGGGCGAGCGGCCGCGGCTGCCCGCGCAACTCGAGCGCGGGCATGACGTGCTTGACGTCGGCCGCGTCATCCTCTGCGATGGGCGATGCTCCGTGCCAGACCAGGATGACGCGCTCGGCGTGCGGAAAAAACCAGGCCGTGCTCAGGTGCAGCGAAATTTCCGACAGCGCGCCACCGTCTTTCTGAAAGCTGGCGAAGCAACGCGCCTGCCAATCGGGCAGCTGGCCGCGCATCACCGGCTGCCGAGGGTGCATGTTCCACAGTTCGTAGGCGGCGCCCGGCGGCAATTCGCGCCGGCCGGGCAGGCGCTGGTCGGGAGGTGCTGCATTGAAGTAGCGCCAGTCCATGTCATCGGCGAAACCCGGGTACTCGTGCTGCAGCCACTGCTGGTCGTAGGCGCGCCCCATCAGCGCGAGCCGCTGCGGCCGATCGGGAGGCACGGCGCCGAAACCCGCAGGCACGATGCGCCGCCCGGGTGTGTCCTGACGCGCGCCGGGCAACTCGACATTGGGAAGCCGGCGCGTCTGTACGCCGTTGATCGTTTCATCGAAGCTGCCGATGCCTTCCGGGTTTTCGGGCTCGCTCGGGCCGCCATAGGCATGCGCCCAATCCAGCCTCAAGCGCTCGAAAGGCTGCGCAGGCGTAGCGCGGCCGCCAAGCCAGTAGCGATCACCGCTCACCAGCAATGGCTTGGCCTGGCCATTGAAGACGGCCTTGGCCGCACACAGTGTCTTGTCGTCCTGATGCGCCGTGTACGCATAGCCGCTGACCAGCCACTCCGGCTCGATCTTGGGCACGCACAGGTCCAGCACGTTGCCGGGCCCGATTTCGTCGGCCGCCAGCTTCCAGAGATCCTGGTCGGGCATCAGCAGGGGCTCGGGCGCCAGGCTGGCCATCGCGAAGACCGAGACGCCCAGGTGGTCTTGCCGCTGCCGCCGGAAGGGCCGCGTGAGGATGCTCAGGCGAAAGGGTTTGATGGTCTTCATGGGGCAGCGGACCCGCTTCAGCGCATCGGCTGATCGATGGCGATCTCGTGCGAGACCGGGTCGAAGCGCAGCTTCACGGAGCGCCCCGGTGCGAAGTCGGCGAGCTTCACCGGGCTGATCGGGGCGACCAGTTCAGCCTCGAAGGCGGGCCATCCGCCCTCAGGCTGTACTTGGAACTTGAGCCGTACGAGGATATAGATGCGCGCGGCCCGCATGCCCGTGTCATGGCTCTCGAGCACCGTCGCTACGGCCGGTTGGCCCGTACGAAGCACTCGCTCGGCGAGATCCGCACCCATCGCGCGGCGGTTGACCACACTCTGCATATGCATCACGTGGGAGGCATAGCGCTTGGCCAGCGTGATCGCCACGAACGCCGGCAGCACGACGACAGCGATGGGGACAATCAGATACCAGTACTTGGTAAACCACACAGCGAAAAGATCCAACACGCGCTCCGAGCTCAGACAAAGACGGTGAAGCCCGAGAGGTTCACCCTGTATCCGTTGTTATCGATTTTTTGCGCCTCGTTGTCCCACGTGAAAGCCGTCTGGGTGGTGGAAAATGTGCCCATCGCAAGGCTGACGGAATACAGGTCGAGCTTTATGAACGCACCCGTGAGCGAGTAGGTGTTGAACCCCAGGTTCAGCCCGGCAATGCTGGTCACCAGGCCGTTCACGAACAGCGAAGTGCCGTTGAGGCTCACGTTGGCCCCGTTGATCCCCATGTTGAAGCCCTTGAAGGCAATACCCCAGTCCGTGAAGGTCACCTTTTTTGCCGACTTGTCCTCGACATAGGGCGCATCCAGCACGATCTTGGTCGGCGACTTGACCGAGATGTCTGCCGCGGTGCTTTCCAGGTTCATGGGGCCATCCGTCGTCGCACTCAACGACGTGTTCGCGTGCACCTTTTGTGCCCCCTCGACGAGGTAGTCCTCGTCGCCGTGGACCGTCACCTTCTTCCCCTTGGTTTCTTCGGTGTACAGGCCGACCACCTTGGTGGTCTGGGGGCCGGCAATGTCTTCCTTGAGCGACGTACCGATGATCCGCTCTTCACCGCTGTCGACCGTGTCCTTGCGCTTGCCGGTGACATGGATGGTCTGGTTGCCGATGACGTCGACCTGCTGGTCGCCGCCATCCACCTTGATGAACTGGTTGCCGCCGTTGACGGTGATCGTCTGCGGCCCGCCCTTGTTCACCGTCAGCGTGTGCGGCCCGTTGACCGTCTCGTTGAGCGAGGTGTTGGTCGTGTAGGTGTCCGCGCCCTCGATCAACGTGTCGCGCGTGCCGTCCACGGTGTGCGTTTCATTGTTCTCTACGCTGAGGCTGAAGTCCTTCTGCGCGTGCATCTTGATCGACTCGCTGCCGGGGTCGTCGTCGATCACGAAGTGGTTGGCCAGCTCGCCGTCGCCCTTGATGGTGCGGCTGATGAAGCCGCTGACTGTTGCCTTGGCCGGTAGTTCGAGCGGCGGCATCTGGTCGGCGTTGTACACGCGGCCGATGATGATCGGCCGGTCGGGGCAACCGGCGATGAAATCGACGATGACCTCCTGCCCCACGCGCGGGTGGTTCACCGCGCCGAAGTTCGAACCGGCCCACGCGCTGGACACACGCACCCAGCATGAGCTGTCTTCGTTGCGCTGGCCGTAGCGGTCCCAGCGGAACTGCACCTTCACGCGGCCGTACTTGTCGATCCAGATGTCTTCCCCGGGCGGGCCCACGACCGTGGCGGTCTGCGGGCCGTGCGTGGTCGGCATCCGCGTGACGCGCGGCGCGCGGAACGGAAACGACGTGGGCTGCACGCCGAAGTTGAAGCTGTAGAGACCGTCGGGGCTGCCCGTCGCATAGCCGCCCTCGCGCAGGTTGTACGTCACCGAGACGATCAGGTATTCCTTGTTGTCCTCGTCGCGCGGCGCGTTCTGCATGTTGAAGCGGTAGCCGGGCGCCATGCCGCGCACGTTGGAGTGGCCGGTGTCGACTTCGGCCTGCGCCTGCGCTTCCTCGAGCCGGATGCGCGCGTAGTGCTCGCCCTGCCCGGCGTCGCTGTAGCCGCCGAGCCACTCGTACATCTCGTAGCGGCCGTGATCGTTGTCGCGCGGCTGGCTGCGCGTGTTGAGCAGGTCGGCCTTGGGCTTCTTGAAGTCGAAGTCGTCGACCACGAAGGTGCCGGGGCGGATCTCCTCGGTCACCTCCCACTGGTCGATCACTTCGCGGCCCGTCTCGCCCACGCGATCGGTGGCGAGGTAGCCGATGCGCGGATAGCCCGGCAGCGTTTCGTGCGCGCCCATGTCGTCGGCCAGCACCAGCGTGTGCTGGTTCTTCTCGTGCCTGAAGTAATAGTAGATGCCTTCGTGTTCCATCATGCGGCTCACGAATGCGAAGTCGGTCTCCTGGTACTGCACTGAATAGTCGCGCTGGCGGTAGGTGGCGCCGAGCTTCTTCTCGAACGCGAACCCATACTCGCCGAGCACTTCGTCCAGGATATCGACAACCGATTTGTTCTGGAAGATCTTGCAGTCGCTGGTGCGCGTGAGGTACCAGAGCCAGGGCCGCACCGAAGCGCGGTACACGACGTAGCGCGAGGAGCTCTCTTCACGGCCGATCATCGTGAAGCGCGTGATCTGCCCGTTGAGGTAGCGCGGCGCCCCGTCGATGGTCACGATCTCGAGAGTGAGCGGCTTGCCGAGCACCGCCTTCATGTCGACGGAGGTGTTGGGACTCAGCAGGTCCACCTCGAACTCGAAGAGCTCCGACAGCCCTTCGTTGCCGTGCATCGAGCGGAACAGCAACTGGTCCGGTGCAAGCGGCGTATGTGCAGTGACGACTCTGGCCATGTGGTACTCCCTTTCTGCGCTCAATGTTCAGAAAATTCGTAGCGAAAATCGTCATCCGCCGCACTCAGTTGCACGCCCGCGAGCTTGCGTGCACTGACCGTGGCGCCGATGACTTCCTCGCTCAACCGCGGAAGAATCGTGTGCGTGAGGATCGCGTCGATCATCCGGCCGCCCGATTCGATGGCAGTGCAACGGCGCGCGACGAGTTCGACAGCGCTGTCGTCGTAGGCCAAAGCAATGCCGTGGTTCGCCTGCAGGCGCGCCGCGATGCGATCGAGCTGGAGGCGGATGATGCGATGCAATGCCTCTGCGTGCAACGGGTAATAAGGCACTACAACGAGGCGGCCGAGCAGCGCGGGCGCGAACACCTTGAGCAGCGGCTCGCGCAGCGCTGCGGCCAGCGGCTCGGGATCGGGGCGCAGGGTCGGGTCTTCGCACAGCTGCATGACCAGGTCGGTGCCGACGTTGGAGGTCATGATGATCACGGTGTTGCGGAAGTCGATGTGGCGGCCCTCGCCGTCTTCCATCCAGCCCTTGTCGAACACCTGGAAGAAGATCTCGTGCACGTCGGTGTGCGCCTTCTCGATCTCGTCGAGCAGCACCACGCTGTAGGGCCTGCGGCGCACGGCCTCGGTGAGCACGCCGCCTTCGCCGTAACCCACGTAGCCGGGCGGCGCGCCCTTCAGCGTGGAGACGGTGTGCGACTCCTGGAACTCGCTCATGTTGATGGTGACGAGGTTCTGCTCGCCGCCATACAAAGCTTCAGACAATGCCAGCGCGGTCTCGGTCTTGCCCACGCCCGAGGGGCCGCACAGCAGGAACACGCCGACGGGCTTGTTGGGGTTGTCGAGCCGTGCGCGCGCGGTGCGGATGCGGCGCGAAATGGTCTCCAGCGCATCGGGCTGCGCGACCACGCGGGCCGAAAGAATCTCGCCGAGCTTGAGCACCGACTGCGCGTCGTCGCGCACCATGCGTCCGATGGGAATGCCGGTCCAGTCGGCCACCACGGTGGCGATGGCCTGCGCATCGACGGCCGCGAGGATGAGCGGAGACTCGCCCTGCAGCTGCACGAGCTTGTCTTGTGCTTCGTTGAGTTCGGCGCGGATTTCCTCGGGCGTGCGCTGGGGTTCAGCGGGCGGCGTATCGACATCTGCATCGACATTCGCCTCGCCGGCTTCTGCCGTCTCCGCCTGCACCGGCACCGCCGCCGGCGACAGCTGCTTGCGCAGCGCCACGATGCGCTCGACCAGCGCGCTTTCTTCCACGCGCCGCGTCTCCAGCAGATCGAGTTCGGCCTGCGCCGCCGCCACCTGGACCGCGATGCCTTCCACACGCTGGTGCTCGCCCACACCAATGGCCGCTTCGCGCCCCGCAATACCCGACTCGATGCCCAGCACCTCGATGCGGCGCTGCAGGTCTTCGATGGCAGCGGGCAGCGCGTGCTGGCTCAGCGCCACGCGTGCACAAGCCGTGTCGAGCAGGCTCACGGCCTTGTCAGGCAACTGCCGCGCGGGAATGTAGCGGTGCGACAGGCTCACGGCCGCCTCGAGCGCGGCGTCGAGAATGAGCACGCCGTGGTGCTTCTCCAGCTCGGCCGAGATGCCGCGCAGCATGATCACCGCCTTGGGCTCGGTGGGCTCGTGCACCTGGATGGTCTGGAAGCGCCGCGTGAGCGCCGGATCTTTCTCGATGTATTTCTTGTACTCCGACCAGGTGGTCGCGCCAATGGTGCGCAGCCGCCCACGCGCCAGCGCCGGCTTGAGCAGGTTGGCCGCGTCACCGGTGCCGGCCGTGCCGCCTGCGCCTACCAGCGTGTGCACCTCGTCGACGAACAGCACGATGGGCTTGGGGCTCTTCTCGACCTCGTCGATCACCTGGCGCAGGCGCTGTTCGAACTCGCCCTTCACGCCCGCACCGGCCTGCAGCAGCGTGGGGTCGAGCACCCACAGCGACACGTCTTTCAGTGAAGGCGGCACGTCGCCCGCGGCGAGGCGCGAGGCAAGGCCCTCGACCACTGCCGTCTTGCCGACGCCGGCCTCACCGGTGAGCAGCGGGTTGTTCTGGCGGCGGCGCATGAGGATGTCGATGATCTGTCGGATCTCGTCGTCGCGGCCGTAGACCGGGTCGAGCTCGCCTGCGCGTGCCTTGGCGGTGAGGTCGCTCGCATACTTGGCGAGCGCCGAACCACCTGCCGCGGGGCTATCGCCTTGGTGGTGCGCGGCAGCGGCTGCGCCGCCGGCCGCGACGCCGCTTGGTGCGGCATCGAAGTCGTCTTCAGGCGAGCCTTCGGTCCATGCAGCGAGCTGCGCCACCAGCACGTCGGGCACGATCTTGTCGAACTCGCGCGAGATGCCCGAGAGCACCTGGCGCAGCCCCGGCGTCTTGATGATGCCCGCGAGCAAATACGCACCGCGGATCGAGGTAGCCTCGAAGCGCAGGCTCGCATAGACCCACGCGCGCTCGACGGCGTTGTCGACGTGCTCGGAGATGTCGCTGATCGACGTGGCACCGTGCGGCAGCCGGTCGAGCGCACGCACGAGGTCTTGCTCGACCGCGTCGAGGTTGAGCCCCGCGCGCTTGATGATGCGCAGCATGTCGCTGTCCTGCAGCTGCAGGATCTGGTGCAGCCAGTGCACCAGCTCGACGTAGGCATTGCCGCGCAGCTTGGCAAAGGCGGTGGCGGTCTCCAATGCCTTGTAGAGCATCGGATTGAGTTTCGAGAAAAGAGAGACGCGGCGGATGTCGGTCATAGAGCCATGGAGGAAGATGCGGGCGCGGCAACGGGTGCCGCCGATGCGGAACGGGAAAACAATGCTTCGGGCTGGAACACCATGTCGCCGGCGTCGGTGTCCGACAGGCGCGTGCCGAGCCAGCTGCCCCAGCCGAGGCGCTGGTTGCTGTTGAGCCGCATGCCGTGCGCGTCCTGCTTCTTGAGCACGAGCCGCAGGTCCCACGCGAACTCGATGCCGACGTACTGGCGCACCCAGTCGACCACCTGCTGCAGCCGCTTGCTGCCCGGCAGGAACTCGCGGAACTCTTCCTGCGAGAGCGGCCCGAGTTCGAGGCGGAACTTGCTCTGCGCATCGCGCACCGCAAGGCCGATGGTGGCGCCGCCGCCGAGCCGGTGGTTGCGGCCGGTGATGCCGATGCGGCTGACCTGGCGCTCGTCGATCATCACCCAGTCGCTGACGAACTCATCGACGCGCACGGGCACGTCGAAGTAGAGCTTGAGGATCTGGATCAGGCCCTCGGGGTTGCGCGTCTGACGCACGAGGTGGCCCGCCATGAAGGTGCGCGCATGGTCGGCAATGCGGTCGCGCTCCTTGAGGCCGGGCTGCCCCATGTTCATGAGGCTGGCCACGTAGTCGACGAAGCGGTGGCCGTCGGGGCGGTCCAGGCTGTTGACCGATTGCGCGTCGGCCCAGGCCCGGTAGAACAGCAGGATCAGCCGGTGATGGAACAGGTCAGCGAACGCGCTGATGGTGTTGTCGGCGTGATGCCGCTTGCGTTCGCGCGCGTACTCCGTCAGGTGCAGCGGCAGCGGACCGTTGGGGCCGAACAGGCCGAAGCCGTAGATCGAGATACGCGGTGGGCCGTCGCTGTCGACATCGACACCCGACACGTTCGAAGGCGCGAAGGCCATCGAGGGCTCCTGCCCGAGGCGCAGCGGCTCGTCGAGCGGGCGTGGCGCACGGCCCAGCAGCGGATGGTCGCCCTGCGCGTCGAGCCGGCGCAGCAGCATGAACAGGTCGTGCTCGAAGGGCTGCTCGACCAGCTTGGCCCAGAGCACAGGATCGGTCTGCGGCACGCCGCGCCGAGGTGCCACAGGGAGAGTGGGCTGCACGATGTCATGGCGGACCTCGGCCGCGTCCAGCACCTCCTGGGCCTCCCCGGCCGGCGCTGCGGCTTGCTGCATCCCGTCGGTGAAGCCGGTTTCGCTCATACGGCGGGGCGGCGTCCCACGCGCGGGGTCCACCGCGCGATCTCGCCGCGCTGCAGGCTGGACAGCGCGAACTCGGTGAACGCATTGAGCGACACGTGCCGGCTGAAGAACTGCTCCAGCACGGCACCAAAAAGATACGGGCTCGCGCCCGAGAACGCGACCTCATCGATCTTCAGCGCAATCTCCACGCCGCGCCCGAACACGATGGGGCCCGGCTCCGGCAGGCGGCGGAACACCGGCGCCAACGCCATCGAGCGCACGCCCTGGATCTGGCGGCGCACCGAGGGGTCGGCGAGGTTGCCGTACAGGTCGAGCATCTCGCGCAGCGCGGCCGCGCCCTGCGCCGCATCGACATCGGTGAGGCTCAGGTAGTTCAGGCCCAGGTGGCTGATGAGGCGCCACGTCAGCGCGCCTTCGGCCAATGCGGGGTACGGCCGCGAAGGCCCACGCAGGATGCGGATCGATCGCACGGGCGCCGACACGCGCAGCGTGAAATCCGACTCAAGCCCGGTCGGCAGCAGCAGCGGCAGGTCGCGGTTGGTGCACAGCGCATCGAGCGTGATGTGCCGCAGGCTGTGCGGAAACGGCGCGTCGTGCTGGTCGACCAGCGACACGTAGACCTCGCTGCCGGTGTAGCTGGTACGCGTGCCCTGGGCGCGTGCGCGGTCCGACACCAGGCGCGGCTCGCGGCGCAGCGAGAAGTACGCGCCGAAGTCGCCATCGTCCGCCGCAAACGAACCAAGGAAGGGCCGGAACTCCCGCTCTTCCGAGCCGTTGGCCATGTGGCCGGTGACGCGCTCGACGGTGAATATCTCGAAGTCGCGCGGGCGCGTGCGGTCGATTACCGCGTGGTGCTCGTGCTGGCCCGGTCCCACCGGAATGCGGTCGCTGCGGCGCGGCACTAGGTTGATGATGGGCGTGCAGAACAGCGAGAAGTGCTTGGCGTCTACCAGCCGTTCGAGGTCGCCGTCGGCGCGGTCGAGCAGGATCACGATCTCCATCGTGGTGCCGCCCATGGCCTGCACCGCCGCACGCAGCTTGCTCACGCTGAAGAACAGGTAGCGGTCGGGGAATGCGAAGTACTCGTGCAGCAGGCGGTAGCCCTGGAACGAGCGCGCGTCATAGGGCAGCAGCGCCTGGTCGGGGTCGAAGCCCTCGTGCCTGATGGCCTCGTCGCCCAGCGGCACGATGCGTGCCGTGCTGCCCGGTCCGCTGCGGCACACGACGCCGAGGCTGTGGTGCGCCGCAAGTTCGAGCACGCGCAACGCATGCAGCTCCGCGCCCGAAAGAAAGAACTCGAGTCGGTCGAGCGGCATGTCGGCAAAGCGCGCACCGCCCACCGCTTCGAGCTTGATGGTGATGGCGCTCTTCGCCTGCCGCGCAGCCATGGGCATCGCATGCGCGATTTCCGCGGGCACCGGGCCGATGCCGGCGTCGGCGATGCGAATGGGCCACAGCGTGACGGCATGGCCGGTGCGGAACTCGCAGGCCGTCTGCTCGCCCTTGATCATTCGCCCGCGCAGGATGGTGTGGCGCGGCAGCTCGTAGCCGGCCTTCAGCGAGCCTTCGTTGAGATTGCCGTCGATCTGCACCACGGCCATGGCGGGCAGCGGCGCGAGGAAGTTGGGGTACACCACTTCGAGCAGCCGCTGCGAGAAGCGCGGAAACTCCGCGTCCATCTTGAGCTGGATGCGCGCGGTGAGAAAGCTGAAGCCTTCGAGCAGGCGCTCCACGTACGGGTCGCTGACCTCGATGCCGCGCATGCCGAGGCGGCCCGCGATCTTCGGGTAGCGCTGCGCGAACTCGGCCCCGAGCTCGTGCATGTAGGTGAGCTCGCGGTTGTAGTAGTCGAGCAGCCTGGCATCCATTCAGAGGCCTCCGGTGGGCCGCAGCACCATGTGCCCGCTTTCGAGGTCGAGCTCCGAGCGCAGGATGAATTCGATCGGGTACGGCACCGACCACAGCGTGCCGCGGATCTCCAGCGCGAGCAGGTTGTGGTGCTCGAGATCGGTGGCGTCGGTCACGCAGCGCACGTCGATGCTGTCTTTCATGATGCGCGGCTCGAAGTCGATGATGGCCGAGCGGATGGCCGCTTCGACGTCCGCGAAGTCGACCTCCGACATGCGCCCGCCGGCCCAGCCGCGCACGCCGAAGTTCAACACCGAGCGGCGCGCGCGCGGCATGGTGTTGATGTTGTGGTCCGCACCGAAATTGGTGGTGTTGAGCAGCCACTGCAGATCGCGCAGCACCGAGTCGCGCAACAGCCTGCCGCTCATGAGGAAGGCGCCCGCGCGCTCCTGACGGGTCTGCGGCGTCTTGTCGGTGAGGCGGTCGAGCAGCACCGGCTGCAGGCGGTCGCGCGCGACGCTTTCCTGCTGGTCGCCGTCAGTGTCCATGATGCTGCTCATCAGGTCGCGTCCTCGCGCGAGAACTCGATGAGCCGCAGGTCGAGCAGCGAATGGTCGCCAGCCTCGCTGATCAGCGTGCGCTGGCCGAGGCCCGCGTATTGATCTTCGCCAGCCAATGGCAGCCAGTCGGTACGACGGCCCAGCGTGGTTTCGTCGTCGAGGCCTTCGAACGAGCCCGGATAGCGCACCGGCACCAGGCCGTTGAGCGCGCGGCCGTCATGCAGCTCGAATTCGGCAGGCGCCCATAGCAGGTCGACCAGGTGTTGCGGGCGCGAGAACTTGATGCGGCGCACTTCGGGCAGGGGCAGCCATGCATAGCCCGAGGGCGTGAGCAGCTCCAGCACCGCGCCGATGCGCACGTCGCCGTCGCACAGCCACGCGAAGATGCTGCGCTCCACCGGTTCGCCGTCGAGCGCCTGCACGGCGCGCGAATCGGAGCGGTCGACGCTGGTGAGCGCGCCATGCAAGGCGGGCGCGGCCTGCCGCGCGGTCTCGCGCAAGGCGGCGGCTTCCTCGGCGCGGTCGGCCGGCAGGGCAGCAGCAGCGATCAGCTGTTCGACCCATTCCGCGTTGCCGCAGACGATGGCCGGAGCGCGTCCGCCGGACCAGAAGTCGCTGCGATGCCGTTCGCCCGAAAGCGCCATCGAACACGTGACGCTGGCGGGAGTGAAAGTGGGGTCGAGCTTGGTGGCGAGCTTGAGCTGGTCTTCGGCTCGCTGCCATTCGCCGCGCAGCGCGAGGAAGTGGCACAGGGCAAGACGCAAGCTTGCATTCTGGGGATTGGCGCGGATCTGCCTCTGTACCCATTCGGTGTGCTCGGCCACGGAGCGTTCGCCCAGCACTGCAAACCCATCGCCCATGAAGCTTCCTCGCTGACTGAGTGGCACACGGCGCGAAAGGCCTGTGTGCGAAGGACGGCCGTGGAGGCCGTCGGGAAAAACGTCGCGGCCGGCCCGCTGGGCCGGCCGCGCATCGAGAAAAAGGAAATCAGGCTTCCTTGTTTTCCTTGATGTTCCAGCCCAGCACCGTCTCGGCGCCCTTGCCGCCCTTGTCGGTCTGTTCCCAGTACTGCTGCTTCACCTTTGCGGCCTGGAAGGCGTACTGCACGAACACGGCGTCCGAACCCTGCTCGGCCGTGTACTGCACCGAGGTGACCAGCACTTCTTCGAGCGTGACGCGGGTGTATTCGATCTGCGCGCCCCCCGCCTTGCAGACCGACACTTCCACCTTGCTCAGGTGCTTGCCGCTGGCGCAGTTCTTCAGGACGGACGGTGCCGCCTTGTCGATGCGTGCGAGCACCTGCAGGTCGTTGAAGCTGGCCTTGCCAACTCCGCCGCCGCCGCCGCTGACCATGTTTCCAGGCTGCGTTGCTCCCCACGCAAACGACTTGATGTCCGTCCACTCCTTGTGGTTCGAGTCTTTCGATTCGCCGTTTGCGCCTTCAACGCGCATGAACATGTCTACTGCCATGATTAACCCCCAAAGTTATATGTGCCCGATTCCGGGACACCGTTGAATTAGCTGCTGTCCTTCTTGTTGGATGGCAGCTTCGAAACCAGCCGCAACGACACCGTCAGCCCTTCGAGCTGATAGTGCGGCCGGAGAAAAAACTTGGCGGCGTAGTAGCCCGGGTTGTCCTCGATGGCTTCCACCTGGACTTCCGCCGCCGCCAGCGGCTTCATCGCCTTCGTGTCCTGCGACGAGGTGCCGGGGCTGCCGTCGACGTAGTTCATGATCCAGTCGTTGAGCCAACGCTCCATGTCCTCGCGCTCGCGGAACGAACCGATCTTGTCTCGCACGATGCACTTCAGGTAGTGCGCAAAGCGGCAGCAGGCGAACAGGTACGGCAGGCGCGCCGCGAGGTTCGCGTTGGCCGTGGCGTCGGCGTCGTAGTACTCGGCCGGCAACTGCAGCGACTGCGCGCCGATGAAAGCCGCGAAGTCGGAATTCTTGCGATGCACCAGCGGCATGAAGCCGTTCTTGGCAAGCTCGGCCTCGCGCCGGTCGCTGATGGCGATCTCGGTCGGGCACTTCATGTCCACGCCGCCGTCGTCGGTCGGGAAGGTGTGCGTGGGCAGGTTCTCCACCGCACCGCCGGACTCCACGCCGCGGATGGAAGTGCACCAGCCGTACTGCTTGAACGAGCGGTTGATGTTCACGCCCATTGCGTAGGCCGAGTTGGCCCAGGTGTAGCGGCTGTGCGCGGCCGAGTCGGTCTCTTCCTCGAACTCGAATTCGTCGACCGGATTGGTGCGCGCGCCGTATGGCAGGCGAGCCAGGAAGCGCGGCATGGCCAGGCCGATGTAGCGCGCGTCTTCCGAGTCGCGCAGGCTGCGCCATGCGGTGTGCTCGGTGTTCTGGAAGATCTTGGTCAGGTCGCGCGGGTTCGACAGCTCCTGCCACGAATCCATCTGCATCACGGTGGGCGATGCGCCGGCGATGAAGGGGCAATGCGCGGCCGCGGCGATCTTGGCCATTTCGCTGAGCATCTCGACGTCGGGCGGGCTGTGGTCGAAGTGGAAGTCGCCGATCAGCGCGCCGAAGGGCTCGCCGCCGAACTGGCCGTACTCGGCTTCGTAGATCTTCTTGAACAGCGGGCTCTGGTCCCAGCCGATGCCCTTGTGACGCTTGAGCGAGCGCGCCACTTCACGCTTGGACGCGCACATCACGCGGATCTTGAGCTGTTCGTCGGTCTCGGTGTTGTTCACGAGATAGTGCAGGCCGCGCCATGCGCCTTCGAGCTGCTGGAAGTCCTCGTGGTGCAGGATCTGGTTGATCTGCTCGGAGAGCTTGCGGTCGATCTCGGTGATGATGGCCTGCACCGTGCGGTAGGCATCGTTGGAGACGGTGACGGTGCTTTCGAGCGCCTGTACGGCCAGCGTCTTGACGGCGTTCTCGACCGCCTCGCGGGCCTGGTCGGTCTTGGGCTTGAACTCGCGCTGCAGCAGGTCGGAGAACTCGTTCGGCTCGAGCGTTTCGACGGAGGCGGGTGCGCGCGCGGCGGTCTGTTTGGGGGCGGTGCTCATGATGATGACGGTCCTTGCTGCTCGTGCTCGCGCTTACTCGGAAGAGGTCCCTGGGTTGCCGGGCGTACCGGCCTTTTCGTTGGCGGCTTCCACGGCCTTGGCGACGGCCGGGTTCGGCGCCGAGGCCAGCGACTTGAGAAGCCCCGGGTTCTGCAGCGCCTGCGCGATCAGTTGCTCCGCGCCGTTCTTGCCGTCCATGTAGGACAGCAGGTTCGACAGCTCGGTGCGCGCTTCGAGCAGGTGCTGCAGCGCGCCAACTTGGCGGGCAATGCGCGCGGGCGAGAAGTCGTCCATGCTGTCGAAGGTGATGTCGACGTTCATCTGGCCGTCGCCGGTGAGCGTGTTGGGCACCTGGAAGGCAACGCGCGGCTTGATGGACTTCATGCGTTCATCGAAGTTGTCGATGTCCACCGCCATGAACTCGCGCTCGCCGAGGTCGGGCATCGGGTCGACCTGCTTGCCCGCGAGATCGGCGATGACGCCCATCACGAAGGGCAGCTGGATCTTGCGTTCGCTGCCGTAGATCTCGACGTCGTATTCGATCTGCACACGCGGCGCGCGGTTGCGCGCAATGAACTTCTGACCACTGTTTCTGACACGGTTGTCTGCCATAAGCTTCCTCTTGAATCTGTAATGCGTGTGGGTACGACCCCGGCAGTCCTGCCGGCCTGCGGAGTCCGCGACGGCCTCCGCCTTCTTGTTTATTACGTGCTGCCCCCACTGTTCAGCGGACGTCCTGCAAGGCTTTCTATCTTTTGCAATCCCTCGGGCACGAGCTCTTCGATGATCTGGAAGAAGTTGAGATCCAGCAGCCGCTGCGCTCTGCGAATCAGCATGGGCGCCGGATGACTGGGTTCCGTGCGCTCCATGAACTGGCAAGCTTTTTCCAACAACACTTGCACATCATCACGAGTCGATATTTCAATATCTTTAACAAGCACCGTGCGTAGGCCAGCACCACCATTTGCACTGCCGGCAGCAGCACCCTTCGCAGCCGGCTCGGCAACTCCCGCCCCTTGCGGATCGGCTCCAGAGTGGGCTGCGCCAGCCTCTACCCCTTCGCCGGGCGCCTGCTCGGGCAACAGCTGGGCCACGGTGCGCAGCGAGCGTTCGAGCCGCGAGAAATCCGGCGCCCAGCTCTGGCCGAGCGCGCGCTCGCAGGTTTCGCGAATGCGCTGCAGCAGGTCGAGCGCAGCACGCAACGCCACCACCGGGGGCGCCGCCTTTTCCTGCGCGCGCCGCGCCGCGTCCCGCAGTCGGCCGATGCCGCCCGGGTAATCGATCTGATGGTCGGTCTTGCTCGAATCGAGCAAGGCTTCGACCTGTCGCAGGCTCATTGATGCGCCGCCGTCTTCGAGCAGCCTGGCATCGCGAACACTGCGCCCCAGTCCCTCGGCTTCGGCCAGCGCGGCCAGCGCATTCATGCGCGGCAGCGGGTCTTCGAAGCCATCGTCGACAACGCGCGGATGCACGTTGTCCCAGAATTTCTGCAGCACGGCGTCGACGAGTTGCAACCCATCGACATAGCCGGGCAAGCCACGGTTTTCGGTCCAGGCCAGCGTGAGGGGTACCAGCACCCGCAGGTCGCGCGTACGTGTGCACAGCTGCTTCGCGATGCGCTCCACGCGAGCCCAGTCGGGTGGCTCGGCGGGGATGATCGTCGAGCCGAATTGCTGCTCGCGCTTACCCGTTGTTGCTTGATGCAACGCCATGAAATCGGGGTCGTATTCCAGGTCTTCACCGCACGGATGCGAGCCTTCCACAGGCAACTGCAATAGATCGATTTCGCTCGGCGACAAACCTCTTCTCCCTGTTCAACCGTTTCGTAACAGCGGCAATCTTGAGGGGAACAAGAGGCGCGGTCAACAGCAACAGATTGCAACACGACGCGTATGAATTACTAAGGAGTACAACTCCTTTTGAAATTCAAACGGAACGTCTACATGCGAATCACAGCAGACCGCGTTCACTCAAATTGCGCATCAACGCACTGATACCAAAAGTCCACATCGGCGCCTGGTCCGCGTGCACAACGCGATTGACCAGGGCGCCGAGTTCCGGTGCGGCAATGCACACGCGGTCGCCTACGACGTGGGTGAATCCTTGCCCAGGCCCATGACGGTCTTGTGTCGGCGCGAACATCGTTCCAAGAAACAACATGAAACCATCAGGGTAGGCATGATGCCTACCCACGGTCTGCGCCACGAGGTCGAGCGGATCGCGGCTGATCTTCGACAGCGAGCTCGAACCCTCGAGTGTGAAGCCTTCGGGGCCGGTCACTTCCAGCGCAACGGTGATGCGGCGCACGTCCGCAATGCCGAAGTGCGCATCGAACAGGCGGATGAAGGGGCCGATGGCGCACGAGGCGTTGTTGTCCTTGGCCTTGCCGAGCAGCAGCGCGCTGCGGCCTTCGAAGTCGCGCAGGTTGACGTCGTTGCCGAGTGCGGCGCCAAGCGTCTCGCCACGGCTGTTGACGGCGAGGACGACCTCGGGCTCCGGGTTGTTCCACACCGAGCCAGAATGAATGCCGACGTCGGCGCCCGTGCCCACGGCGGAGAGCACCGGTGCCTTGGTGAAGATCTCGGCGTCGGGGCCGATGCCGACTTCGAGGTACTGCGACCACGCGCCCTGCGCGATCAGCACTTCCTTGACCTTCATGGCCTCGGGCGAGCCCGGCACGATGTCGGCGAGGTTGTCGCCGAGCACGCCACCGATGGCCGCGCGCGTGGCCTCGGCCTTCGATGCGTCGCCGCGTGCCTGCTCTTCGATCACGCGTTCGAGCAGGCTCGCAACGAAGGTGACGCCGCTGGCCTTGATGGCCTGCAGGTCGCAGGGGGCGAGCAGCCAGGGCTTGTTCGTGTCGCGCGCGGTCTCGTCGCTGTTGGCAAGGACCTCGTCGAGCGCGGCGATGCGCGGTGCGCCCTGCAATGCGTGGCGAACGGCTTCTGCAGGCGCCTTCTTGCCCTCGAGCAGGTCGCTCATGGTCGGCGCAAGCGCCGACAGGTCATACAGGTCGCCGTCGTGCACGGCCACCAGCACGGGGCCCACGCCGGGTTGCCACAAACGGCCGACGAGGGTGGCGCGTTCGGCGTCGCGGGGCAGGCTGGAAGAGATTGAAAGATCGAGCGGCATGGCGTGGTGTCTCCGTGGATGTGTGCGCTACGCTGCATCGTAGCGGCGCACAGCGGATCACGACGCGGCCGGCTCTTTCCTTCTCTTCCTGGTGTCAGTGCCCCGGCGCGGCGCGCACGCGCGCCACGTCGGCAGGCAGGTTGGCCCACGCAGGCTCCTGCGGTGCGAAGCGCGCGCGCATGTAGCCGGCGAGTTCGGCGATCTGCCGGTCGTCGAGCACTTCTCGGAACGCGGGCATGAAGCCGATGTCGCGGCTCGCGGGCTCGCGCACGCCATCGAGGATGGTGCGCAGCAGGTTGTCGGGCCTCGCGCTCGTGAGGTTGCTGTTGAGCGCGAGCGGCGTGTTCACGCCGAGCAGCGTAGGGCCGTTGCCGTCGTGGTGGCAGGAGGCGCAGGCGCTGTCGAACATGCGCTGCGCGGGGCCGAGCAACTGGCCCTGCGTGCGTGCGGCGTTATCGATCGCTTGCTGTGCCACGGCGGTCGGTTGCGCGGACGGTGCAGGATTGAACGAACCGAGGTAGGTTGCCATCGCGCGTACGTCTTCATCCGGCACCTGTGCGAGTTCGCGCACCACCTCGGCCATCGGCCCACCGGCGATGCCATGGCGCTGCGTGTGGCCTTGGCGCAGGTAGCGGTAGAGCTCATCGGCGTCCCACGGCACCGCAGACCTCGACAGGTGCGTGAGCGCGGGCGCCTCCCAGCCGTCGATCATGGCGCCCGACAGGAAGGCGCTGCCGCCCTGCTCCGCGCCGAGCGCGTTGCGTGGCGTGTGGCAGGCGCCGCAATGGCCCAGGCCGTTGACGAGATACGCGCCACGGTTCCATTCCGCGCTTTGCGTGGCCACGGGTTGCATCGGCGTCGAATCGTGGAAGAGCGCGTTCCAGCCGGCCATCAGCGGCCGCATGCTGAACGGGAACTTGAGCTCGGACTTCGGCGTTTCCGCACGCACCACGGGCATCGACATGAAGTAGGCATAGAGCGCCTGCAGATCGTCGTCGCTGGCCTTGGCGAATGCGGTGTAGGGGAACGCGGGGTACAGGTAATGGCCGTCGCGCGAGACGCCTTCGCGCATCGCGCGCTGGAAGGCGCTGAAGGACCAGCGGCCGAGGCCCGTCTCGGGGTCGGGCGTGAGGTTGGTCGTGTAGAGCTTGCCGAAGGGCGTTTCCATCGCGCGGCCGCCCGCATTGGGCGCGCCGCCAGGGGCGGTGTGGCACACGGCGCAGTCGCCGGCAGCGGCAAGCACACGCCCGCGTTCGATGGTGGCCTGGCTGTAGACCGGAGCGGTGAGCGATACGGGCGCGATGGCGGAGCGCCAGCCGAGCAGACCGGCGACCACGCCGATGCCGCCGACGACGAGCGCAGCGCCGGTGGCCCAGACGCTCTTGCGCTGAGGCCATGCGGCTCCCGCATTGCTCCTTCTCCCTCTGGGAGAAGGCTGGGATGAGGGTGCGACGGCGTCACCATTCGCAGGCCGCTTGCCCTCACCCCAACCCTCTCCCGGAGGGAGAGGGGGCAAGTCCGAAGTCAATGGGTTCAGTGCTGCCAGCACCGTCTCCGGCGTAAACGGCGGCGAGCGAAACCGCACCCCCGTCGCATCGAAGATCGCATTCGCAATCGCCGCAGTCCCCGGCACCGAAGACGACTCACCGGCCCCCAGCGACGGCTCTCCAGGCCGGGGCATGTGCATCACCTCGATCACCGGCACTTCGCGGAAATTGATGATCGGATAGGCACCCCACTCGCGGCTCGCGACCACGCCGGAAGGCAGCACGCCCGGCAGCTGTGCGCCCGTCGTCGAGCCTTCCTGCTGTTGTTGTTGCTGCGGCGCGAACTGCACCCGCTCCTTCAGCGCCCGGCTCGTTGTCTGGATCACGTTGCCGTGTATCTGATGCTCGACCCCCGCCGGGTTGATCATCAGCCCCGCGTCATGCCCCACCACCACACGGCGCACATGCACCTCGCCGGTCTTGCGATTGACCTCGACGTCGGCCACCCACGCAGCCCACGCGGCGCCGAAGCCCGGCCACTTGCTGTGGATGTAGCGGGCGTACGCAAAGCCTTGCCCGAAAAGGATGTCGCCCCCTTCGCCGAGCCCGCCGTCCGCGTTCTCCTGCGGCCCGGTGCGCATGCGCCAGCCGGCCTTCTGCGCAGTGGCCTGCACCAGTTCGACCGCGCGCGGATCTTCCAGATGCCGCAGGCGGAACTGCACCGGGTCCACACCAGCAGCAGTCGCCAGTTCATCGATGTACGACTCGTGCGCGAATGAGCTAGGCAGCGCCGACACGCCGCGCAGCCACGAGGCGCGCACGATCGGCGCCATGTCGTTGACCTTCACGCGCAGGTTGTCGTATGTGTAGGGCGGGCGCGCGGTGCGGTCGCCCATCTCGAAGGCCTGCGCCACCGGTTCGATGGTGCGCGTGAGCAGCAGCGCGAGCGTGGGCGCGCCGTTCGACGGGTACGAGGTTTCGAAGTCATAGGCGGCGACGCGACCGTCGGCCATGAGGCCGCCGTCGATCTCCATGAGCTGCGCGGCGCCCTTGGGCTCCCACGCATGCTCCTGCTCGCGCGTGAGCTGCACGCGCACCGGCGCACCGACCGCACGCGCGAGCAGCGCCGCATCGGCGGCCACGTCGTCGGCGCCGTTGCGGCCATAGCAGCCAGCGGCTTCCATGCGGACCACGTCGACCTGCACGTCCTCCACGCCCATGAGCTTTGCAAGGTCAGCGCGCAGCACGTGCGGATTCTGCGAACCGGCCCAGCAACGCAGCTGCATGCCGCTGCCATCGGCCGGCTGCCAGTCAGCGAGCGCGCACGAAGGGCCGATGGACGCATGCATCTGGTACGGCCACACGTAGGTGCGATGCATCGGCTGCGCGGCGGCGGCAATGGCACCATCGACATCGCCTTCATCGACCAGCGTGCGCTGCGTCGACGCGTTGTCGCGCAGCGCCTGTGCCAGGTCGCCCAGGTCAGGCATGCCGGGCCATGGCTTCCACGTGACGCGCAGTTCGCGCAAGGCCTGCTCGGCGTGCTCCTCACGCTCGGCCACGATGCCGACGAAGTCGCGGATGACGACCACGGCGCGGATGCCGGGGATGTGCGTAATCGACGATTCATCGACCGCCTCGAGCGTATTGCCGATGAACTCGCCATGGTCCGCGCCCGCATACGGCGGGCGCACCACGCGGCCGTGCAGCATGCCGGGCACGCGCATGTCGTGCACGAACACGAGCTCGCCTGCCAGCTTGGCCGGAATGTCGACGCGCGCCTGCCGCGTGCCGACGACGCGATAGTCAGCGGGATTCTTGGGCTGCGCCTGCGGATCGAGCCGCAGCACGGTGCGCTGGCCGGCCACGAGTTCGGCGTAGCTGACGTGGCGGTCCGGCGCTTCGGTGATTCGCACCACACCATTGCGCACCTGTAGCGCATCGACGGCCACGCCCAGCCGTTCAGCCGCGCGCGCCAGCAGCCACGCGCGCGCCTGCGCGGCGGCAAGCCGCATCGGCTGCGCATGGATCTGGATCGACGCACTCGCAATCGTCGCGCCCTGGTTGGGCGCGCGCGCGGTGTCGCCGAGCATCACCCGCACGCAGGGCATGCCGAGGTCGAGTTCCTCGGCCACGATCTGCCCGAGTGCGGTCTGGATGCCGGTGCCCAGATCGACGTGGCCGTTGAGTGCCGAGGCGCTTCCGTCGTCCCACACGGCGAGCAGGATCTCGTCGCCTTCGAGCGGGTTGCCAGCGATGAACGCGGGCTGGCCCTTGGCGGGCGGCGGTGCGAGCGGGGTCTCGCGCACCACCAGCAGCACGCCATCGGCCGACAGAAACTCGGCGCGTGTCCGCGGAAGATCGGCGCGTCGCGTCATGGGGCCGGATGCGCGCGCATGCGCACCGCCGCGCGTTGCACGGCGTCGAGAATTTCGATGTGCGTGCCGCAGCGGCACAGGTTGCCCGAGAGCTCGGCGCGAATGCGCGCATCGCTCGCATCAGGATCGCGCGCGAGCAAGGCCGCCGCCTGCATCACCATGCCGTTGAGGCAGTAGCCGCACTGCGCGGCCTGTGCATCTTCGAAGGCGGCCTGCACCGGATGCCAGTCGCCCCGCGCGCCCAGCCCTTCAAGCGTGGTGATGGCACGCCCCGCCACGCCATGCGCGGGAATCACGCACGAGCGCGCCGCCACGCCGTCGACGTGCACCGTGCACGCGCCGCACTGCCCCAGCCCGCAGCCGTACTTGGGGCCGTTCAGCCCCAGGTCATTGCGCAGCAGGTGCAGCAGCGTCGCTTCGCGCGGCACGCCCTCGATCGATTGCGCCTGGCCGTTGACCAGCAGGTGCAGCGGCTCAGCGCCGCAACTGGCCGTCACGGGTGTACATCTCCAGGTCCACGAAGGTCGAGCCGTTGTGGTTCTTCGCGCTGTACTCGACGGGGAAGTCGCCGATGCGCGTGCTGCCGATGCTTTCAAGCCCGGCGATGAAGCTGTCGCGCGTGAGCGTCTTGCCCGCGCGGCGCAGGCCCTCGACCATCACGCGCGCGACGATGTAACCCTCCAGCGCGGTGTAGCTGTCGATCTTCTCGCCGAACTCCGCGCGGTCGCGCTGGTAGTCGGCCACGATGGGCATGCGCTGCGCCTGCGGCGGCGGCACGATGCTGGCCGTGACCAGCCCCGCGAGCTTGCCGTCTAGCCGCTTGGCCGAACCGGCCGCGTCGGTGATGCCGACCGACAGCGTGTACAGCGGCGCGCCCACGCCGTTCGCGCGGTAGTCGCGCATGAACACTTCGACCATGCGCCCGGCCATGATCATCACGACCGCGCCCGGCTTGGCTTCAGACAGACCGGTGACGACCTGCTTCGCGTCTTCGGCCGTGATGGCCAGCGGGAAGGTCTTGAGCACCTTCACCTTGTGGTCTGCCGCCAGCTCCTCGCAGGTGGCGAGGTTCGACTTGCCGAAGGCGCTGTCCTGGTAGACCACCGCGATCGACTGGATGCCGATGGTCGAGAGGTGGCTGATGATCTTGCGCAGCTCCAGGTCGTAGCCCGCACGCACGTGGAACAGGTAGCGGTTGACCTTGGTGCGGAACGAGCTGGTGCCCACCAGCGGCGCGAACATCGGCACGCCCGCCTTCTCGGCCAGCGGCATCGCGGCCGCGAGGTTGCCGGTGGCCACGTAGCCGGTGAGCGCGAAGACCTTGTCCTCGTCGATCAGCTTTGCCGTGTTGATGGCGGTCTTTGCGGGGTCGTAGGCGTCGTCATACGTGACGAGTTCGATTTTGCGGCCGTTGACGCCGCCCGACTTGTTGACGCGGTCGAAGTACAGCTTGATGCCCGCGCGGTAGTCGACGCCGAAGTCTTTTGCCGGCCCGCTGAACACGGCCGACTGGCCGATGCGGATGGTGGTGTCGGTCACGCCGTTTTCCGCGCGTGCCGACCGCAGCAGGCCGGGGCCAAGGGCCAGGGCGACACCGCCCGCCATCATGGCGCGCCTTGAAAGGGAGGGCTTCATGCGTCGTGGATCTCGCTTTTTCTGCTGTTCTTCGAGGTGCGGGCTCAGGCGGTCTGGATGTCGGCGGACTGGATGCGCTTGACGCCCTTGGCCGTCATCTGCTTCCACGCCGCGGCCAGCGAGCCGTTGAGGTCGATGCCGCGCGTGGCGTCCTCGATCACGTAGGCCTCGAAGCCAGCCTTGCGCGCGTCCATCGCGGTCCATGCCACGCAGAAGTCGGTGGCCAGGCCGGTGACGAACACGGTCTTGATGCCGCGCGCCTTCAGGTAGCCGGCCAGGCCCGTGGCCGTCTTGTGATCGGCTTCCTCGAAGGCCGAGTAGCTGTCCATCTCCTTGTGGAAGCCCTTGCGGATGATCAGTTGCGCGGTTGGCACCTTCAGCTCCTTGCCAAGCGCGGCGTCTTCAGTGCCCTGCACGCAGTGATCGGGCCAAAGCACCTGCGTGCCGTAGCTGAGCTTGGTGGTCTCGAAAGGCTTCTTGCCGCTATAGGTGCTTGCGAAGGATGCATGGCCCGCCGTGTGCCAGTCTTGCGTGACGACGATGTTCTGGAACGCGGGCGCCAGTGCGTTGATGACCGGAATGACTTCATTGCCGCCCTTCACCGCCAGCGTGCCGCCGTCGAGAAAGCAGTTCTGCACGTCGACCACGATCAGCGCGGCCTTGTCGCCGGGCTTGATCTTGCCCGCCGCGAAGGCGTTGAAACCGACACTGCCGAAGCCGCCGGCCAGTCCCAGGGCGGCGGCGGATTTCACGAGGGTTCTGCGATGCATGGCGTGGACTCCGATGGGTTGAAGGAAAAACTCAAACACTGAGGTAGGCGCGGCGAACTTCGTCGTTGGCCGCAAGCTCGGCCATGGTGGCTTGATAACGGATCTGCCCCTTCTCGAGCACATAGGCGCGGTCGGACACCAGCTCGGCGAAGTGCATGTTCTGCTCCGACAGCAGGATGCTCACGCCCTGCGCCTTGAGCTCCAGGATCATGTTGGCCATCTGCTCGACGATCACCGGGGCCACGCCCTCGGAAGGCTCGTCGAGCAGCACGAGGTACGGGTTGCCCATGAGCGTGCGCGCCACGGTCAGCATCTGCTGCTCGCCGCCGCTCATGCGTCCGCCCGGACGGTTCGGCATCTCGCCGAGGTTGGGGAACAGCTTGAACAGGCGCTCGGGCGTCCACAGCGGCGCGTCGGTGCCGTCGGCCCAGCGGCGCGCGGGCTGCTTGCCGACTTCGAGGTTCTCCATCACCGTGAGGTCGGTGAACACGCGGCGGTCTTCGGGCACGAAGCCCAGGCCCAGGCGCGCTGCGTGGTGCGGCTCGCTCCTGGAGATGTCGTGGCCCAGGAAGCGCACCGCGCCGCGACGCTTGGTCAGCATGCCGATGAGCGTCTTCAGCGTGGTCGACTTGCCCGCGCCGTTGCGGCCCATGAGCGCAACCACTTCGCCGCGACGCACTTCGAGGTCGACGTCATAAAGGATTTGCGCGGCGCCATACCAGGCGCACAGGGCCTTGGCCTGCAGGAGGGGTTCGTGTGTGCTCATGCGGCGACTCCAAGGGCTGCGGCTTTCTCTGCGATCTTCTCGAATGTCTTGCCGCTGCCGAAGTACACCTCCTGCACCTTCGGGTGGTCGCGGATTTCGAGCGGCTTGCCCTGTGCGATGAGGCGTCCGCGCGCGAGCACGATCATGCGGTCGGCATACGCGAACACCACGTCCATGCTGTGCTCGGTGAAGAGCACGGCCATGCCGCGCTGGATGACGAGGTCCTTGGTCAGCGCCATGAGCGAGTTGCGCTCCTTGGGCGCCATGCCGGCGGTGGGCTCGTCCATCAGCAGCAGCTTGGGGCTGTTGGCCATCGCGATGGCGAGCTCGACCCGCTTCACGTCGCCATACGCCAGCACGCTGCAGGGCCGGTCGGCCTGCGACTTCATGCCGACCTGGTCGAGCAGCGCCAGTGCTTCGTCGCGCTTGTGGTCGGCCGCGCGGCGCCACATCGAGAACAGCTTGCCGTCGTGCGACAGCAGCGCCATCTGCACGTTCTCGACCACGGTGAGCGAGGCAAAGGTTTCGGCAATCTGGAAAGTGCGGCCCACGCCCTGGCGCCAGATGGCGCGCGGCTTCTGGCCCACGAGCTCATGCCCATCGAACAGGATCGAACCCTGGTCGGCCTTGAGCTGGCCGTTGACCATGTTGAAGGTGGTCGACTTGCCGGCGCCGTTGGGGCCGATGAGCGCGAGCAGTTCGCCGGCGTGCAGCTCGAAGCTGATGCCGTCGACGGCCTTCACGCCGCCGAAGGACTTGCCGAGGTTCTCGACCTTGAGCAGGGGTGTGTTGGAGGTGGTCGTCATGCCTTGGCCTCCTTCGCCTCGGCGGCCACAGGCGCCGCATCGGGCTTGGCGCGGCGCAGCAGCTTGTCGGTCAGCTGCTTCGCAAAGCCTGCAATGCCCTGCGGGAACAGCAGCACGAGGATCAGGATGATGGCGCCGAGCGTCGCGCGCCAGTAGTCGGTGTTGCGCGCCACGGTGTCGTGCAGCCAGCTGAAGGTGACGGCGCCGACCACCGGCCCGGCCAGCGTCTGGATGCCACCCAGCAGCACCATCACCAGCCCGTCGACCGACTTGTCGACGCTGAGGCTCTCTGGCGAGATGCTGCCCTTGGAGAAGGCGTAGAGCGAACCGGCCAGCCCCGCCGCGGCGCCCGCGACGACGAAGGCCGTCCACTGCATGCGCTTGACGTCGATGCCGATGGCGTCGGCGCGCAGCACCGAATCGCGGCCCGCGCGCAGCGCATAGCCGAAGGGCGAGAACAGCACGCGGCGCAGCATCAGGATTCCGGCGGCCACGAGCACCAGCGTGAGCCAGTAGTAGGTGCGCTTGTCCGACAGCCATTCCGACGGCCAAACGCCCGTGAGGCCGTTGCTGCCGCCGGTGAACGAATCCCACTGGTAGACGATGGCCCAGGTGATCTGCGCGAAAGCCAGCGTGAGCATGGCCAGGTACACGCCCGACAGCCGCACCGCGAACCAGCCGTAGACGAAGGCGCCGATGGCCGCGACCAGCGGGGCCACGATGAGCGCGACTTCCATTGGCAAGCCACTGGAGCGCACCAGCAGCGCGGCGCCATAAGCCCCGAGGCCGAAGTAGGCGGCATGGCCGAACGAGTGCATGCCGGCCGGACCCATGATGAAGTGCAGGCTGGCGGCGAACAGCGCGGCAATCAGCAGGTCGATCATCAGCACCGTGGTGTAGGGCGAATCGGCGGTGAGCAGCGGCATGGCCATGAGCACCACGCCCAGCGCGGCGACCAGCCACAGGTAACCCTTGCTCGCGCGGCGCAGCGGCTCCTCGGCCATGCCCACGTAGCGGCTCGGTGCCTGCGGCCGGCCGAACAGGCCCCACGGGCGCCACACCAGCACGATGGCCATGACGATGAAGTCGACCACCAGCGTGAGCTTCGAGAAGGACACGCTGTAGCCGAAGATCTCCACCACGCCGAGCCAGATGCACACGGCCTTGATCTCGGAGATCAGCAGCGCCGCCGCATAGGCGCCCGGAATGGAGCCCATGCCGCCCACCACCACGACCACGAAGGCTGCGCCGATGGTGTTGAGGTCCATCGCGAGCGTGGCCGGCTCGCGCGGCAGTTGCAGCGCACCGCCCAGGCCCGCGAGCATGGCGCCGAGCGCGAACACCGCGGTGAAGAGCCAGGCCTGGTTCACGCCCAGCGCGCTGACCATCTCGCGGTCTTGCGTGGCGGCGCGCACCAGCGTGCCCCAGCGGGTGCGCGTGAGCAGCAGCCACATGAGGCCGAGCACGACCGGGCCGACGACGATGAGGAACAGGTCGTAGGTCGGAAACTGCCGGCCCAGGATTTCGACGGAGCCCGACAGGCCCGGAGCACGCGGCCCGAGCAGTTCGTCAGGCCCCCAGATGTAGAGCACTGCATCCTTGATGACAAGGACCAGTGCGAAGGTCGCCAGCAGCTGGAACAGCTCGGGCGACTTGTAGATGCGGCGCAGCAGCACCATCTCGATCAGCGCGCCGAGAATGCCGACCGCGAGCGCGGAAATCACCAGCGCGGGCCAGAAGCCCATGCCGCCGCCGAGCTTCTCGACCAGCGTGTAGGCCAGGTAGATGCCGACCATGAAGAAGGAGCCATGCGCAAAGTTGACGATGCGCGTGACGCCGAAGATCAACGAAAGGCCGGCCCCCACGAGGAACAGCGACGAAGCCGACGACAGCCCGGTGAGGAACTGAAGCAGCAGGGACGAGAGGCTCATGGGTGCAAGCGTTCCGAAAAAGGATCAGGGTCAGTCGGCGGCGCGCGACTTCTTGACGTCGGCGGCGGAGGGCTGGAACTTGGCGCCGTCGAAGTAGGTGTAGTCGACCATCACGCCCTTGCCGTTTTCGTTCTTCGTCTTGCCGACGAAGGCACCCATGGTGGACTGGTGGTCTTCGGCGCGGTAGCTGATCTTGCCGAAGGGCGTGTCGACCTGCAGGCCCTTGAAGGCTTCGAGGAGCTTCGGCGTTTCAGTGCTCTTGGCCTTGGCGGCGCCGGCCGCGACCGACTTGATCATGCTGTAGCCAACCACCGAGCCGAGGCGCGGATAGTCGTTGTACTTGGCGTGGTACGCGAGGAAGAAGGCCTTGTGCTCGGGCGTCTGGATGCCGTACCAGGGGTAGCCGGTCACGATCCAGCCGTTGGGCGTTTCGTCCTTCAGCGGGTCGAGGTACTCGGGCTCGCCGGTCAGCACGCTGACGACCGCGCGGTCCTTGAACAGGCCGCGGGTGTTGCCTTCGCGCACGAACTTCGAGAGGTCTGCGCCGAAGAGCACGTTGAAGATCGCGTCGGGCTTGGCATCGGCCAGCGCCTGGGCGACGGCGCCCGCATCGACCTTGCCGAGCGGCGGCGCCTGTTCGGCGACGAACTCGACGTCGGGCTGCGCGGCCTTCAGCAGCGTCTTGAAGGCGGCCACGGCCGACTGGCCGTATTCGTAGTTGGGGTACACGACGGCCCAGCGCTTCTTCTTGAGCTTGACAGCCTCGGGCACGAGCATGGCGGCCTGCATGTAGGTGCCGGGACGCAGGCGGTAGGTGTATTCGTTGCCGCCCTGCCAGGTCATCTTGTCGGTCAGCGGTTCGCCGGCCAGGAAGAAGATTTTCTTCTGCTTGGCGAAGTCGGCCACGGCCAGGCCGGTGTTCGACAGGAAGGTGCCGGTGAGCACGTCGATCTTCTCGCGCGCCACCAGCTCTTCGGCCACGCGCACGGCGTCGCCAGGGTTGGCGTTGTCGTCGCGCGTGATGAGCTCGATCTTCTTTCCGTTCACGCCGCCCTTGGCGTTGATTTCTTCGACAGCCAACTCCATGCCCTTCTTGTAGGGCTCGAGGAAGGCGGGCTGGGCCTTGTAGCTGTTGACCTCGCCGATCTTGATCACGCCCTGCGCGTGCGCGGGAACGAGAGCAGTGGTCAGCGCAGCGAGGGCCGCGGCGCTGAAGACGTGACGCAATGGGTTCATGGGGAAAGCTCCTTGAGATCGAATGAGGAAAGAAAACACCGTGATTGGGCGAGGGCGAAAGACAGCGTCAGCGAAGACCGTCTTCGCCCTTGATTTCATGGGCCTGCAGGCCGCCGATGCGCGGCAGCGGACGGCCGCTGTCGGTGACGGCAACCGCCACCACGATCTCGTTGGCGCGCGGCGCGTCGCTTACGCGGGCTTCGATCGCGTCGAAATGGCTGCGCACGAAGGCCGCGTCTTTATGGCCGAGCGGCACGTCGATGGCGGTGCCCAGCGTGCCTTGCTTCTTGGCCGAAGGCACGAGCGCCGCGCCCTTCTCGACCGCAACGCGCAACGGCGCGCCCAGCTTGGGATGCAGGATGGCGGCGGCATGTTCGAGCTCGCCGCGCTCGCCGACGATGGCGGCCTTGCCATAGCTTTGCGCCTGGCCGGGCTCGATGCCCAGCGCCTTCACGGCCTTCTGGCCGAGCAGCGCGCCGAGCTCTTCGCCGATGGCGATCAGTTCGTCGAGGTTCTCGCTGTAGCGGCCGGCGTACGGGTTCTCGATCACGGCGATGGCAACGGCGCGGCGCGTGGGCGGCGTGACGTCCTTACCCATTTCCTTGCGGGTTTCATCGACCTGGATGACGAGCTTGCGGATGTTGGCGGTCATGTTCTGTGTTCCTTGTCTTGTCTCTGTGCGGGTCAGCGCAGGCCGTCCCACTTGCTGATGTTCTCTGCGAGCAGGCCGCCGACGCGGGCATGCACGCGGTAGCCCGTGCTCATCGCGAGGATGAAGACGATCTCGTCCGCAGCCGGCGCACCGGGCACTCGCACTTCGATGGCGTCGAACTGGCCGCGCACGTAGCTGGCGTTGATGTTGGTCAGCGGCACGTCGAGCGCGGCGCCGGGCGGGCCGACCTTCTTGGTCGAGGGCACGATCGACAGCGCATTGCCGGGCTGCCCGGTTTTTTCTTCGGCCGTGCCTGCGGTGTAGGCAACGCGGCTGCCCTTCCAGCCGAGCAGCTCGCGCATTGCGTAGCCACCGGGCACGTGCCACAGCGCGCCGTGCTCCAGCTCGCCGTCGGCGCCGACGATGGCGCCCTTGCCGTAGGTGGCGATCTGCTCCAGCGGCACGTCCATGGCGGCGTGCAGCTTGTGTGCCATGTCGACGCCAACCGGGTCGAGCAGCGCCATCATCGGAAGGATGTCGGGCTCGTAGCGGCCAGCGAACGGATTGGTCAGCACCGCGCCGATGGCACCACGCACCAGCGGCGTGTCGGCGCGCGGTCCGAACTCGTGGTGGATGTGCTCGACATGGGTGAAGACGCGTCGGATTTCGATCATGAAAAAGAACCTTGCTTTTCGTTAAGCAAATACTGAACCAACTGCTTTCGGCAGCTCGGTCTTGAGCGCCTTCGAGCATAAGGGTTCGACAAGTCGCCACTGCCCCTGACAAACGAGTAGAGCGGCCCACACAAGCCCGCCTTTTTGCAGGACCTTGGCGCACACCACGCCCGTATCGAGTGCGCTGCGCACCTGCCCGGGGGCCAGCGTGGGTACGTCGACGGTGACGAGGGTGTCGCCGAGGTCGCTGTCGTCCTTGCATTCGTTCGCGGGGCGGCGCGCGATGGCCGCGTCGTCGACATCGACGGCGTTGGCGATCACTGTCGCCGCCGCATCGGCCTGCGCTGCAGTGGCGGCCAGGACCGTCACGCTGTCGGCGATGCCCAGCGAAAAGCTGCGTCCGCGCCAGCCGCTGGTGGCGACGCCGCGCACGGGCTGGTCGGCGCGCAGTTCGAACTGGCCGTCGGTGGTGAGGATGCCGCTGCCACCATCGACATGATTGCGCCAGTCGAAGCGTGCGAGGTCGGCGAACACGCCCACGCGCGCGGACTGGCCGGGCGCGAGGTGCAGCGCGATGTCGCCGCCGTTGTTGATCCATGCGCGCTCGATGCCGGGGCGTTCGTAGAAAGCGATCAGCTCCTGCGCGACCGAGCCGGCCACCGCCGCCATCGGCGTGATGAACATCGGCGAGAACGCGGCGCAGGCGTCCCACATGCGGCGCGCCACCATATTGCGCGGACGCATCTTGTCGGTGACGGGCAGGCGCAGCAGCGGCAACTCGCGCACCAGTTCGTCGAGCACATGAACGAAGCGCGCCCACGCGGCGTCGTGCGCGGCCGCGACGGCGTACGGGTCGCCGTGCGCCTCGGCCACGATGTCGATCGGGCCGTGGTTGAAATGCCAGCGGTTCTGATCGAGCGCTGTGCGTTGGGCAGACATGATCAGCCCAGCATGGGGGCGTGGCCGAGCGGCCACGGATTGGCGTCGTCCATCGCGAGCCATTGGCGCGCGAGCGGTGCGCCGTCTTCCTGCCACGCACCGCGCGCGAGCGCCTGTTCGAGCGGGAAGATGTGTTCCATGTGGCCGCCGAGCGCCTCGTAGTCGTCGCGCCGCATGCTGAACTCGATGGGCGCGACGATGGCCGGCGTGGGCACGGTGCCGAAGCTGTTGTCGGGCATGCGCATGACGTCGGCCATCACGGTGATGCCGCCGCCGGGCCACACGTAGGCCGGTGCGCCGCCGCAGGTGACGTTGACCAGCGCGCGCTTGATGGCACGCGTGAGCAGCACCGGGTTTTCGGTGACGCCCGCGCGCAGGCTGCCGCCCGCGCCGCCGAGGAACAGAACGGTGCACAGCGAGGGTTCGCAGTTCTCGCCGATGCGGTCGACGATGCGCTTCACCTCCGCGGGCATGGGTTGCTCGACAGGCTTGAGCGCATCGTCGAGCACGTACCACTGCGCGTGCTCGCCGGTGGTCGAGGTCATGAGCAGGCGCAGGCCGGGGCGCGCGACGCCCTCTTCCCAGCCTTCGATGATCGCGAGCGGATCGGCGATGTCGGTGCCGCCCCAGCCGTTGCCCGGGTTCGCCACCTGGAAGTAGCGCCCCGGCGTGGACTTGCGCCCCAGCATCTGGATGCCCGAAGGCGCCATGTCGAGGCAGCGGCCGGCCTGGTGCTCGGTGAGCACGCCGGTGATGTGGTCGTCGACCACTACCACCTCGTCAGCCACGCCCGCGAACTGGCGCGCGAAGATGCCGACCGCCGCGGAGCCGCAGCCCACGCGCATGCGTTGCTCTTCGACGCCATTGACGATGGGCGCCTTGCCGGCCTGGATGACGAGGGTGGAGCCGCCGTCGATGGTGCACTCCACGGCCTTCTTGTTGCCCAGCAGCTGCATCAGCTCGGCCGTCATGCGGCCTTCCTTCTTGCTGCCGCCGGTGAGGTGGTGCACACCGCCGAGCGAGAGCATCTGCGAGCCGTATTCGGCCGTGGTGACGTGGCCCACGACCTCGCCGCGGTAGCGCACGTTGGCCTGCTCTGAGCCAAGGAAGCGGTCGGTGTCGATCTTCACCTTGAAGCTGCAGTAGCTGAAGATGCCTTCGGTGACGACGGTGACCATGTCGACGCCTTGGGCCTTCGATGCCACGATGAAAGGCGCGGGCTTGTAGTCGGGGTAGGTGGTGGATGAGCCCACGCCGGTGACGAAGACTTCGTCGGCGTGCAGCAGGTCGCCGTTCCAGTCGGGCT
Source organism: Variovorax multivorans (assembly GCF_051216835.1). Lineage (NCBI taxonomy): Bacteria > Pseudomonadati > Pseudomonadota > Betaproteobacteria > Burkholderiales > Comamonadaceae > Variovorax > Variovorax multivorans. The sequence continues at coordinate 83,331 of NZ_JBPJZL010000018.1, forward strand.
CAGCGGGGGCCGGGGCCGTTTCGGCGCCGGTGCGATTGAAAGGCACCAGCGCAGGCGCTTCGCTTTCGATCGTCCGGCGCAGCAGCACCACGGGATCGACGCGCACCAGCACGCCTTCGCGGTTGGCATAGCGGTCGCAGGCGCCGGTGCGGCCGTCGGAGATCTGGCACAGCACCGGGCAGGCGTTGCACTCGACCTTGGCGGTGCTCATGCGCTCGTTGCGCGGGGGCGCCTTGCCGAAGGCGCTGCTGCCGGCTTCAGCCACCACGGGCATGTCCATGCCAGGGAGGCCATCTGTCTTGGTGTGTTCTGTCATCGGGCTATCTCGTGGGCGTTCGGTCGTGTGCGAAGAGCTGAATCAGGTTGTCGGTGTTTGCAACAAACGTGCCGTCCGCCCGCTTGTGCACCGACTTCCGTTTGTGTAGCATTCCCTACACTTTCATGTTGCGTTCACTACATTCGCAGTCAATGTAGCAAACAGGCCCGATGCTTGCAATGGTGTTTTCTCGCGATGTTCATCGGGGTTTTTACGACCAACGACAATGGAGGGTTCGGAGCCGGCCGGTGGCTTTCGCCCCAAAGGCGTGCACATCGGCTCAGCCAACCTCCCCTGTTACCAACCAACTCTTGAGTTCCGTATGAGTGCATTCAGCGAAGAACGCGTCCTGAGCGTCCACCACTGGACCGACCGCCTGTTCACCTTCACCACCACGCGCGACCCGGCGCTGCGCTTCTCGAACGGTCATTTCACGATGATCGGCCTGAAGGTCAACAACAAGCCCCTGCTGCGCGCCTACAGCATCGTGAGCCCGAACTACGAGGAGCATCTCGAGTTCCTGAGCATCAAGGTGGAAGAAGGCCCGCTGACCTCGAAGCTGCAGCACATCCAGGTGGGCGACACCATCATCGTGGGCCGCAAGCCCACCGGCACGCTGCTGATCGACTACACGCTGCCGGCCAAGCGCCTGTACCTGTTCGGCACCGGCACCGGCCTCGCACCGTTCATGAGCATCATCCGCGACCCGGACACCTACGAGAAGTTCGAACAGGTCATCCTGGTGCACGGCGTGCGCCAGGTCGACGAGCTGGCCTACCACGACCTCGTGACCGACCACCTGCCCAAGCACGAGATCCTCGGCGAGATGATCGAGAAGCAGCTGCTGTACTACCCGACCGTCACGCGCGAGGAGTTCCGCAACCAGGGCCGCATCACCGACCTGATCGAGAGCAACAAGCTCACCGACGACCTCGGCCTGCCGCCGCTCAACGTCGAGGAAGACCGCGTCATGCTGTGCGGCAGCCCCGGCCTGCTGGTCGACCTGAAGCACATCCTCGAAAAGCGCGGCTTCAAGGAAGGCAACACGAGTACGCCAGGCGACTTCGTCGTCGAACGCGCCTTCGCAGAAAAGTAAGCAGGACGTCGCGCGCACGATGGCCGACAACAGCCGCTCCGCCTCCCACAAGCCCAAGCCGCAGCGCCGCACGGGCGTGCGCGAGGCGGCCGCTCAGGCCACGCGCGACAGCATCCTGAAGGCGGCGACCAAGGTGTTCGCTAAGTACGGCTACGACGGCGGCAGCGTGGAGAAAATCTCCAAGGCCGCGAAGTCGTACGACCGGATGATCTATTACTACTTCGGCAGCAAGGAAGGCCTCTTCATTGCGGTGCTCGAAGGCATCTACCAGCGCATGGACGACGCCGAGGCCGCTATCGCGCTCGACGCCTCGCGGCCGGTGGAAGCGCTCACCGAAGTCATCCGCTTCGTGCTGGGCTACTACCGCAAGAACCCCGAGTTCGTCACGCTGCTGAACACCGAGAACCTGCACAAGGGCCGGCACATTTCGAAGTCGCTGCGGGCGCGCGAGTATTCGTCGCGCGCGGTGGCGATCATTGCGGAGATCCTCGCCAGCGGCGCTGCGCAGGGCCTGTTCCGCAAGGAACTGGTGGCGCGAGACATCTACCTGCTGATCGCGTCCACGGGTTATTTCTACACCTCCAACCGGCACACGCTCACCGCCTTCCTCGGTGAGCCGCTGGAATCGCCGGAGGCGATCACGCACTGGGAAAACTTCGTGATCGAGACGCTGCTGCGCACGGTGCGCGCTGACTCGGATGCAGAGGCGGACGAGCCGCAAGACAACACACCACCCCACGAGGACACATCGAAATGGCAGAAATCGCAGCCGGCGGCAAGTCGGGCAAGGTCGTCATAAAGAACATCGGGCTGCTGCTCTCGGGCGACATCGACAAGCCCATCCTCGACGCCGACACCATCGTGGTGAACGACGGCCTGATCGTCGCGGTCGGCAAGGAGAAAGACTGCGACCTCGAAGGCGCGGCGACCGTCATCGACGCGAAGAAAACCTGCGTGGCGCCCGGCCTGATCGACAGCCACGTGCATCCGGTGTTCGGCGACTGGACGCCGCGCCAGGGCCAGATCGGATGGATCGACTCCACCATGCACGGCGGCGTGACGACCATGATTTCCGCTGGCGAGGTGCACCTGCCCGGCCGTCCCAAGGACATCGTGGGCCTGAAGGCACTGGCCATCACCGCGCAGCGCGCCTTCGACAACTTCCGCCCCGGCGGTGTGAAGGTGCTGGCGGGCGCGCCCGTCATCGAGAAGGGCATGGTCGAGAGCGACTTCAAGGAACTCGCTGAAGCCGGCGTGGGCCTGCTCGGCGAAGTGGGCCTGGGCTCGGTGAAGGCCGGCTACGAGGCGAAAGAGATGGTGGCCTGGGCGCGCAAGTACGGCATCCAGAGCACGATCCACACGGGCGGCCCGTCGATCCCTGGCTCGGGCCTGATCGACAAGGACGTGGTGCTCGAGGCTGACGCCGACATCATCGGCCACATCAACGGCGGCCACACCTCGCTGCCGGAAGCGCACGTGTGTGAGCTCTGCGAGAAGAGCTCGCGCGCCATCGAGATCGTGCACAACGGCAACGAGAAGGTTGCCATTGCAGCGGCGAAGGCAGCGCTGGAGCTCAAGTGCCCGCACCGCGTGATTCTCGGCACCGACGGCCCCGCCGGCTCGGGCGTGCAGCCGCTGGGCATCCTGCGCATGGTGGCAATGCTGTCGTCCATCGCGAACATTCCAGCCGAGCTGGTGTTCTGCTTCGCGACCGGCAACACCGCGAAGATCCGCAAGCTCAACTGCGGGCTGATCGAAGTGGGTCGCGATGCCGACTTCGTGTTCATGGACCGCGCGCAGCATTCGCCCGCGCCGGGCCTGCTCGAGAGCGTGCAGCTCGGCGACATCCCGGGCGTGGGCATGGTGATGATCGACGGCATCGTGCGCTGCGGCCGCAGCCGCAACACGCCGCCCGCGACTGAAATCCCTGTGGTGGTTTCCGGCGCGCACTGACACGCGCCACGACACCCGGCGGCCTCAGCCGCCGCGGTGCGAGCGAAAGACCAGGTAGCGCGCCGAAAGGAAGTTGGCGCTCATGCCGGCAAGGCTGCCCAGCGCCACGCCCAGGGCAGCGGCCCAGCGCCCTTCGACCCAGTGCAGCGTCAGCACATAGGCGCCGTAGTTCAGCACCGCGCCGGCCGCCATGGTCGCCAGGTAGCCCAGGTACTCGCGCCAGAGAGAGCGGCCGGCCGATGCGCTGGCCGCGAAGGTGTAGCGGCGGTTGAAGGCCCAGGTGGTGGTCGCCGCTGCAAGAAACGACACCACCCGCGCACCGTACCAACCCAGCAGCGGCGCCAGCAGATACAGCACGACCACGTCGACCACGAGCCCGATCACGCCGACGAGGGCGAAGGAGAGGAACTCGCGTCCGATCTTCATCGTGAAGTGCGCGAGGCCTGGGACGCCTGCTCGCGCACGCTCGGAATCGCGAGGTAGCTCAGCCGCTTGGCCTCCCGCCGCCCCAACGTGATGGCCTGCATGACAACACCGCACACGAAGGACAGCATGGCCGCCAGCATCGCGCCAGTGGCCAGCACCGCCGTGGGGAGCCGGGGCACCAGGCCGGTGTGCATGTAGGTCATGACGAGCGGCAGGACCAGCGCGACCGACATCAGCACCAGCAGCCCCCCGATGATCGAGAAGAACTGCAGCGGCCGCTCGCTCACGAACAGCTTGCAGATGGTCTTCAGGATGCGCCAGCCGTCGCGGTAGGTCGAGAGCTTGCTCACCGAGCCCTCGGGACGCGTGCTGTAGGCGGTGCTTTCCTCGGCATAGGGCATGCGCAGTTCGAGCGCGTGCACGGTGAGTTCGGTTTCGGTCTCGAAGCCCCGCGACAGCGCCGGGAACGACTTGGCATAGCGCCGCGAAAACACGCGGTAGCCCGAAAGCATGTCGCTGAGGCCGCCACCGAACAGCTGCGCCACGGCACCCGTGAGCATGCGGTTGCCCAGGCGGTGGCCAGTGCGGTAGGTGTGCGCGTCCTGGCCGTCGTCCACGCGGCTGCCGACCACCATGTCGAGGTTGTCGCTCACCAGCCGGTCGATGAGCCGGCGCGCGGCGCCGGTGTCGTAGGTGGCGTCGCCGTCGACCATCACGTACACATCGGCATCGACGTCGGCGAACATGCGCCGCACCACGTTGCCCTTGCCGCGCAGGGTCACGTGCGTGACGATGGCGCCGGCCGCGCGCGCGACAGCGGCCGTGTCGTCGCTGGAGTTGTTGTCGAAGACGTGGATCTCGGCCTCTGGCAGCGCAGCGCGAAAGCCCGCCACCACCTGGGCGATGGCGAGCGCCTCGTTGTAGCAGGGGATCACCGCGGCAATGCGCAGGCCGCTGCTGCCGTGGGTGGTGGGGAAATTGGCGTCGGTCATGGTGCGGCGGGAAGGATACGGTAGACCCGGCTGCCGTCCTTCTCGTATTCGACGGCGAAGTACTTGTCGAAGTCGACGCGCGCGCTGAATACGGGCACCACACTGTCCGGCAGGACGACCGCCACAAAACCCAGGCCGCCGAGCTTGCGTGCGAGATCGCCGCCCGACAGGCGCCCGAAGTCGGTGTAACGCCACGGCCCGAGTGTGTCGCCCCAGATGGGGTTGGGCCCGTAGTAGATCGCTTCGTTCAGCGCGACCTGGTAGACGCGGCCGGTGGCAGTGCGGCGCAGGTAGTCCATGACGGCATAGCCCGGCACATGCTTGCGCAGCACGGCATCGCGGGCCTCCGGCGTGATCGAGACCATCGACATCTTCACCGCGGTCTGGCGCACCGACACGGCGGCCAGCACGGCCAGCAGCAGCACGAGCACCCAGTCACCCGCGCGGGCGCCGGAACGCGCGGTGTCGCGGCTCATCGAGCCCGTCGCCACGGCGCCGGCATCCTGCGTCTTCTCTTTCGCACCGAACATGCGGCGCAGGCCCGATGCGGCCCAGCCGAACAGCACCTGCCAGCCGATGGCCGCGATGGCGGCCAGCAGCGGGAACGAGGCCGTCAGGTAGCGTGGATAACGCGAGGTCACGACCCAGACCACCACCGAGTACAGACAGAACCAACCGGCGGCGCGCACGGCCGCGGAGCGCTTCCACAGCACGCTGAACGGCGCGAAGAACACGGACCAGATCAGCGCATTGGGCAGCTCGGCATGCACGCGCACGTCCGCCACCTGCTGCACGTAGTCGGCCGGCGTCCATTCGGTGAAGCCGAACACGCGCGCGCCGATCGGGTTGAACGGGTCGCCAGTCATGACGGCGTTGCGCGCGTACCAGTACACGCACGGGATCAGGAAGCAGACGAACACCAGTGCCCATGCCTGGGGCCGGCGCTCGTGGCGGATGACGAACAGCGCCACCAGCGGCAGGAAGATCAGCGCCTGGTACTTCGAGCCCGCGGCCACGCCAAGGCAGAACGCGGCCACGCCGAGCCAGCGCATGCCGCCGTGCACGGGCTTTCCGGGCTCCGACTCGCGCCACCACCACAGCGCCACGCAGGCCGACAGCACGAACAGCGCCACGCCCATGTCGATCAGCGCGTTCGAATAGTCGCCGAGCCCCAGCCAGATGGCCGCGCCGATGCAGGCGGTGAGCCGGTTGGCGTGCAGGATGCCGAGGCGGAAGATCATCACCACCGACAGCGCACCCGCCAGCGCATTGAGGAAGTGCGGCAGCACGTCGTCGCCGACCTGCAGTGCAGCGGCGTAGAGCAGGTTGTAGTTGTACGGGAACCAGGGGTAGCGCAGCCAGTCATGGATGCCCAGCGAGCCCTGCTGCGCGACCTGACGCGCATACGGCAGGTGGTACATCAGCTCGTCGAAGGCGATCGGCGGCGCGAGCGGCGCCACCAGCGCGGGCAACGCGACCAGGGCCAGCGCGATCATGGCAACGCGCTCGAAGTAGGTCCACGGCGCGGCGGGTTCGTTCGCGCGCAGGGCACGCCGCTCGCGCAGCCACGACGGCAGCTGGATCGCCGCCGCAACGAAGCCCGCCACGACCAGCGCCACGGTCGCGCCCATCTTGAAGGCCCCGAAGATGGCCAGCGCCTGGAACGCGCAGATGAAGAGGCCGACGCCCAGCGCCACGGCCATGGCGGCTTCGAGCCCAGCGTCGCGGCGCGGCGGCGGGGCCATGCGGCCCAGCAATGCGCGGCCGTAACCCCAGCAGCTGAACACGAAAATCGCCAGTGCCGCGTAGTGCGCGGCTGCAAACATCAGCTTCTGAATAACAACTCCCGGCGCCGGGCGGCCGCGCCGGCCGGCAGGTTCAAAGATTGGGCGCCAGCAGACGCTCGAGATCGGACTCGCTCTCCTTGCGCCGCGCGGCCTGGTCCTGCAACTGATCGTGTCCGATCTTGCCGACGTTGAAGTACGTCGCATCGGGGTGGCTCAGGTAGAAACCGCTCACGCTGGCGGCGGGCATCATAGCGAGGCTTTCCGTCAGGGTCATGCCAATGTCCGCGCAAGCCAGAAGGTCGAACATCGGGCGCTTCACGCTGTGGTCGGGGCAGGCCGGGTAGCCGGGCGCGGGGCGGATGCCGCGGTACTTCTCCGCGATCATGTCGTCGTTGCTCAGGCTTTCGTCGCTCGCGTAGCCCCAGAGGTCGGTGCGCACGCGGTGGTGCAGCGACTCGGCGAAGGCCTCTGCCAGCCGGTCGGCCAGGGCCTTGAGCATGATGGCCGAGTAGTCGTCGAGGTCGTCGATGAAGTACTTCTCTTTTTTCTCGACACCCAGGCCGGCGGTCACGGCGAACATGCCGACATAGTCTTTCACGCCGCTGTCCTTGGGCGCGACGAAGTCGGACAGGCAGCGGCTGGGGCGCATCACGCCGTCGATCATCTGCTTTTCGGTCTGCTGGCGCATGCCGTACCAGGTGAGCGCGACCTCGCTGCGCGACTCGTCGGTGTACAGCTCGATGTCGTCGTCGTTCACCGTGTTGGCGGGCCAGAAGCCGACGATGCCGCTCGCGCTGAGCCAGCGGCCTTCGATGAGGCGCTTGAGCATGCGTTGGCCGTCGGCGTACACGCGCACGGCCTCGGTGCCGACGATCTCGTCCTTCAGGATGGCGGGGAACGGGCCGGCCAGGTCCCAGGTCTGGAAGAACGGGCCCCAGTCGATGTACTTGGCCAGATCGGTCAGGTCGAAGTTCTTGAACACGCGCCGGCCGATGAACTTGGGCACCGGCGGCAGGTAGTTCGCAAAGTCGATCGGCGTCTTGTTGGCGCGCGCCTTGGCCAGCGGCCACATCGGCACCTGCTTCTTGTTGGCGTGCTGCTGACGCACCTTGACGTAGTCAGCGTTGATCTCGTCGATGTACGCAGTGGCCTGGTCGGAGAGCAGGCTCTGCGCCACGCTCACGCTGCGCGAGGCGTCGGGCACGTAGACCACGGGGCCTTCGTAGTGCGGCGCGATCTTCACGGCCGTGTGCACGCGGCTGGTGGTGGCGCCACCGATCAGCAGCGGAATCTTCTTGATGCGGAAGTGGTCGTCCTTCTGCATCTCGCCGGCCACGTACTGCATTTCTTCCAGGCTCGGCGTGATGAGGCCAGACAGGCCCACGATGTCCGCGCCCTCGACCTTCGCCTTGGCCAGGATCTCGTGGCACGGGACCATCACACCCATGTTCACCACTTCGAAGTTGTTGCACTGGAGCACGACGGTGACGATGTTCTTGCCGATGTCGTGCACGTCGCCCTTCACGGTGGCGATGATGATCTTGCCCTTGGTGCGCACGTCGCGGCCCGCGGCCTCGTCCTGGCGCTTTTCTTCCTCGATGTAGGGAATGAGGTGGGCCACGGCCGACTTCATGACGCGCGCCGACTTCACCACCTGCGGCAGGAACATCTTGCCCTGGCCGAACAGGTCGCCCACGATGTTCATGCCGTCCATCAGCGGGCCTTCGATCACGTGCAGCGGTCGGCCGCCCTTGGCGAGGATCTGCTGATAGGCCTCTTCCGTGTCTTCGACGATGAAGTCGGTGATGCCGTGCACCATCGCATGCGACAGGCGCTGGTTGACGTGCACCGGGTTCTCGGGCGTGCCGCGCCACTCGAGTTTCTTGCTGTCGTCCTTGGCGCCGCTCTTGGCGGTTTCGGCCACTTCGACGAGGCGCTCGCCGGCGTCGGGACGGCGGTTGAGCACCACGTCTTCGACGCGCTCGCGCAGCTCGGGTTCGAGGTCGTCGTACACGCCGACCATGCCGGCGTTGACGATGCCCATGTCCATGCCCGCCTTGATCGCGTGGTACAGGAACACGGTGTGGATCGCTTCGCGCACCGGGTCGTTGCCGCGGAAGCTGAAGCTCACGTTCGACACGCCGCCCGACACCTTGGCGCCCGGCAGGTTCTCCTTGATCCAGCGCACGGCGTTGATGAAGTCGACCGCGTAGTTGTCGTGCTCCTCGATGCCGGTGGCAATGGCGAAGATGTTCGGGTCGAAGATGATGTCCTCGGGCGGGAAGCCCACCTCGTCGACCAGGATGCGGTAGGCGCGCTCGCAGATCTCGATCTTGCGTGCGTAGGTGTCGGCCTGGCCCTTCTCGTCGAAGGCCATCACCACTGCGGCGGCGCCGTAGCGCTTCACCAGCTTGGCCTCGTGCTTGAACTTGTCGACGCCCTCCTTCATGGAGATGGAGTTGACGATGCCCTTGCCCTGGATGCAGCGCAGGCCCGCCTCGATGACTTCCCACTTCGAGCTGTCGACCATCACCGGCACGCGCGCGATGTCGGGCTCGCTGGCGATGAGGTTGAGAAAGCGGACCATCGCGGCCTTGCTGTCGAGCATGGCCTCGTCCATGTTGATGTCGATCACCTGCGCGCCGTTCTCGACCTGCTGGCGCGCCACGGCCAAGGCTTCTTCGAACTGGCCGTTCAGGATCATCCGCGCGAAAGCCTTGGAGCCCGTGACGTTGGTGCGCTCGCCGATGTTGACGAACAGCGTGCCCTGGCCGATGGCAACCGGTTCGAGGCCGGACAGCTTCATGGGAGGGGGCATTGGGGAAGACATGGTTTGACTCGTGGGCAAAAGCGGTTATTCGTGCGCGGGTTGGGGGAGTCTATCGCCGTCCCCTATGCCGATAGCGAGCAAAGAGTAAGTCTGAATCATGAAAGGGTAAGTCCGAATCGATAGCGAATCCCTGATTTCGCAGAATGAAAAGAGCACGCTCGTTCTTTTTTGCGTGCATCCCCCTAAACCGACCTAACGCAATACAGGGAGTTCCGATGATTCGACTGAAGACGATTCTGGCTTCGACAGGCAGGAAAAGCGGCACGGCGCGGCGATCTGCCGGCGCCCTCCTGATGTGCGGCGTGCTGGCCCTCGCGCCCCTGGCGCAGACCGCGCAGGCAGCCAGCAGCAAGACCGCACAGACGGCCTACCCGATCGTGCTGGTGCACGGCATGCTGGGCTTCGACACCGTCGCGGGCATCGACTACTGGTACGGCATTCCCGGCGAGCTTCGCGCCCAGGGCGCCAAGGTCTTCGTCGCCGAAGTGGCGGCCACCAACAGCAGCGAAGTGCGCGGCGAACAGCTGCTCAAGCAGGTCAAGGATGTGCTGGCGCTCACCGGCGCGAGCAAGGTCAACCTGATCGGCCATTCGCACGGCGGCCCCACGGCGCGCTATGTCTCGGGCGTGGCGCCGGAGTTGGTGGCCTCGGTCACGACGGTGGGCAGCCCCCACAAGGGCAGCAAGGTGGCAGACGTGCTCGGCAACACACTGCCGGACGGCAGCATCAGCCGGACCGTGGTGGTGAGCGTGGTCAACGCGTTCTCCAGCCTCATCGGCATTCTCTCGGGCAACAACACGCCCCAGAACGGGCTCGGCGCGCTGGATTCGCTCAACACCGCCGGCTCGGCCAAGTTCAACGCCAAGTTCCCCGACGGCGTGCCCACCACGGCCTGCGGCAACGGCACCGAGCTGGTCAACGGCGTGCGGTACTTCTCGTGGTCGGGCACCCAGCCGCTGACCAATGCGTTCGACGCATCCGACTACGCGCTGTCGCTGACGAGCGTGGTGCACGGCGAGCCCAACGACGGCCTCGCTTCGGCCTGCAGCTCGCACCTGGGCACCTACCTCGGCAGCTACCGGCAGAACCACCTGGACGAGGTCAACCAGCTGCTCGGGCTGCGCGACCTGTTCTCGGTGAGCCCGGTGACGCTGTACGTCAACCAAGCGGCGAAGCTGAAGCAGCTCGGCCTCTGAGGAGACGATGTCCCCGAAGCTCCTGCGTCCGCTGGCGGCGGTCGCGGTGGTGGTAGCCGCAGGCGTGGCGTGGTGGCAGCTCAGCGAGCCTGAAGCGCCTGCGGTCGCCGCTTCTTCGGTGCCGCCGGTCGCCAACCCCGCGGCGGCGGAGGCATCCGCCATCGCGCTGCGCAACAACGGCCATGCCCCCGACCCACTGCTGACGCCCGACCTGCTGCGCATCTTCGAGCAGATGCTGAACGACAGCCAGGCCAGGGACAAGGAAGGCCTGATGGCCGAGATGCGCGCGAAGGTCGACAAGTACCTGCCGCCGGAATGGCGCGTGCGCGGACTGGGCCTGCTGGAGCGGTACATCGACTACCGCAACGCGCTCGAGGCGCTGCCGGCAGCCAGCATCGGCGACCCTGCCGGGCTGCGCAGGATCCTCGATGCGCGCGCGGGCATCCGGGCACGCTACTTTGCGCCGGAAGAGGTCGAGGGCCTGTTCGGCGCCGAAGAGAAATTCGACCGCTTCAGCGTCGAGAAGCTGGAGATCGAGCGCAACAAGGACCTGACGCCCGAACAGAAGCGCGAGGCGCTGGCGCAGACCGAAAAGAACTGGCTCACGCCCGAGCAGCTCGCCGACCGCTCGGCCACCACGGCGCAGTTAGGCGTCGCCGAGCAGACCGCCGCGCTGGAAGCACGCGGAGCGAGCCCACAGGAGCGTTTCGCGGAGCGCTCCCAGCAGTACGGCTACGAGGCGGCGCAGCGACTCGCCACCCTCGACCAGCAGGAGCAAGACTGGCAAAGCCGCCTCTCGCGCTATGCCGCGGCCGACGAGGCCACGCGGGCGCAGCTGCAGGCCCAGCTCTTCACGCCGCAGGAAGCGCTGCGGCTTCAGGCCGCGCTGGAAGTCCGCGCCGCCAACGACAAGAAGAAGGGGCCCTCTACGCCGTGACCACCGCGCTGTTCGCCGCCGCAGAAGCCGGCAGGCCGAACACCCGGTCGAAGGCCCAGTTGAAGACGAAGGTGTAGACCAGGAAGAAGATCACCAGCCCCAGGTCCATCACCAGCGCCTGCCAGAGCGACACGCCCAGGCCCCAGGCGAACATCGGCACCAGGAAGGCAACCAGCCCGCCCTCGAAGCCGATGGCGTGGGCGATGCGGCGGCGCAGGCTGCGTCCGCGCACGACCTGGCGCGATTCCCAGCGCTCGAACAGCGAGTTGAAGACCAGGTTCCAGATCACCGCGATGACCGAGGCGGCCACCGCCAGCACGCCCGAATGGCCGAGGCCGGCGTCCGTCATCAATGCCAGCCCGGCGCTGGCGGCGACGATGGCGATGCCCTCATAAAGGCTGATGTAGACGATGCGACGTTGAATGCCTTGCATGACTCTTCTCTTGGTTTCGTTACTGCGATGACTGGACTTTATGTGTCATGCGCTGATATAAAAAGTTAACTTGTTTCAGTTTTATTGATAGGTCGGACGCCATGGCTTTTTCCAGCGACAACGTCGAAGTCTTCCTGGCCGTGATCGACCACGGCTCGTTCTCGGCCGCCGCCCGGGCGCTGCACAGGGTGCCGTCTGCCGTGAGCATGGCCATCGCCAACCTCGAGGCCGAGCTCGACCTGCCGCTGTTCGACCGCAGCGGCCGCGAGCCCCAGCCCACCGCCGCCGCGCGCTCGCTGGAGCCGCAGGCGCGGCTGCTGGCGGCCCAACTCAGGCAGCTGCAGGTGCAGGCGCTGGCGCTGAACCAGGGGCTGGAAGACCGGCTCACGCTGGCCATTGCGCCCGAACTGCTGGCCGCGCGCTGGAGCGGTCCGCTGGCCGAGCTGGCACGGGAGCATCCGCTGCTGCAGGTCGAGGTGCTGGCGGCCCCGCAGGCCGACGCGCTGGCGCTGCTGCACAGCGGGCGGGCGCAGCTGGCGCTGGTGTTCGAGCGCCCGAGCCTCGACGGGCGGGAAGGCTTCCAGGAAGTCGGCAGCGACCTGATGGTGGCGGTCATCGCGCCGGACCACCCCGTGCTCGCGGCCAACGGCGGCCGGCTGCGCGAGGACCACCTGACGAACACCCGGCAGATCGTCGTGGCCGGGCGCGACCTGACCACCAGCGACCCGCGCTTCGTGTTCGCGCGCCATGTCTGGCGCACCGACAACGCGCTGGCCGCGCTGAGCCTGATCACCGCTGGGCTGGGCTGGGGCTGGCTTCAGCGCAACTTCGCGAAGCCGCATGTGGCGGCGGGCGCGCTGATCGAGATTCCGTTCGAGAACCTCAGCAACGGGCTGGACCTGTGGGTGGATGTAGTGTGGTCACGTGAGCGCCCACTCGGCCTGGGAGCCCAGCGCTTCGTGAAGTTGATAGCCAAGGACCGGGCGGCCGCCGGTGAGTGCAGCCCCAAGACAGGCGGCGATCAGGCCAACTAGACGACTGGTCTAATAATCGCTAGAGTGCGGGCCATGAACGCGATCGCCCCCACTCCCGACGTCCGGCAGCACATCCTCGATGTGGCCCACCCGCTGCTGCTGCAAAGGGGCTTCACCGGGGTCGGCCTGGCCGAGGTGTTGGCGGCGGCGAAGGTGCCGAAGGGGTCGTTCTATCACTACTTCGGCTCCAAGGAGGCCTTCGGCGAGGCCGTGCTCGAAGCCTATTTCACCGAGTACCTGGGGCGCACCGACGCCCTGCTGACCGAGGCGCCGGGCACGGCCGCCAAGCGGCTGATCGGCTATTTCGACGACTGGCTCGACTCGCAGACCGGCGACGATGCGCAGAGCCGCTGCCTTGTCGTCAAGCTTGGCGCGGAGGTCTGCGACCTGTCCGAGAGCATGCGCGCGGCGCTGGCGCGCGGCACCCGCGGCATCACTGATCGGCTTGCGCGCTGCATCGAGGCTGGCCGGGCCGACGGGTCGCTGCAGGCCGCGCCGCAAGCAAAGGAACAGGACGCGCAGGGAATCGCCGTCGCGCTCTACCAGCGCTGGCTCGGCGCCAGCCTGCTGGCCAAGATCACCCGCGACCGCGCATCGCTGGACGCGGCCATGCGCGATACCCGGCAGCTGCTGGGCCTGTCTACGGACAACTGAAGCGAAAAGCGGGAGACGAGCGCTCCCGCTTTTTTTGCCCGCCCACTAGACGACTGGTCTATTAACCACCAAAGGAGCCCACTGCCCATGCCTCAAAGCGACACCGTCAACCGCCGCATCGTCCTCGCAGCCCGCCCGCGCGGCCTGCCGACACCGGGCGACTTCCGCCTCGACGAAACCGCCATCCCCACGCCAGGCGAAGGACAGGTGCTGCTGCGCACGCTGCATCTCTCGCTCGATCCGTACATGCGCCAGCTGATGGACGAGATCGCGCCGGTCTACGCGGCCTCTGTGCCGCTGGGCGAGCCGATGCCGGGCGGCACGGTCAACCGCGTCGCCGCTTCGCGGCATCCGCAGTTCCGCCCCGGCGATCTCGTGCTGGGCAACGCCGGCTGGCAGGACTACGCGCTGTCCGACGGCCAGGACCTGCTCCCGCTCGGCGAGATGGCGCAGCCGTCGCTGGCGCTGGGCGGGCTCGGCATGCCTGCGTTCACCGCCTACGTCGGCCTGCTCGACATCGGCCAGCCGAAGCCGGGCGACACCGTGGTGGTGGCCGCGGCGACCGGCGCGGTCGGCTCGGTGGTCGGGCAAATCGCCAAGCTCAAGGGCGCGCGCGTGGTCGGCATCGCGGGCGGTGCGGACAAGTGCAGCTACGCGGTCGAAACGCTCGGCTTCGACGCCTGCCTCGACCGCCACGACCCGGGGTTCGCAGCGCGCCTCGCGGCCGCCTGCCCCAAGGGCATCGACGTGTACTTCGAGAACGTCGGCGGCGCGGTGTTCGATGCGGTGCTGCCGCTGCTCAACATCGGCGCGCGCGTGCCGGTGTGCGGGCACATCGCCGACTACAACAACGAGACGCTACCGTCAGGCCCGAACCGGCTGCCGCTGCTGATGGCGGCGCTGCTGCAGAAGCGCATCCGCATGCAAGGCTTCGTCATCCTCGACCACTACGGCGACCGCTTCGACACCTTCCGGCGCGAGATGGGCGAATGGGTCGACGCCGGCCGCGTCACGCTGCGCGAGGACCGGGTCGACGGACTGGAGAACGCGCCGGCCGCGCTCATCGGCCTGCTGGAGGGGCGCAACTTCGGCAAGCGCGTGGTGCACGTCGCCGAGGGCTGACGCACGCGCTTTCAGGGCCGGTGGCCGCCACCATGTCCGCCGCCGTGTCCGCCACCGCCATGCGGACGGTCGCCGCCCCCACCGGGCCTCGGCCGGCCTCCGGGATGCGGATGTGGCAGCCCGGGCGGCGGCCCGGGACGGAAGGCCGGCTGCGGCCGTGGCGGCCTGATGCCTGGATCGTGCGGCGGGCGGAATCCGGGCCCGGGTGGTGGGCGAAAGCCAGGGCCCGGCGGCCGGAAACCCGGCCCCGGCCGCCACGGGTGCGGCTGCCAACCCGGCCTCACCGGCGGCGGTGGACGCCATCCCGCCATGGGTGGCGGAGGCGGCCGGCCACCCCACCAGCGTCGGTCGCCGTACCACGGCCGGTCCCGGTAGTAGTCGGCCCAGTAGCTGCCGATCGCGAAGCCGATGATCGGCACGCCGATCACCGCGCCGTAGGTGGCCAGCGGCACGCGCTGCTCCTGGTAGGCGTAGTCGAGGTTGCGCGACCACACCCAGCCGCGCCCACCGTCGGGCAGCACCACGTCGCACCAGCCATAGCCGCTGGTGCAGCCGACCACGTCGAGCGGCTGGCCCGGCCCGAGCCGCGCCACCAGCGGATAGTCACCCGAAGGCCCGGCCCGCATGTTGACAGCGCCGCGCGTAAAGGCCTGCTGCGCCGCAGCCGCGAGCGGAAGCAGCAATGCCAATGCGCCGATGCCGATCCAGCGCGGAACGAGTGTGTTCATGGGTAGGCTCCTTGCGCCCCAGCGTAGGCCGGGGGCCAAGAGCCTGTCAATCGGCCACGAGCGCGACCGGAGTGCTTACGCAGCTTCTTTGTAGAAGCCAGCGTTGTTGCTGCCGAGCACGCGGCCTGCCACCGGCGCCACCGCCTTGCCGATGGCCGCGATGTGGTCCGGCGTGGTGCCGCAGCAGCCGCCCACGATGTTCACCAGCCCCTCGGCCGCGAACTCGTGCAGCAGCCGCGAGGTCACGTCCGGCGTCTCGTCGAAGCCCGTGTCGCTCATCGGATTGGGCAGGCCCGCGTTCGGGTAGCAGCTGATGAAGGTATCGCCGGCCACGCGCGCCAGCTCCTGGATGTACGGCCGCATCAGGGCCGCGCCCAGCGCGCAGTTCAGGCCGATGGCCAGCGGCTGCGCATGGCGCACGCTGTGCCAGAAGGCAGTGACGGTCTGGCCGCTGAGGATGCGGCCCGAGGCGTCGGTCACCGTGCCGCTGATGATCAGCGGCAGGCGCTGCCCGCTGTTGTCGAAATACTCGTCGACCGCGAACAGTGCGGCCTTGGCGTTGAGCGTGTCAAAGATGGTCTCGACCAGGATCACGTCGGCGCCGCCCTCGACCAGCGCTTCGGTCTGCTCGTAATAGGCCGCACGCAGTTCCTCGAAGTTGACGTTGCGCGCGCCCGGGTCGTTCACGTCGGGGCTGATGCTGGCCGTCTTGGGCGTCGGGCCAAGGGCGCCGGCCACGAAGCGCGGCTTGTCGGGCGTGCTGAACTTGTCACAGGCCGCGCGCGCCAGCTTGGCTGATTCGAGGTTCATCTCGCGCGCGAGGTGGGCCATCTTGTAGTCCTCCTGCGCGATGGTGGTCGCGCCGAAGGTGTTGGTCTCGATCAGGTCGGCGCCGGCCGCGAGGTAGCTCTCGTGGATGTCGCGGATCACGTCGGGCCGCGTGAGCGACAGCAGTTCGTTGTTGCCCTTGATGTCGCGTTCGAAGTCCTTGAAGCGCTCGCCGCGGTACTGCTCCTCGGTGAGCTTGAAGCGCTGGATCATCGTGCCCATGGCGCCGTCGAGGATGGCGATGCGCTTGGCGAGGATGCCGGCCAGGGCCTGGCCGCGGGTGTAGACAAGGGGCTTCATAAGCTCCGATTGTAGAAACCAGCCCATCGCCCCGCTCTGCCCCGGGACTTGGGCCTTGTCCATGTCTTGCCGCTCTGGCAAGGTTGGACGCAGGCATCGACGCTTTCATCTCCATGCAAGAAGACATCTTTCAGGTCGGCGACGCGCACTTCGCGTTCACCGCGCAATCCTCGGCCGGCTTCGTCGACGGGGGCATGCAGTTCCAGTTGCACACGGCCCCGGTCGCGTTCGATGCGGCGCTGCATGCACCCGCCTTCCAGCCCGACGACGTGGACAACCCCTCGCTGGGCACGATCGCGCCGCAGTTCGGCACCTACGACGCGTTCTTCTTCCACGACAAGACCGGCGAGCCGCTGCGCATCGTGCAGATGCCGCAAAACCAGCCGGCCACCTTCGACTTTCACCTGTACGAGCGCGGCTTCGCGCTCGACAACTTCCACGGCACAGTGACGCTGACGCCTTCATCGGTCGAACTGCGCGGCGCAATGCGTTCGCGCTACGACGACAGCAAGAGCGTTCCCATCCACATCCGCAAGGCTTTCGAGCCCGGCGAAGTGACGCTGCAGCCGCACACCTACACGAGCCTCGAGGAGGCTGCCGAGGTGCTGCCCGAACGGGTGCGGCGGCTGCTGATCCGGCAACCGTGGCGAAGCGACACACCGAAGATCGAGGCCTTCCCGCCGGAGATCCTGCGCTTCAGGAACCTCGAATTCCTGTCGTTGCAGTTCACGTCGCCGGCGCACGCGCCCTTCACGGCCTTGCCGGACGAATTCTGTTCGCTCTCGTCGTTGAAGGAGCTGTTCGTGCGCGGCTCGGCCATCGAGCACCTGCCCGAAAACTTCGGCGCGCTCGGGCAGCTGGAAGCACTGTTCCTGCAGTCCGGCAAGCTGCGCGACCTGCCCGACAGCATCGGCCGCCTCTCGCGGCTGCAACGGCTGGCGCTGTCCGGCAATGCACTCGCCACGCTGCCCGAGTGCGTCGGCCACCTGCCGGCGCTGACTCTGCTGAACGTCGAGAAGAATCCCTTCGTGTCGCTGCCGGCGTCGCTGAAGAACATCGGGAAGGTCACGCTCGAGAACAAGCTCAAGGCGCTGTATCTCGACATCCGCTATCGCCCGGACATCGATCTGGCGGTGGCGCCCGAAAGCTTCCTGGCGCGCGACAGCGCAGAACACGCGGCAATCCTGGAAGCCGCCTGCGCCCGGCACAAGCTCAAGCGCTATCTGCCCGCGCTGCTGCGCCTGGCCCGCAACACCGTGCGCTACCGCACCACCGAGCCGGAAGACTATGCGCAGAAGGGCAACACGCGCTTCGGCGGCGCACCCGACCTTCCGCCGGACATCGAATTTCCCCGTGCGGAAGACGGCACGCACTGGCGCTTCTATGCGCAACTGCGCCTGGCCGACGTGGCCGCGTTGCAGCCCTGGCTGCCGCGCGACGGCATGCTCTACTTTTTCAGCGAGGACCAGGAGGAGCTGCAGAAGCACCGGGTGATTCACTCGACCGCTCCCGCCTCATCGCTGCAGACCTATCGCCACCCGGACGACGCCACCTTCGAGGACGAAGACGTGTTCCCCGGCTTCAAGGCCGTCGCCAGCGCCACCGTATCAGTGCCGAGCCTCTACAACGCGCGCGACCGCCTGACCGGCCGCGACGCGGTGCTGCTGAACATCGAGGACGACGACAAGCTGCAGAAGGCCTACTGGGCACTGCAGGAAGAGCTCTCGGGCAAGAGCGAGGACTGCCACCTCGTCAACGCGCACGTGTTCACGCAGCACCAATCGCCCGAGGAGCAGGCATCAGCCGAGCGCGGCGGCCTGCCCGGCGAATGGGTCAACCTGCTGATGCTCGAGTCGGACAACCGGCCCGGCTTCTGCTTCTGGGACGCGGGCACGCTGAGCTTCAGCATCCACATGAAGGACCTGGCGCTCGGCGATTTCTCCAGGACCTTCGCGAGCCTGGAAAGCAGTTGAGCCTGCGGTCGCTCAGCGCGCCGCGCGCGATTCGGCGAACGCCAGCACCGCCTCGATCATCCGCCGCACATGCGGCTGCACGCCGGCCGCCACCTCGGGCAGGTAGTCGAACGGCAGCTTCTCCTGCATGTAGCTGCTCTGCGTCATCTCCAGTTGCACCGCGTGCACGTTCTGCGCGGGGCTGCCGTAGTTGCGCGTGATGTAGCCGCCGGTGAAGCGGCCGTTGAGCACACCGGTGTAGCCGGTGGCGCTTTCGGCGATGCCCAGCAGCGTCTGCGCCAGCGCCGGGTCGCAGCTGATGCCCTTGCCGGTGCCCAGGTTCAGGTCGGGCAGCTTGCCTTCGAAGAAACGCGGCAGCACCGAGCGGATCGAGTGCGCGTCCCACAGCGCGGCCACGCCGTGCTGCGCGCGGATGCGCGCGAGCTCTTCCGCCAGCTTCGCGTGATAGGGCTGCCAGATGGCATCGCGGCGTTCGGCGGTTTCCGCATCGCCCGGCAGGTCGCCAGGGTTGGCATACACCGGCGTGTCGTCGAAGGTATCGACCGGGCACAGGCCGGTGACGCTCTGGCCGGGATACAGGCTCGCGCCGTCCGGCGGACGGTTCAGGTCGATCACGTAGCGCGAATGCGTGGCGACCAGCACCGAAGCGCCAAGCTCATCGGCAAAGTCGTAGAGCCGTTCGAGGTGCCAGTCGGTGTCCGGCACATGGCGCGCTTCTTCTGTGAAGCGGGCAGCGAGCGCGGGCGGCACGTGCGTGCCCACGTGCGGCATCGAGATCAGCAGCGGGCGCGTGCCCTGGCGGAAGCGGAATGGCGGTTCGGCGGTGGTGAAGGCCATGGTGGGGTCAATCCTTGAGTAGTTGGGTGCGCGCGGCCACGAAGGCGGCCGCGGCTTCGTCGTGCATCGCATGGCGGCCGGCCGAAACGCGCGGACGGCCCGCCACCCAGACGGTGTCGATGGCCGAGGTGCGATGGCTCGCGAAGACGTGGGCCGAGAGCATATCGGGCGCAAGCAGGCCCTGCAGCGCGAGGTGCGATGCATCGAGCACGGCAAAGTCGGCCTGCTGCCCCGCGGCAAGCCCGCCGACGGCGCGGCCCGCGGCCTGCGCACCGCCCTGCACCGCTTCGAGCGTGAGCGCGGTCGCGACATGCGGCTGCGCCGCGCTGGCGCCGACGTTGCGCTGGCGCTTGCCCAGACGCTGGCTGTATTCGAGCATCAGCAGCTCTTCGGCCGCGTTGACGCTCGCGTGGCTGTCCGAGCCCACGCCCCATGCCCCGCCGTGGCTGCGCCATTTGGCGAAGTCGAAGATGCCGTCGCCGAGGTTGGCCTCGGTCGTCGGGCACAGGCCCGCGACCGCGCCGCTCTGGGCCGCGTATTCGTACTCGGCGTCGTTCATGTGCGTGGCGTGCACGAGGCACCAGCGTGCATCGACCGGTGCGTGGTCGAGCAGCCACTCGACCGGGCGCAGGCCGCTCCAGGCCACGCAGTCGTCCACTTCCTTCGTCTGCTCGGCGATGTGGATGTGGATGGGCGCGGTCCGGTCGATGGCTTCGAGCCTCGCGATCGCATCGCGCAGGCCTTCGGGCGGCACGGCGCGCAGCGAATGCGGTGCCAGGCCGAGGCGTGCGCCCTGCGCTTCGCAAACCGGCTTGAGCGCTTCGAGCAAACGCAGCATCGAATCGGTCGAGCGGATGAAGCGGCGCTGCCCGTCGGTGGGCGGCAGGTCGCCGAAGCCGCCGGTCTGGTAGAGCACCGGCAGCAGCGTGAAGCCGATGCCGGCATTCTTCGCGGCGCGCAGCAGGGCAAGGCTCAGCGTCGCGTCGTCGGCATACGGGCGGCCATCCACGTCGTGATGCACGTACTGGAACTCGCACACGCTGGTGTAGCCCGCTTCGAGCATCTCGGCATAGAGCCAGGTGGCGATGGCTTCCATGTGCTGCGGGCCGAGGCGCGCGGCAAAGCGGTACATCAGCGTGCGCCAGCTCCAGAAACTGTCCTGCTGCTCGGCGCGGTGTTCGGTAAGGCCGGCAAAGGCGCGCTGGAAGGCGTGCGAATGCAGGTTGGGCATGCCGGGGATCACGGGGCCGTTGGCGGCTTGCGTGTCGGCAGTCCGTTGTGCACCGGCTTGCACCTGCGTGAGCTGGCCCGCATCGTTCCACGTCAGCAGGACGTTTCTGGCCCAGCCTTCGGGCAGCAGCGCATCGGCCGCGAAGAAAGTGTTTTTTGTCATGCGTTGGCTCCGATGGCGATGCGGCCCTGGCGAACCACGGCGCGCACGGGCTGCTGGCCGAACCAGTAGGCCAGTTCGGCCGCATCGCACACGTTCCACAGAACGAAGTTGGCGGGCATGCCGGGCGCGATGGCGCCGTGCGTGTCCTGCAGGCCCAGCGCACGCGCTGCGTGTACGGTGACGCCGTCGAGCGCCTCGGGCACGGTGAGGCGAAACAGCGTGCAGGCCATGTTCACCATCAGCAGCAGACTCAGCGCCGGCGAGGTGCCAGGGTTGTGATCGGTGGACACCGCCATCGGCACGCCTGCGGCGCGCAGCGCGGCGATGGGTGGCAGGTGCGTGTCGCGCAGCGTGTAGTACGCGCCGGGCAACAGCACGGCCACGGTGCCCGACTTGCGCATCGCCTCGATGCCCTCGGCCGACAGGTGTTCGATGTGGTCGCACGAGAGCGCCCCATACCGAGCGGCCAGTGCCGCACCGCCCATGTCCGACAGCTGCTCGGCATGCAGCTTCACCGGCAGGCCCAGCGCCTGCGCGGCCTTGAAGACCTGTTCGGTCTCCTCGAGCGAAAAGGCGATGCGTTCGCAGAACACGTCGACCGCATCGACCAGCCCTTCGGCTGCGAGCGCGGGCAGCATCTCGCGGCAGACGAGGTCGATGTAGTCGCCGCTGCGGTCTGCATATTCGGGCGGCAGCGCGTGCGCGCCGAGGAAGGTGGTGCGCACCGTCACGCCATAGGCCTCGCCAAGACGCCGCGCCACGCGAAGCTGTTTGCGCTCGTGTTCCAACGAGAGGCCGTAGCCCGACTTGATCTCGATGGCACACACGCCGTCGGCCAGCAACTGTTCGAGCCGCGACGCGGCCTGCGCGAAGAGCGTGCCTTCATCGGCCTCGCGCGTGGCGCGCACTGACGAGACGATGCCGCCACCGGCCTTCGCCACTTCTTCGTACGTGGCACCCGCAAGCCGCATCGCGAACTCGTTGGCGCGCTGGCCGCCGTAGACCAGGTGCGTATGGCAATCGACCAGGCCCGGTGTGACGAGCGCGCCGCCGCCGTCGTGCGGCGCAAGGCTCGCGAACCCTGCCGGCAGTGCGCTGCGCGCGCCGCCCCAGCGGATCGCGCCCTGCTCCACCACGATGGCAGCTTCCGCCCCTGCATCGGCGGCGAGGCGAAGACCGGTCCAGAGGCCGTCGGCCGAAGGGAATTCGTTGGCGGGTTTCATCGTCTTTCCTGTCTTTGCTGTTGCAGGTTACGCCGGCGTGATGCGCACAGCGAGCAACCGTGCATCGGTGCCCTCGGGCACCGCCTGCCAGGCCTGTGCTGCGCCAGCCCACTGCAGGCCCTCGCCTTCGCGGAACGCTTCGTCGTTCAACCGCCACGCGCCGCGCAACGCCAGCAACACGCCATGCGGCGCGGCTTCGATGGCCGAGGCACTGTCGTGCACCCGCACCTCGGCGCGCCACTGTCCACGCCGCGTCATCACGTTGAAGTCGTTCGACACACCGCCGAGCAGCGTGCAGTCGATGGCCTCGTCGCCGCTGAAGGCAAAGGGCCTGTGCGGCACATCGAGGCGATGGTCGATGCGCCCGTCGTGCGTGAACAGGCGAACCCCGTCGCCTTCCAGCAGCGTGATGCTGCGGTCGACGCCCGCGAACACCGAGAACGGCCCCGCCGCTGCGATGGTCGCGATGCTCACGCGCCAGCCGAAGCTGTCGAGCCCCGCGCCCTGCGGCCAGCTGGCGATTTCCTGCGTGGTACCGCCGCCGTTCTTCCACGGCATGGCAGGCAGCGCGGCGCGCGAGAAACGAAACACGCTCATCGCATCAACCCGCCCTGGCGCAGCCGCTGCTCGAAGTGCCGCAGCACCAGCGTCATGGTGCCGGTCAGCACGAAGTACACGACCGCGATGGCCAGGTACACCTCCAGCGAGCGGTAAGACACGCTGATGATCTTCTGCCCCTCGTGCATCACGTCGTGGATGGTCAGCAGCGACACCAGCGCCGAGTTCTTGATGAGCGCGATGAACTCGTTGCCCAGCGGCGGAATCATGCGCACCACCGCCTGCGGCAGCACGATCTGGCGCATTGCCACGCCGGGCGTCATGCCCAGCGACTGCGCCGCCATCGTCTGGCCCTTGTCGATCGACTGGATCGCGCCGCGCACGATCTCCGACACGTATGCGCCCGAGTACACGCCGAGCCCCAGCACGCCGCACAAGAAGGCCGGCAGAAGAATGCCGAAGTGCGGCAGTCCGAAGAACAGGATGAACAGCTGCACCAGCAGCGGCGTGCCGCGAATGGCCGCCACATACGCGGTGCACACGCCGTAGAGCCAGCGCCGCTTCGGGTTCAGCCGGCCGATGCCGACCAGCAGGCCCAGCACGCAGCCCAGCGCCAGCGCGCAGGAGGTGATCTCCACCGTGACGAGCGCGCCGCGCAGCAGGTCGGGCCAGCCCTCCCAGACGGGCGAGAAATCGAAATCCATGGCCCGCTTACTTGGCGTTGGCGCTGAACCACTTCTTCACGATCTGGTCGTAGGTGCCGTCCGCTTTCAGCTTCTCGATGGCGCCGTTCACAGCCTTGGTGAGCTCGGGCGTGTCCTTGCGGATGGCCATGCCGTATTCCTCGGTGGTGATCTGCTCGGGCAGCACCTTCAGGCCGCCGCGCGTGCGCACGTACTGGTAGGCGGCGGGTTTGCCGGTCACGGCGGCGTCGGCGCGGCCGATGTCGACGAGGTTGAACATTTCCTGGTTCTTCTCGACTTCCATCAGCTGCACCTGCGGGAATTTCTCCTTGGTGTACGACACCGACTTGGTGCCCACCTGCACGCTGACCTTCTTGCCGTTGATGTCGGCCGGCGTCTTGATGGCGGTGTTGCCGTCCTTCACCATCACGACGAGGCCGCCCGCGTAGTACGGCACGGTGAAGTCGACGACCTTCTTGCGCTCGTCGGTGATGTAGATGCCCGAGACGGCCATGTCGAAGCGCTTGGAGATCAGGCCCGGCACGAGGCCCTTGAAGTCGATGTCGATCCACTCGATCTTGCGGCCCAGCGTCTTGCCGATGGCCTCGACCAGCTCCACGTCGAAGCCGGTGCGCTTGCCGTTCTCCACGAATTCCATCGGCGGGAAGGTGGCATCGGTGGCCACGCGCAGCGGCTCGCCCTGCGCTTGCGCGGCGCCAGCGAAACCGAAGAGAGCGAGACCGGAGAGTGCGGCGGCGACAAGGGTGCGACGGGTGTTCATGGTGAAAGGCTTCCGTGGGAATGAAAAAGAAAGAGCAGCGCGCGACTACTGCAGGGCGCGAGAGATGCGGGCCGCCGTGACGACGGTCATGTGGAGCAATGCAGCTTCCATGCCCTCGACGCGCGTGAGCGGCGCCATGAGCGTGATCGCGCCGCGCAGGCGCCGCCCCGAGGCAAGCACCGGCGCGCTCGCGCCCCACACGCCGGCATCGACCTCGCCGTGGGTCACGGCATGGCCGGCTTCGCGGATGGCATCGAGTTCGGTGGCACGCTCGGCACGGCGTTCAGGGCTTTCGGCCAGCCCGTCGAGCAGGGCATCGCGCTGGTCGAGCGGCATGTGGGCCAGCAGGCACTTGGCGCTGGCGCCGTCGCGCGCCGGCACGCTGCGGCCGCGATCGAAGGAGCAGCGCAGCGACTGCTCGCTGTCGATCATCTCCAGGCACACGACGCGCTCGTTCACGGCCGTGACCAGCGCCACGCTCTCGTGCGTCTGCTGGGCCAGCACGCGCATGTCGGCGCGCGCCGCCATCACGAGATCGGAGTTGCCGTCGAAGCCGGTGGCCAGCTGCACGCTCACCGGGCCCGGTGAGTACCGGCCCTCGGACTCCATCACGAAACCCCAGCGGCGCAGCGTGGCGATCTGCCGGTACAGCGTGCTCTGCGACAGGCCGGTGGCCTGCACCAGCTCGGCCGCCGTCATCGCCGCCTTGCTTTGCGCCAGCACCGACAGCACGAACAGCGCGCGGTCGTTGTGGGCGGGAGCTTCAATCGGGGGCGTCATCGGAGGCAATCGCTGGAGGTCGAAAGTGGATGCGGCGTGCAGTATCTTGCTCGCCGTTCTCACTTCCAAGCCTTGATTCCCACTCGATGGGAATGAGCGCGTTTTTTCTTTCTACCTTCGTCTTAACCCACCAGCAGCGGAAAGCGCGCGTCGTCCATGGGCGCGCCCGCCGGCAGCGTGTCGGCCAGCCCGGGGAAGTCGGGCGAGGTCTTCCAGCTGCGCGGCGCATGGCGGATGTCGTCGCCCAGGAAGCGCACCGAGAACACGCGGCGCCGGTTCGGCCCCTCGACCCCGGCGGCCGCATGCAGCGTGAGCATGTGGAAGCAGACGAAATCGCCGGGCTCGATGTTCCAGCCGACGATGGGAAAGCGCTCGCGATCGCCCTCGATGTCGGGCAGGTCTTGCAGGCTGCCTTCGGGGAACCACTTGGCGTGGTTGTCCATGAAGGTGCGCGGCATCAGCCACGGCCCCTTGTGGGAGCCGGCCACGAACTCGAGCGTGGCAGCGCGCGACACCGGATCGACCGGAATCCACATGCTGACGTTCTGCTCGCCTTCGATGTTGTAGTAGGGCTGGTCCTGGTGCCACGGCGTGCGCTGGCGCGTGCCGGGCTCCTTCACGAGCAGGTGGTCGTGGTAGAGCCGCACGGTCTGCGAGCCCATCAGCCGCTGCGCCAGCTGCGCGAGCGGTGCCTCGAAGATGAAGCGGCGGAAGGCGTCGATGTCCTGCCAGTTGCAGAAGTCCTCGAAGAAGCGGCCCGGGTCGTCGGGCCGGCTCGCCACCTTGGCGCGCGGGCTGGGTGCGGCGAGGTTGGCTTCGATGCCGCCCTGCAGCAGCGCCAGTTCGCCCGGCGTGAGCAGCTGTCGGATGCAGACCGCACCGTCGCGCTGGAACTGCGCGACCAGCGCGTCGTCTACGCGCGCCTGAACGCGGCGCTGCAGTTCCCGGGCGTCGGGAAGGACCGCGCCCGCCATCACTTCACCATCGGCAGCTTCAGGCCCTGCTTCTTCGCAGTGGCGACGGCGATGTCGTAGCCCGCGTCGGCATGGCGCATCACTCCCGTGGCCGGGTCGTTGAAGAGCACGCGTTCGATGCGCTTGGCCGCGGCGTCGGTGCCGTCGCAGACGATCACCACGCCCGAATGCTGCGAGTAGCCCATGCCCACGCCGCCGCCATGGTGCAGGCTGACCCAGGTGGCGCCACCGGCGGTGTTGAGCAGCGCGTTGAGCAGCGGCCAGTCGGACACGGCATCGGTGCCGTCCTTCATGGCTTCGGTCTCGCGGTTGGGGCTGGCCACCGAGCCGGTGTCGAGGTGGTCGCGGCCGATGACGATCGGCGCCTTCAGCTCGCCGTTCTTCACCATCTCGTTGAAGGCCAGGCCCGCGATGTGGCGCTCGCCCAGGCCCAGCCAGCAGATGCGCGCCGGCAGGCCCTGGAAGGCGATGCGCTCGCGCGCCATGTCGAGCCAGCGGTGGGTGTGCTTATTCTCGGGGAACAGCTCCTTGATCTTGGCGTCGGTCTTGTAGATGTCTTCCGGGTCGCCCGAGAGCGCGACCCAGCGGAACGGGCCCTTGCCTTCGCAGAACAGCGGGCGGATGTAGGCCGGCACGAAGCCCGGGAAGTCGAAGGCGTTCTTCACGCCTTCGTCGAAGGCCACCTGGCGGATGTTGTTGCCGTAATCGACCGTGGGGATGCCCATGGCCTGGAAGTCGAGCATGGCCTGCACGTGCACGGCGCAAGACTTGGCTGCTGCCTTTTTCAGCGCATCGTGCTGCGAGGCGTCCTTCATCGCAGCCTGCCATTGAGGCACGCTCCAGCCCGAAGGCAAGTAGCCGTTGATGAGGTCGTGCGCGGAGGTCTGGTCGGTCACGAGGTCGGGCTTCAGGCCGCCGGCCTTCGCACGCTTGACCAGCTCGGGCAGGATGTCGGCCGCGTTGCCGAGCAGCGCGATCGACACGGCCTCCTTCGCGTCGCAGTGCTGCTTGATGAGCTCGAAGGCATGATCGATGTCGCGCGCCTGCTTGTCGACGTAGCGCGTGCGCAGGCGGAAGTCGATGCTCGACTGCTGGCACTCGATGTTGAGCGACACCGCACCCGCCAGCGTGGCCGCGAGAGGCTGCGCGCCGCCCATGCCGCCGAGGCCGGCCGTGAGGATCCACTTGCCCGCGAGGCTGTTGTTGTAGTGCTGGCGGCCGGCTTCGACGAAGGTTTCGAAGGTGCCCTGCACGATGCCCTGGCTGCCGATGTAGATCCAGCTGCCAGCCGTCATCTGGCCGTACATGAAGAGGCCCTGGCGGTCGAGCTCGTTGAAGTGCTCCCAGTTGGCCCACTTGGGCACGAGGTTCGAGTTGGCCAGCAGCACGCGCGGTGCGTTCTCGTGCGTCTTGAACACGCCGACGGGCTTGCCCGATTGAATGAGCAGCGTCTCGTCGTCGTTCAGCTCTTTCAGCGACGCGAGGATCTGGTCGTAGCAGGCCCAGTTGCGCGCGGCGCGGCCGATGCCGCCGTACACCACGAGGTCTTGCGGGCGCTCGGCCACCTCGGCGTCGAGGTTGTTCTGCAGCATGCGGAACGGGGCTTCGGTGAGCCAGCTCTTGCAGTTGAGCTCGCTGCCGCGCGGGGCGCGGATGACGCGGGTCGGGTCATGGCGCGGATCGGCGGCGTCGGGATTGTTCAGGGCGAATTTCTCGGGAGCGTTCATGGCGTGGTTCTCCTAATCGGGGTGTGTTTTACGAGTGACTGGGCAGGATGTCGAGCAGCGCGGCCGGCAGCTCGGCCTTCAGCGCCCACTGGCGCATGGCTTCGATGTCGGGGGCGAGATAGCGGTCGCGTTCGAGGAAGGCGACCTTCTGGCGGATGCTGGCGAATTCGGCTTCGACCAGCGGCGAGCTCTTGAGCTTTCTCTTGAGCTCGATGCCTTGGGCTGCGGCCATCGCTTCGATGCCGACGACCACTGCCGTGTTGTTGACCATGTCGGCCAGGCGTCGGCCCGCGAAGGTGGCCATCGAGACGTGGTCTTCCTGGTTGGCCGAGGTCGGCAGGCTGTCGACGCTGGCGGGGTGCGCGAGCGACTTGTTCTCCGAAGCCAATGCGGCCGCCGTGACCTGCGC
This sequence comes from Variovorax multivorans, assembly GCF_051216835.1. Taxonomy (NCBI): domain Bacteria; kingdom Pseudomonadati; phylum Pseudomonadota; class Betaproteobacteria; order Burkholderiales; family Comamonadaceae; genus Variovorax; species Variovorax multivorans. The sequence continues at coordinate 111,301 of NZ_JBPJZL010000018.1, forward strand.
GATCATGAAACCGGAATTGAGGCCGCCATCGCGCACCAGGAACGGCGGCAGGCCCGACAGGCCGGTGTCGAGCAGCAGCGCGATGCGGCGCTCGGCGATGGCGCCGACTTCGCTGATGGCCAGCGCAATGATGTCGGCCGCGAAGGCGACGGGCTCGGCGTGGAAGTTGCCGCCCGAGATCACCTCGCCTGTGTCGACGAACACCAGCGGGTTGTCCGAAGCGGCATTGGCTTCGATGACCAGCACCCGCGCGGCGTGCGCGAGGTTGTCGAGGCAGGCGCCCATCACCTGCGGGATGCAGCGCACCGAGTACGGGTCTTGCACGCGGCCGCAGTCGGCGTGCGAGGGAACGATCTCGCTGCCTTCGAGCAGCGTGCGCACCGCGCCCGCCACGGCAATCTGCCCGAGCTGGCCGCGCGCGGCGTGGATGCGTGCGTCGAAAGGCTTGATCGAGCCCTGGATGGCTTCGAGCGACAGCGCACCCGACATCAGCGAAGAGGCGAACACGTCTTCCGCGCCGAACAGGCCGAAGAGCGCGAGCGCTGTCGACACCTGCGTGCCGTTGAGCAGCGCCAGGCCTTCCTTGGGGCCGAGCACGAAGGGTTCGAGACCGATGCTGCGCATCGCCTCGGCGCCGCCGACGACCTTGCCATCGGCCAAAGTCGCCTGGCCTTCGCCGATCAGCACACAGGCCATGTGCGCGAGCGGCGCGAGGTCGCCGGAAGCGCCGACCGAGCCTTTGCACGGAATGCTCGGCGTGACGCCCGCATTGAACAGGGCCAGCAGCGCATCGACCAGCGCGGGCCGCACGCCCGAATGGCCGCGCGCCAGGCTCACGGCCTTGGTCGCGAGGATCATGCGCACCACCGGCGCGGCCAGCGGCTCGCCCGTGCCCACGCTGTGCGACAGCACCAGGTTGCGCTGCAGCTCGGCCAGGTGGTCGTTGCCGATACGCGTGCTGGCAAGCTTGCCGAAGCCTGTGTTGATGCCATAGACGACCTGGTCGTTCTCGACGATGTGGCGCACGGCGGCTTCGGCGCGCAGCATGCCGTCGCGCACCGACGGGTCGAGCGCAAGCTGCACGCCGCCGGCCTGGATGCGTCGCAGCATCGCTAGATCGACCTTGCCGGGCGTAAGGGTCAAAGTGGCATCTGGAGTGGCGGTGTGATTGCTTGGCATGTGAACCTGTCTATACAAGTAGTTGCGAGAGAAAACGTAGGTCTCTAAGGACGAAAAAACTAGCCGAAGCTGGGGTTGCCGTCGGCCTTGAAGCGGCTGCCCAGGCTGTAGCGCGAGGCGGGATGCAGGCAGCGCACCCATGTCACGGGCGTGTTGCGTATCCACGTGCGGCGCGTCAGCAGCAGGCAGGGGTCGGTGGGTGCCATTGCGAGCCTTTGCGCCTGCTCCGGGTTGGGCAGCACGGCATCGACGACGTGTTCGATCTGGTCGAAGGGCACGTTGCGCACCAGGTATTCGCTGGGCGGCATGGCGGTGAAATCCTGCTCGAGGTAGTCGGGCACGACCTGCGGGTTGACGTAGCGCTCTTCGAGCTGCACCGGCGTTTCGTTCTCCAGGTGCAGGCAGGCGCTGTGGAACACCGAGTCGCCAGCGCGCAGGTCGAGCCACGCAGCCACGTCGGGCGAGGCGGCAATGCGTTCGACCTCGATCATTTCGCAGCGGTAGTCGTGCCCGCGCTGGCGGATTTCGCTGGCGATGTTGGCGATCTGCAGCAGCGTGGACTGCGGCTTGTTCTCGGCCACGAAGCTGCCGACGCCGGCCACGCGCACGATGCGGCCCTGCTCCACCAGTTCGCGCAGCGCGCGGTTCACCGTCATGCGGGCCATGCCGAACTGCGCCACCAGCTCGTGCTCCGAAGGCAGGCGGTGGCCGGGCGGCCACGTGCCGTCCTGGATCTTGCGGGAGATGTGATCCTTGACTTGCGCGTAGAGCGCGAGGGTCGGCAGGTCGCGTTTCATCGTTTCGGTCAATGCTCCGCCGTCGCCATCGACTCGGCGCGAATTTCTTCCGTCAGGCGCGCCTTGATGTCCATGAACTCCGGCGAGGTCTTGATGGTGTAGCTGCGCGGATGCGGAAAGTCGACCGCGATCTCGGTCTTGATGCGCCCCGGCCGCGCACTGAACACCGCCACGCGGTTGGCCATGAAGATCGCCTCGTCGATGTCGTGCGTGACGAACAGTACCGTCTTCTGCGCCGACTCCCAGATGCCGAGCAGCAGCTCCTGCATCAGCACGCGGGTCTGGTTGTCGAGCGCGCCGAAGGGCTCGTCGAGCAGCAGCATCTTGGGGTCGTTGGCCAGCGCGCGCGCAATGGCCGTGCGCTGCTGCATGCCGCCCGAGAGCTGCTTCGGAAAGTGGTTCTCAAAGCCGCGCAGGCCGACCTTGGCGATGAAGAACTCGCTGCGCTCCTTCTGGTCGGCCTCGCTCATGCCGCGCTCGCGCAGGCCGAAGCGGATGTTCTGCGCCACCGTGAGCCACGGGAACAGCGTGTAGCTCTGGAACACCACGCCGCGGTCGGCACCCGGGCCATCGATGCGCTCGCCGTCGAGCAGCACCTGGCCGGTGGTCGGGAAGTCGAGCCCCGCCACGATGCGCAACAGCGTCGACTTGCCGCAGCCCGAGGGGCCGAGGATGGTGACGAAGTCGTTCTCCTTCACCTCGAAGTCGATGGGCAGCAGCGCCTGCGTGCGCTGGCCCTTGGTGCCGGTGAAGACGCGCGAGACGCCCTGGATGGAAAGTTGGTTCTTCGTCACAGTGCGGCCCATGCAAACAGACGGCGGTTGAGTGCCTTGAAGGCGAAGTCGGACAAGAGGCCGATGACGCCGATCACGATGATCCCGAAGATGATCTGGCCGGTATTCAGCAGCGCCTGGCTGTCGGTGATCATGTGGCCGATGCCCGACGAAGAGCCGATCAGCTCCGCCACGATCACATACGTCCACGCCCAGCCCAGTACGAGGCGCAGCGTTTCGGCGATGCCCGGCGCGGCGCCCGGAATGAGCACGCGCGCCACGATGCCGCGGCTGTTGGCGCCCAGCGTGTAGGCCGCTTCGACCAGGTCGCGCCGCGCGCCACCCACCGTAACGGCCACCATCAGCACGATCTGGAAGAACGAGCCGATGAAGATCACCAGCAGCTTCTGCATCTCGCCCAGGCCCGCCCACAGGATCAGCAGCGGAATGAAGGCCGAGGCCGGCAGGTAGCGGCAAAAGGACACGAAGGGCTCGAAGAAGGCCTCGACGGTCTTCCAGGTGCCCATGGCAATGCCCAGCGGCACGGCGAACACGGCCGCCAGCAGGAAGCCGCCGAACACGCGCCACACGGTCATGCCGATGTCGCCGATGAAGCCGTACTCGGTGAAGAGAAGCCAGCCCTCCTTGACCATGGTCGGCGGGCTCGCGAGGAAGGTCGGCGGCACGAAGCCGCCGAGCGTGGCAATGGCCCACACGAGCACGAAGACGACGAAGAACGCGAGCCCCAGCAGCACGCGCGCACGCGTGCCGATGGGTTCGAGCGGTGCGAACGCGCGGCGGCGCGCGGGCGCGACGACCGGCGCCGCTGCGGGCCTGGGGGCAGGCGCCGCGGCCACCGCGGCGGACGGCATTTGCGACATGGTGTTACTTGACGAAGCTTGCATCGAAGGTCGCCGCGAAATCTTCAGGCGCCTTGCGGATCACGCCGGCTTCCAGAAGGATGGGCGTGGCTTCCTTCATGAAGCTGGTGAGTTCGCCAGCAAAGAACTTCTGGTTGGCGGCCTTGTCCTGCCAGCGCAGGAAGGCCGACGACTTGGCGAACTGCTCGCCGCTCTGCTTCACGGCCGAGCCCATGAGTTCGTTCGACTTCTCGGGCTCGGCCTTGATCATGTCGAGCGCCTCGAAGTACGACTTGGTGAGCGCGGCGGCGGCCTTGGCGTTGGCCTTGAGCCAGGTGGGCGCGCAGCCGACGGTGTCCATCACCATCGGGTAGTCGAGCGTGGTGGCGAGGATCTTGCCGGCGGCGGGGTTGGCGCGCACGGTCGAGAGGTAAGGCTCGTAGGTCATGGCGGCGTCGTTCTGGCCGGCCACGAAGGCCTGGGCCGAGGCCTGCGGCGACAGCGTGGTGGTCTTCACATCCTTCAGCGTCATGCCGTTCTTGTTGAGCATCCAGGCCAGGCCGAAGTAGGGCGCGGTGCCGGGGGCGTCGACGCCGATGGTCTTGCCCTTGAGGTCGGAGAACTTGCTGACGTCGCCGCGTACCGCGAGGCCGTCGGCGCCGTAGGACTTGTCCATCTGGAAGATCTGCACGATGGGCACGCCGTTGGCGTTCCAGGCCACGTGCGTCTCGACCGTGGTGGCCGCGCACTGGATGGCACCGGAGGCCAGCGCCAGGTGGCGGTCCTTCTGAGGGATCATCTTGAGCTCGACGTCGAGCCCGTTCTTCTTGAAGATGCCGGCCTTGTCCGCCAGCGAGAGCGGCGCGAAGCCGGTCCAGCCGGACATGCCGAGCGCGATCTTCGTCATGTCCTGGGCGGCGGCCGTTCCGGCCATGCCCGCTGCACATGCCCCTGCTGCCAGCAGCGAAGCGACTTTCACAACTACCGTCTTCTTGACCATGGGTACTCCTGGGGTCTGTTCTTAGGAAAAGGCTCGGCGGCGGGCCCGATGGCCGGGTAACGCACGCCTCGCATTGTTGCCAAGCGCCCCAACTTGTATATACAGGATAACCCGAAAGGTCATTTTTGGTGCACTTCCTTGGGAAATGCACCGGTTTGCTGTCTAGACAAGGGAGGCCGCGGGACGGGAGTGACCATCGCAAACCTCGTGCCACAGTCATATCGACGGGGCTGGGGGACAATCGACGGCCCACCCTCTTTGCCCCCTTTCCGACCTCCCCACCGCTGCCTGTGTCCTCTCTCGCTCCCCACCCCATCGACGTCTCCGGCAGCAGCGCCCCCTCCGACATCCTCCACGAGGTCTTCGGCTATGCGCAGTTCCGGGGGGCCCAGCAGGACATCGTCGATCACGTGGTGGGCGGCGGCGATGCGCTGGTGCTGATGCCCACGGGCGGCGGCAAGTCGCTGTGCTATCAGATTCCGGCGATCGCGCGGCAGCGTGCGGGGCGCGGCGTGGCGATCGTGGTGTCGCCGCTGATCGCGCTGATGCACGACCAGGTGGGCGCGCTGCACGAAGCCGGGGTGAGCGCAGCCTTTCTCAATTCGACGCTCGACTGGGAGCAGACGCAGGACGTGGAGCGCCGCATGCTGCGCGGCGAGATCACGCTGCTGTACGCGGCGCCCGAGCGGGTGAACACGCCGCGCTTCCTGTCGCAGCTCGATTCGCTGAAGGAGCGCGGCAAGCTCTCGCTCTTCGCCATCGACGAGGCGCATTGCGTGAGCCAGTGGGGCCACGACTTCCGCCCCGAGTACCGCGCGCTGACGGTACTGCACGAGCGCTATGCGGGCGTGCCGCGCATCGCACTCACGGCCACGGCCGACGATCTGACGCGCGCCGACATCGTCGAGCGGCTGCAGTTGGAGGACGCGCGCCAGTTCGTCTCCAGCTTCGACCGGCCGAACATCCGCTACACCATCGTCGAGAAGAAAGACGCCACCACACAGTTGCTGCGCTTCATCGAGCGCGAACACGAAGGCGATGCGGGCGTGGTCTATTGCCAGTCGCGCAAGCGGGTGGAAGACGTGGCTGTCACGCTGCGCGACGCGGGCATCAACGCGCTGCCGTACCACGCGGGCCTCGATGCGGCGGTGCGCCAGAAGCACCAGGACCGCTTCCTGCGCGAGGAAGGCATCGTGATGGTCGCGACCATCGCCTTCGGCATGGGCATCGACAAGCCCGACGTGCGTTTTGTCGGCCACCTCGACATGCCGAAGAACATCGAGGGCTACTACCAGGAAACCGGCCGCGCGGGCCGCGACGGCGGCCCTGCCGACGCCTGGATGGCCTACGGCCTGCAGGACGTGGTGAACCAGCGCCGCATGATCGACGAGAGCCCGGCAGGCGAAGAGTTCAAGCAGGTGATGCGCGGCAAGCTCGATGCACTGCTCTCGCTGGCCGAAGCCAGCGACTGCCGGCGCGTGCGCCTCCTGGGCTACTTCGGCGAGAAGAGCACGCCCTGCGGCAACTGCGACAACTGCCTGAACCCGCCGCAAGTGTGGGACGGCACCGATGCCGCGCGCAAGCTGCTGAGCACCATCTACCGCGTGCAGCAGCTCAGCGGCATCAGCTTCGGCGCGGGGCACATCATGGACATCCTGCGCGGCAAGCCGACCGAGAAGGTCAAGCAGTTCGGGCACGAGCGCGTCAGCACCTTCGGCATTGGCGCGGAGTTCAGCGAGGTGGCGCTGCGCGGCGTGCTGCGCCAGCTGATCGCCACCGGCGCGCTGGCGGTGGACGCGGAGGCGTTCAACACGCTGAAGCTCACGGAAGGCTCGCGCGCGGTGCTCAAGGGCGAGGCGAGCGTGACGCTGCGCGAGTCGGTGTCGTCACCGGCCGAGCGCAAGCCCCGGCGCGAGAAGGTCGCCAAGGGCGCCCCCTCGCCGGCCGCGGCCAAGCTCGACGACATGGGCAAGAAGCGCTTCGAAGCGCTCAAGGCCTGGCGTGCCGAGGTGGCGAAGGAGCACAACCTGCCGGCCTACGTGATCTTCCACGACGCCACGCTGGCGGCCATTGCCGAGCGCGCGCCCGCCACGCTCGAAGACCTGCAGGGCATCAGCGGCATCGGCACCAAGAAGCTCGAGGCTTATGGCACCGAAGTGCTGCGGGTCTGCGAAGCGTTCTAGAGGCTGCAGCGTCTAGTTCGTCGCCGACAGCGTGATCGGCACCGGCCGCGTCAGCAGGTCGACGTACAACTCGAAGAAGCGCGCGTTGTCGAACTTCTTCACCACCGTCATCTTCTGCAGCGTCGCCCCCGCAGGCTGCGAGGTGTAGCCGATGGATTGGCCGTTGTTGGCGGCACCGGGCTTGGCAATCACATCGACGTAGCGGTCCACCGTCTGCGTGGCGTAGCTCGGATCGATCAGGTAGGCGAGCGTGAGGGTGTCCCAGATGTTCTGGGTGTAGTTCGGGTTGGTCTCGAAGCCGTTCTTGCCGTCGAAGCCGTAGCCGTTGAGCTTCTGGAACACGTCGGTCACGGCCGTGGGCTTGGCCGGGTGCGCGATGCGGTCGTAGATGGGCTTGGTGAGGAAGACGGTGTCGGTCACGTCCAGCGGCACCACCACCTGCGGAATGGGCAGCCGCACCACGAACTGCGCGGCGTCGGGGTCGAACCACCAGTTGAACTCGGCGGCCTTGGTGGTGTTGCCCGGCACGTCGATGGCGCCGCCCATGTAGATGATCTTCTTGATGAGCGGAACGATCTCTGGGTTCTGCTTCACCGCGAGCGCGATGTTGGTGAGCGGGCCGATGGCCAGAATGGTGATCTCGTTCGGGTTGGCCTTCACGGTGTCGACGATGAAGTCGACCGCGCTCTTGCGCTGCACCACTGTGTGCTGGGCGAAGCCGTCGGGCGAGGGCTTGAGGTCGGCGTCGGTCTTGGGCTCGGGGCCGCCCCAGGCGCCAAGGTAGCCGTCGCCGCCCGCGCCCGCTGCCATTTCGGCTTCCACGTCGGCGAAGGTGTGGTTGAGCGCGTAGTCCGCACCCACGTAGATGCCGATGTTGCCGCCCACGCCAAGCCGCTCCACCGACATCAGCGCGTCGGACACGCCCTGCTTGAGCCACTGGTTGCCCGAGACCACGCTGATGCCCATGACCTGCACCTGGCCCGTGGCCTGCAGTTGCGCGGCCATGACGCCGAGCTGGCCGTCATCGCTCATGGTGTTGTAGTCGCTGTCGATGATGATTTTCTGTGCGCTGGTGGAGCCGCCCGATGCGCCGCCACCGAAGCCGGAACCGAGGCCGATGCCGCCGCCTCCATCGCCACCTCCGCCGCAGCCCGCCAACACCGTGATGACGGCGAAGAACATCGCCCCGATCCATTTGCGCATCTTCTTCTCCTGAGACTAGGAATTTGGTTTTCAGACTTCGACACCGAGTACTACTGAAATACAAACGTTTGCGCAAAGCTTTGCGCAAACGTTTGCTCACTCTAAAGGGCGAGCCACGGGTGTGGCAAGCGCCATGGCCTAGGGGTTTTCCGCGGGAACGGGGAGAGGGGTCAGCCCGGGTTGGGCTGGGGGTCGATCAGGCGGTTCTCACGCAGCGGCGAGCGGCCTGGCATATAGGGTTGCTCCACGTCAGCCTGCTCGGTCTTGTCGAGGCCCGAGGCTGCGGACTTGGCCGACCCGGCCGGACAGGCGCCGGTGCTGCGCAGCGTGAGCGCCGCGGACAGCCGCGCCTCGTCTTTATCGCCGAGCTGGTGACTGAAGTCGTCGGCCACGGTGCAGCCGGGGTTGGGCGTGAAGCCGTCGCCGTAGTCGCCGTAGCCCTGCTGGTTGACGCCCTTGAACTGGATCGCGAAGTAGGTGGTGCCGCAGTTGTCCTGCGGGTAGAAGCCATAGGGCTTGCCGCAAGTGGTGCCGCCGACGAGGTTGACGGTGACGCCCACGCCGCGCAGGCTGTTGACGACAGACTCGCTCGCCGAGCAGGTGTCCGGGCCGGTGAGCACGGTGACGCGCGAGAGGCCGAGCGTAGGCAGGGCCTGGCCGGAGCGGCTGGTGGTGGCGAAGGGCGTGAGGGTCTGCGCGACTGTCAGGTGGAAGGGGTTCTTGTCGTTGAAGGCCAGTAGCTCGAAGGTCTTGCCCGCGGTCACTGACGGCGACGAGATCATGTAGGCCAGCCGGCTGGCAATGAGCAGCTGGCCGCCGCCGTTGTAGCGCATGTCGAGCACGAGGTCCTGGATGCCGGCACCCTGCTTGAAGGTGTTCACCGCGGAGATGAGCTGCGCCTCGGAGGTCGTGATGTGGTCGTTGAACAGCAGGTAGCCCACACGGCCGCTGCCGGTGTCGATGACCTGGACGTTCTGCACCGGCATGCTGGTGATCTTGGCCGCCGTCAGTTGCACCGCGGGCTGCGCCGTGCCACCCACCTCGAAGGTGAAGGTGTGCGATTCGCCAATGGCCTTGGGCGACAGGGCGGCATTGATCGCGTTGACGTTGGCGGTGCCGGTGCTGCTGACGACGTTGATGCCGTCGATCGTGAGGATCTTCGCGCCGCGCTGCAGGCCCGCCGTGGTGGCGGGCGAATTCGGTTCCACGAAGGCGATGCGGATATCGCGCGGCGGCGAACTGCGCACCGACGCCGTCTCCATGCCATAGCCGGCCGACACGCCGCCCTGCGACAGCTGGCGGTACACCTCGGTGTCGTAGGTGAAGTGAAAGCGGTCCTTGGCGCGGCCCGAGTTCGTTGTGGCCGTGGTCTTGAGCACGTTGAACCAGGTGATCGGCGTGGCGTAGTCGGCGGCCTTGAGGGTGGTCGGCACTTCGCCGTACCAGAGGTAGGTTTCGTCGATCCAGCCACGCACCCAGCTTTTCTCGTTGTCGAGCGTGCCGCTGTGGTCGGGGTAGGCCGTGCCGGTATCGGGGTTGATGCCGCTGCGCGGCGCGGCGCACAGGCCGGCGACCGTGGCCGAGGCAACGATGCCGCTGCCGCCGTCACCGCCACTGGCGGGCGGCGGTGTGGTGGTGCCAGGCACCAGGCCGATCGGCAAACCACCGCCCCCGCCTCCACCACCGCCGCCCCCACAGCCCGCCAGCAGGCAGGCCACGGCGAGCGCAGCGCTTGCTGCTGCAGCCCTTGTGCCAGGAGGCGGCAATTGCCGCGCGTCATCGAACTTGAGAGAGCCCATGTGTTCCTCCTTGTTCTTCCTCACAGCACCGTCTTCTTCGTCCGGCTGCTGCCATTGAAGCCGGCTACTGCAGGAAGCCCATGCCGCGCGATTCGCGCACTTCGGGCTTGATGCGGTGCTCGGCTTCGAGCTGGTCGAGAAACTCGGTCGCGGAAAACTCCGCCGCGAGGATATCGACCTGTCGTTTCACCGCCGCGAAATCCCCCGGGCACAGCTGTGTCAGCGGCGCCAGCCGCGAGCGCATGGCGCTCGTCATGAGCGCGGCGTCGCCGGCGAGCGCCTCGGTGATGAACATGCGTTCGCGCTGCGCGGCCGTGAGCGGCATGAACTTGATCTTGAAAGTGAAGCGCCGCAGCGCAGCCTGGTCGAGCCGGTCGAGCAGGTTGGTGGTGCAGATGAAGACGCCGTTGAAGCGCTCCATGCCCTGCAGCATCTCGTTGACCTCGGTGACCTCGTAGGTGCGCTGCGCGCCGCGCCGGTCCTGCAGGAAGCTGTCGGCCTCGTCGAGCAGCAGCACGGCCTTTTCGTTCTCGGCCTCGCGGAACATGGCAGCCATGTTCTGTTCGGTTTCACCGACGTACTTGCTCATGAGGTCGCTGGCCTGCTTGACGATGAGCGGACGGCCCACTGCCTTTGCGATGTGCTCGGCCAGCGCGGTCTTGCCGGTGCCTGGCGCGCCGTAAAAGCACAGCGTGCCGTGGCCGCGCGCCTTCAGTGCCTCGACGATGCGCGGGATTTCGAAACGGGTCTCGACGTTGAGCATGTCAAGGTCGTAGGTGGTGACGCTGCGGCGCTCGCCACGACCGGTGTCGAGCGTGCCCAGCGCCAGGTCGGCATTGCGCAGCTGGCGCTCTATGAGCGCTTCCATCGATGCGTCGTCGGTTCGCGCGAGCCCTGCGAAGCGCACCGCCGTGCGGATCTGCGCGGGCGTGAGGCCCTTGCGCTCGGCCAGCTTGGCAGTGAAAGCCTCGGACACGACCACGCCTTCGAGCGTCTTCTTCACGAGCTGCTCGCGCGCGCCGGGCGGCGGCGACTTGAGTTCGAGGTGATAGGCGAAGCGACGACGGAAGGCCGGGTCGATCTGCTCGATGCGGTTGGTGACCCACAGCGTGGGCACGGGGTTGGCTTCGAGGATCTGGTTGACCCAGGCCTTGCCGCTGACGCTGCCGCTGGTGGGGGCCGGAATCTGCTCGGCGCGCGCCATGAACTGTGCGGCCTCGGTGCTGATGGGCGGGAAGACGTCTTCGACTTCGTCGAACAGCAGTGCGGCCTGCGCGCTGCCCTTGAGGAACACCTGCGCGATCTGCAGAGAGCGGTAGCGGTCGCGGCCGCTCAGCGAGTTGCCATCGCGGTCGGCGTACTCGACTTCGAAGAGCTCGAGTCCGGCGGCCTGCGCAACGACTTTCGCGAGTTCGGTCTTGCCGGTGCCGGGCGGGCCATAAAGCAGCACGTTGACGCCGGGCTCCTTGCGCGCGACCGCCGCGCGCAGCAGCGTGACGAGCATCTGCGCGTCTTCCTGCACGAAGGAAAAATCGTGCGGCGTGAGTGCGCTCTTGGCCGAAGGCCGCGTGAACACGGCCATCAGCTCGTTGTGGTCGCGGTATTCGCGCATGAGCACGGGCGGCAGCTTCTCGCTGACCTTCATGAGGTCTGCGAGGTCGGTGATGTTGTGCTCGGAGATGAGGTTCTCGACGAGCCCGATGCGTTCGAGCCGCGAGCCTGCGCGCAGCGCCTCGCCCACTTCGCTCGCGTTGACGCCCGCGATGTCGGCGATGGCGGCATAGGCCTCGGGTGCGTTGTTGACCTTGAACTCGACCAGCAGCGAGCGCAGGTCGCGCTGGTAGCGTGCGAGCGTGCCGTAGAGCAGCAGTGCACGCTCGGCCTTGTTGAGCTGCAGCAGTCCCGCGAGCGCATCGATGTTCTTCTCGACCAGCGTCGATTGCTTGCGCAGTGCATGCGTGAGCCAGTCGCGCGTGACGGCCAGCACCGAGAGCAGGTCCTTCGGCTGGTCCTTGGCGTATTCGTCGAGGTAGAAGAAGAGCGTGCCTTCTTCATACGGGCCGCGCCACACGCCGTGGCGCTCCAGCAGCGTGCGGCCGTCGAAGTCTTCGACACCCTTCCAGGCTTCGTTGCCCGCGCAGCGGCGTCCGAGGAATTCGCGCAGCCGCTGCAGTACCGCCGCGGGCCACACCAGGTGCCGGCCCGTGAGCGACAGGAGGCCGTTGATATCGCGCCGCACATTGAAGCGCGGCCCCTGCTTGGCCGCGAGCGTGAGCACGAAGTGCGAGCACATGAGCTCGAGCACCGGCGCCTCCTTGAGGCCGGGCGACGGCAATGCCTGCCCGCGTACTGCAGCAGCCACTACATCGACACCCGCACGCTTGGCCATCAGGCAACCTCCAACGAGGACAATCTCAATCTCGGAGCGACCATAACGCAGACTTTTAGCTTCGGGAAGACCAGTAAACGGGAAAAACCCTGATGGTGCGATTCCAGCCACAATGCGCGCCATGATCGGAATCCAGGAAATCGAGCGCGCCGCGGCGCGCCTGCAAGGCCAGGTGCTCAACACGCCGTGTGTTGAATCGCGCACCCTGTCGGAAATCGTCGGCGCTCAGGTGTTCCTGAAATTCGAGAACCTGCAGTTCACATCCTCGTTCAAGGAACGGGGGGCGTGCAACAAGCTGGTCGATCTTTCTCAGAACGGTACACGCGGAGTGATTGCCATGTCTGCCGGCAACCATGCGCAGGGTGTGGCCTATCACGCGCAGCGCCTCGGACTGCGCGCGCTGATCGTGATGCCGCGCTTCACCCCCGGCGTGAAGATCGAACGCACGCGCGGCTTCGGCGCCGAGGTGGTGCTGCACGGCGACACGCTGGAGGCGGCGCGAACCCACGCTTTCGAGCTTGCGCAGCGCGAGGGGCTGACCTTCGTGCATCCCTACGACGACGAGGCGATCATCGCGGGCCAGGGCACGGTGGCGCTTGAGATGCTCGACGCCGTACCCGACCTGGACACGCTGGTGGTGGCAGTGGGCGGCGGCGGGCTGATCGCGGGCATGGCGGTCGCCGCGCGCGAGCGTAAGCCGGGCATCGAGATCGTCGGTGTGCAAACCACGCGCTTTCCGGCGATGGTCAACGCCATCAAGGGCACGCACCACGTGCAGGGCAAGAGCACGATCGCCGAAGGCATTGCGGTCGGCACGCCCGGCGTGCTGACGCAGGAAATCATCGCGAGCAAGGTCGACGATCTGCTGCTGGTAGACGAAGGCGACATCGAGCAGGGCGTGTTGATGCTGCTCGAAATCGAGAAGACGCTGGTCGAAGGCGCGGGCGCGGCGGGGCTGGCGGCGCTGATCCGGCACCCCGAACGCTTCAAGGGCAAGCGTGTAGGGCTGGTTCTGTCGGGCGGCAACATCGATCCACTGCTGCTCGCGGCCATCATTGAGCGCGGCATGGTGCGGGCGGGGCGGCTGGCACGCGTGCGTGTGAGCGCGCGCGATGTGCCGGGCTCATTGGCCCAGATCACGGCCACTGTGGCCGAAGCGGGCGCTAACGTCGACGAGGTCCATCATCAACGCGCCTTCACGATGCTGGCGGCGCAGAACGTCGACGTCGAGCTGGTGCTGCAGACGCGCGGGCGGGCCCATCTGGCCAGCGTGCTGGCCGCGCTGAAGGATGCGGGCTTCGAGGCTGAAGAGCAGCATTGAGCCGCAAGATCAACCCCGACAAGCCCAATTAAGGGGCTCGCATCCCCCTAGACCGGCCCTGGGCTACCCGCCGGTAAAATGCCATCAGTTTGTCAATTGAGCCTTCGAGGAATTTCCCGATGTCCAACCCTACTCCCGTCGAGCCGAGCCACGGCGCCGCTGTTGAAAAAGACGCCGTCGAATCGGTCGTTCACCTGATGCCGCTGGTGCTTCCGCTGGCCGGCGGCGTGCTGATGCTGCTGCTGGCATCGATCGCGGTCTTCATGGCCTGACGCTGACAGGTACTGTCGCCTTTGTCTGCGGGCGGTGCGGCCCGCACTGACGCAATCTCCCGAAGCGAAACGTTTTCTCAAACGGACCTCCGTGCCTGAGCAGGCACAGCGCCCCGTTCGGAAAGACGATTTTTCAACTTAGGAGATTTTCCGATGAACGCACCCACGATGCAGGGCCTCAACATTCAGGCGCCCTCATACGTCAAGAACGCGAAACTGATTGCCTGGGTGGCCGACATGGCCGCATTGTGCAAGCCCGAATCCATCCACTGGTGCGACGGGAGCAAGGAAGAATACGACCGCCTCTGCCAGCAACTGGTCGACGCCGGCACCTTCAAGAAGCTCAACCCCGTCAAGCGCCCCAATTCTTTCCTCGCGGTGTCCGACCCGAGCGACGTGGCGCGCGTCGAAGACCGCACTTTCATCTGCTCCGCGGAAAAGGAAAACGCCGGCCCCACCAACAACTGGATGGCACCGGCCGAAATGCGGGCGACCCTGCAGCCCCTGTTCGACGGTTGCATGAAGGGCCGCACGATGTACGTCGTGCCGTTCAGCATGGGCCCGCTGGGCTCGCCGATTGCCCACATCGGCATCGAGCTCTCCGACTCGCCTTATGTGGCCGTCAACATGCGCATCATGACCCGCATGGGCAAGGCCGTGTACGAGGTGCTGGGCGCCGATGGCGATTTCGTGCCTTGCGTGCACACCGTGGGCGCGCCGCTCGAAGCCGGCCAGAAGGACGTGGTCTGGCCCTGCAACAAGACCAAGTACATCGTTCACTACCCCGAGACGCGCGAGATCTGGAGTTATGGCTCCGGCTACGGCGGCAACGCACTGCTGGGCAAGAAGTGCTTCGCGCTTCGCATCGCTTCCAACATGGGCCGCGACGAAGGCTGGCTGGCCGAGCACATGCTCATCCTGGGCGTGACGAGTCCTGAAGGCAAGAAGTACCACGTGGCGGCCGCATTCCCCAGCGCTTGCGGCAAGACCAACTTCTCGATGCTGGTGCCGCCTGCCGGCTTCGAAGGCTGGAAGGTCACGACCATCGGCGACGACATCGCCTGGATCAAGCCCGGCAAGGACGGCCGCCTCTACGCCATCAACCCCGAGGCGGGTTACTTCGGCGTGGCGCCTGGTACCAACATGCTGACCAATCCGAACTGTATGGACAGTCTGCACCACGACGTGATCTTCACGAACGTGGCACTGACCGATGACGGCGACGTGTGGTGGGAAGGCATGGAGCAGGACACCAAGACGCTGCCCGAGCACCTTACCGACTGGCAAGGCAATGACTGGACGCCGCAGATCGCCAAGGAAACCGGTGCCAAGGCGGCACACCCGAACTCGCGTTTCACCGTGGCAGCCACAAACAACCCAGCGCTCGACGACGCTTGGGACGACCCGAAGGGCGTGGCGATCGACGCCTTCATCTTCGGCGGTCGCCGCTCGACCACCGTGCCGCTGGTGACCGAAGCCCGCAGCTGGGTCGAAGGCGTTTATATGGCTGCGACCATGGGTTCGGAGACCACTGCCGCCGCTGCCGGCCAGCAAGGCGTGGTGCGCCGCGATCCGTTCGCGATGCTGCCGTTCATGGGCTACAACATGAGCGACTATTTCCAGCATTGGCTCAATCTCGGCAAGAAGCTGGAAGCCTCGGGCGCTAAGCTGCCGAAGATCTACACGACCAACTGGTTCCGCAAAGGTGCTGACGGCAAGTTTGTCTGGCCAGGCTATGGCGAGAACATGCGCGTGCTGAAGTGGATGATCGATCGCGTCGAAGGCAACAAGACCGAAGGTGTGGAGCACATCACCGGCGTGAGCCCGCGCTATGAAGATCTGAACTGGACGGGCTTGAACTTCAGCGCCGAGCAATTCGCCACGGTGACCAGTATTGACAAGGCAGCCTGGCAAGCGGAGTTGAAGCTGCACGCGGAACTGTTCAAGCAGCTGGAGCACCATCTGCCGACGGAATTGCCGGAAACCAAGGCTGCTATCGAGCAGCGCCTGGCGGCCTAATCACACTGGCTGCGCCAATAAAAAAGCCCGATGGATTCATCGGGCTTTTTTTGTTTCTGCGCATTTGGATATTTGCAGATCCCAAAAGCATTCCCCCAAAGCAAAAACCCCCAGTCAATGCTGACTGGGGGTTTCTGGGCTGTAAGAGCCTGACGATGACCTACTTTCACACGGGAACCCGCACTATCATCGGCGCTGACGCGTTTC
>NZ_JBPJZL010000019.1:0-123604 GCF_051216835.1 Variovorax multivorans
GAAACGCGTCAGCGCCGATGATAGTGCGGGTTCCCGTGTGAAAGTAGGTCATCGTCAGGCTCTTACAGCCCAGAAACCCCCAGTCAGCATTGACTGGGGGTTTTTGCTTTGGGGGAACGCAATCAGGAAGCGAATTAGGTATTGCGAATACCTGAAATGCTCATCTCAGCTGCGCCTGCGGCAACCAATTCCGCCAAGATATCTCTGGTCAATTGATCCAAATCAACAGCGCCGAAAAAGCGCGATCGAATGGCTTCAAGATAAGCGGTGCCCCGCAACCAGGCATTCCAATCCACGACAGAGATCGATTGCACCTCCAGCAGCTTGAACTTCATCAACACCTTGATGGCGTGACGTGCGTGTTTCACTGGATCGCGCTGCAAGCCGTCGAGCCGTCGACGCGCAACGGACAAGGCCTTGTCGACATCGTCGAAGGCAGCGCCATGTCCAGGAATCACTTGTTGCGGCCTGAGCTCGCCGATCAGATCCAGCGTCGCGCCCACATCTTCGAACGACGGTTCGCCGGCCAGCTCGGGAAACGCAATGCCAAATCCGTTCTCCCACAGGGCATCTGCAGAAATCAGCGTCCGTGATTCCGCGTCGAACAGAATGACCGAATGCGGATCGTGGCCTGGCGCAGCATGCACCTGCCACGGTTTGTCCCCGAGCACGCATTCCGTTCCTGGCCGCAGCAGTCCCGTAAAGCGAAACCGTGGGCATGTCTGCCCCGTCGCCAGGAAACTTAGGCCGCGCTGATCCCAACTCTCCACCAGCGCAGCCTCGCCTGGCGGAATCTCAGTACGAGCCAACGGATAGCGCGCCTGCAGCGCCGCGTTCCCCCCGCAGTGGTCGCTGTGAAGATGCGTATTCAGAATCCGATCAAGCGGCCGTTTCTCCAGCACTGATTCAACCAAGGCCAAGGTCTGATCGGCATGCGTCGCATACCCCGTATCGACCACAGCCGTCTCTTCATCGCCCACGAACAGGACGTTATTCGAAGACAACCACCCTCGCTCGAACACGATGACATTCGCCGGCAGCCCGGCGCTCGCCGACGAATGGCTCATTCAGGCGATCGCAGCGGTGCGAAGTTCGCGGCGCAGGATCTTCCCTACATTGGTTTTCGGCAGCGATTCCCGGAACTCGATGTGCTTCGGCCGCTTGTAGCCCGTGAGCTGCGAGTGGCAGTACTGGAGCACGGCGTCTTCGGTCAGCGTCGGATCCCTGCGGACCACGAAGACCTTGATGGCCTCGCCCTGCTTCTCATCAGGCACACCCACCGCCGCGCATTCCACAACGCCAGGGCACAGCGAGATCACGTTCTCGAGCTCGTTCGGGAACACGTTGAAGCCGCTCACCAGAATCATGTCTTTCTTGCGATCGACGATGCGGCTGTAGCCGTCTTCCTGCATCACGGCGATGTCGCCAGTGCGCATGAAGCCGTCGGCGGTGAAGGCCGCCGCAGTCTCGGCGGGCTGGTTGTAATAGCCCGTCATCACATTCGGCCCCTTGATGCAGAGCTCGCCAGACTGGCCGATCGGCAGCGAATTCCCGTCATCGTCCTTGATCGCGATCTCAATGCTGGGCAACGGCAGTCCGATCGTCCCGGTGAACTTGGTGTTCGACACAGGATTGTTGGTCCCGATCGCGCAGGTCTCGCTCATGCCCCAGCCTTCGATCATCGGACAGCCGGTAGCCTCGAACCACTTGCGCGCCGTGCCTTCCGAGGCCGCCATGCCGCCCGCCTGCGAAACGAACAGCGTCGAGAAGTCGATCGATTTGAACTCGGGGTGCATCAGCAGCGCATTGAACAGCGTGTTCACTGCCGGCAGCATGTGGAACGGTCGCTTCTTCAGCACAGCGATGAACTTGTTGAAGTCCCGCGGGTTCGGAATCAGCGTCATGTGCGAGCCCTGGCGGATCACCAGCAGGCACAGCGTCAGCGCGAAGATGTGATACAGCGGCAGCGCCGCAATGCTGTTGACCTTCGCGAGGTCACCGGCGCGCGATAGCGCCGGCGTGAACCAGGCCTCGGCTTGCAGCGTTGCTGCGACGATGTTGCGATGGGTCAGGACCGCGCCCTTCGACAGGCCAGTCGTGCCGCCCGTGTACTGCAGGAACGCGATCGAATCGAGTGTGCTCTGATCGGGCCCCAGCGTGCGGCCGCGCCCCTCGGAGATCGCCTGGGTGAACGGAGTGACCGCACGCCCATCGCTCAACGGCAACTTGTAGGCCGGCACGAGCTTCGCCAGATGGCGCACCGCCACAGTGATCCACGCGCCATACAACCCGCCCAGCAAGTCGCCCATCGACGTCATGACCACGTGCTTCACGGGCGTGCGCTCGATCACCTTTTCAAGCGTTGCCGCAAAGTTCTCGAGGATGACGATGGCCGTTGCCCCGGAGTCCTTCAGCTGATGTTCCAGCTCCCGCGCCGTGTACAGCGGATTGACGTTGACGCAGGTATAGCCCGCACGCAGCACGCCGCACATGGTGACCGCAAACTGCGGAATGTTGGGCAGCATGATCGCCACGCGTGCACCAGGCTCGAGCCCGCGCGATTGCAGCCAGGCGCCCATCGCCTTCGACAGCGTGTCGAGCTCCCCGTAAGACATCCAGCGCTCCATGCAGACCGAGAACGGCCGATCGGCATAACGGCCGAAGGCCTCGTCGAACATGTGAGGCAATGAACGGTACTGCTCGGGATGAATTTCGTGCGGTACGCCGGCCGGATAGTTTTGTTGCGCGGATGTTGTCTGCATGCAAGCTCCTTTGGCGCGGATTGTGGGAGGCAGTGCGCCTCCGCCGCCAGCGGGCTTGTCCTAGGGAGCGGGTGTGCGCTGTCGCACGCGCGATAGCTGCGCGGCGACTGAAAACCCTTCGAAAATTCAGGCCTTGCCCGATTCGCCCGGCAGCAGTACCCCAGCCTCGATGTCGGACTCGACCTTCAGCGACTCGTACAACGGCGTGAAGTCAGGCGCCGTGAAGTCGAACAGTTGGGCGAAGCTGTCGATCACGAAGTAATTGGCCTGGTAGGTGTCGATCTTGTAGCGCGTGCGCATGGTGCGTAGCAGGTTCAGCGGCAGCCGGCGCGGCTCGTCGCTGAGCACCGCGTGCTTCAGTTCGCCCACTGAGCTCAGGATGCCGGCGCCGTAGGCACGAAGGCCGTCTGGCTGGCGGATCAGCCCGAACTCCACCGTGTACCAGTAGAGCCGCGCGAGCTTCTCGCCGGCGCCAAGCTCATGCGCCTTGATGCCACCTGCACCGTAGCGCTGCACGTAGTCGGCGAAGGTCGGGTCGAACAGCATCGGCACGTGGCCGAACAGGTCATGGAACACGTCGGGCTCGACGATGTAGTCGAACTCTTCGGGCTTGCGGATCCAGTCCGTCACCGGAAACTTGCGGTTCGCGAGCAGCGTGAAGAACGGCAGCTCCGGAATCAGCCCCGGCACCGCCACGATCTCCCAGCCCGTTGCGCGGTGCAGCCGTTCGTTGAGTTCCTCGAAGCGCGGGATGCGGTCCTTCACGCCGAGCGAAGGCAGTGCCTTGATGAAGGCGTCGCAGGCCAGCCCGGGCAATTGCGCTGCCTGGCGCTCATAGAGCCGGCGGTACGTGTCGTGATCGGCCTCCGTATAGCTGGCCCAGTCCTGCGGGCAGGTGTAGTCGGCCAGCACCGCGCCGCCGCGCGAGTAGTCGCCGCGGGGCGGCCGGTCCGAGGCGCCGTAGACGGCGGGGGTGACAACAGCGGCAGGGGTTTCCATGAGATCGAATCTTGAGTTACTTGAGCCAGCGGTCCATCGTGCGCTGGAAGTCGCCGCCGGCTTGCTGCAGGTGCAGCCATTGGTCGACATACGACTTGAAGGCCACGTCGTCGCGCGGCAGCATCCAGGCCATTTCGCCGTACTGCAGCGGCTTGTCGGGGTTGATCGCGCACAGGCCCGGCTTGAGCTTCTGCTGTGTGATGGCCTCGGCCGCTTCGGTCACGAACACATCCGCGCGGTTGGCGAGGATCTCGTCGAAGATCGTCACGTTCTCGCCGTGCAGCGTGAGCTTGGCCTGCTTGAAATTGGTCCGGGCGAAGCGTTCGTTGCTGCCGCCCGGGTTGAAGATGACGCGCACCGACGGCTTGTCGATGGCGGCCACGCTCTGGTATTTGGACACGTCGGCGCAGCGCGCAATGGGCGTCTTGCCGTTGACCATGTAGGGCGCGCTGAAGAAGGCGCGCTTCTGCCTGTCGGTAGTGACCGACACGCCGCCCACGGCGATGTCGCACTTGCCGGCGCTCAGGTCGGGCAGCAGGTTGGCCCAGGTGGTCTTGACCCACTCGGGCTTCGCGCCGAGGCTGGCGCTGAAGCCAGTCATCAGGTCGACGTCGATGCCCTCGAATGCGCCGTCCGTCTTCTGGAAGCTGAAGGGCTTGTAGTCGCCCGGCGTGCAGATGCGCAGCACCGCGGCCTTCTGCACCGTGTCCAGGTGCGAGCCGGCCACCGGCGCGGCCGCCGGTGCCATGGCACAACCCGAAAGAACGGCGGCAGCTGCCGCGATGAAGGTCAAACCGATTGAAGACGTACAGCTGCGCATGCGGGCTCCAGAAGCAATAAGGGAAGGGGCCCTTATTTTGCGGCGCTCAGCACGCCGCGGCGCATCTGGTCGAGCTCGATGCTCTCGAACAGCGCCTTGAAGTTGCCGTTGCCGAAGCCGTCGTCGCCCTTGCGCTGGATGAACTCGAAGAAGATCGGGCCCAGCTGGTTCTCGCTGAAAATCTGCAGCAACAGCGCGTCCTTCTTGCCGTCGATCAGAATCTTGCGCTTTTGCAGCTCTTCCACGCTCTCGCCGTGGCCGGGGATGCGCTTGTCGACCAGCTCGTAGTACGTGTCGATGGTGTCGAGCAGCGTCACGCCATTGGTGCGCAGCGCGTCGACCGTGCTGTAGAGGTCGTCCGAGCCCATCGCGATGTGCTGGATGCCTTCGCCTCGGTACATGTCCAGATATTCCTGGATCTGGCCAGCTTGTTCCTTGCCCTCTTCGTTGATCGGGATGCGGATCTTGCCGCAGGGGCTGGTCATGGCCTTGCTCTTCACGCCCGTCACCTGGCCTTCGATGTCGAAGTATTTGATCTCGCGGAAGTTGAAGAGCTTTTCGTAGAAGCCGGCCCAGACGTTCATGCGGCCGCGATACACGTTGTGCGTCAGGTGGTCGATGTAGGTCAGGCCGTTGCCGAACGGCGAAAGCGCCTGTTCCGGCGCAACGCCGGGCAACGCCTCGAAGTCGACGTCGTAGAAGCCGATGTTGCCGATGTCGCCGGGCTTCGCGCCGTTCTTGCCGGGCCAGCGGTCCACCAGGTAGATCAGGCTGTCGCCGATGCCCTTGATGGCGGGAATGTTCAGTTCGCCAGGACCGGCCTTGTCGGCAAAACCCCACGCGCCGAGTGCCGTGGCGCGTTCGTAGGCTTGCTTGGCGTCCTGCACGCGGAAGGCGATGGCGCACACGCTCGGACCGTGCTCGCGTGCGAACTTCTGCGCGAAGGAATCGGGCTCCGCGTTCAGGATGAAGTTGATCGTGCCCTGGCGGTACAGCAGCACGTTCTTGTGGCGGTGCTTGGCCACGGCCTTGAAGCCCATGCGCTCGAACACCTTGCCCATGGCGACCGGATCGGGTGCCGCGTACTCGATGAATTCGAAGCCGTCGGTGCCCATGGGGTTCTCCCAGGGCGTGAAGGCGGGTGCGTCGGCTTGGCTCATGTGCGGTCTCCGGTGGGTGGGGATTGAATGAATAAGGCGCTAAATCGGCCGGTCATGCAATGTAGGGTGGATGCCTCTCAGGTTTTCTGCGTTTCCGGGCGCTCATGGTGGCTCTTGCGCAGTAAAACTGCAAGAATGATGAAATGGAAGCTCTGGACAAGATTGATAGGATGATTTTGCGCACGCTGCAAGCAGACGGCCGTGCAACCTACGACCAGATCGCGGAGCAGGTGAGCCTGTCGCCCAGCGCCGTGCTGCGGCGGGTCAAGCGGCTGGAAGAGCACCGCGTGATCGACCGCTACGTGGCCCTGGTCCAGCCCGAAGCCATCGGCCTGGGGCTGACCGCCTACCTCAACGTGCGGCTCGAAAAGCACACCGAGACCCACAAGCGCAACCCGATGGACCTGTTTCGCGCCAGCGTGCAGACCTGGCCCGAGGTGGTCGAATGCGCCGCGCTCACCGGCGACATGGACTACCTGCTGCGCGTCGTGGTGGCCGACATGGCCCACTACAGCCGATTCATCATGGACACCCTGCTCAAGCACCCTAGCGTGGAAGACTGCAAGACCAGCTTCGTTCTGGACCGTGTCAAAGCCACAACAGCTGTGCCGGTTTAGCTACATCTGGTTGCGTGAGCGCCACGTCCCTCGGTACTGGTTCACGAATGTGTCCCGCGATTGACCTTGTGGACTTGTTGTTTAAGGGAAAACCCTTACATTTGGGTCATGCTCACCGCCAAGACCCTTCTCAAAGCGTCTCTCGGCCTCGGCTCTTTCCTGAAAGCGCCGATGGTTGAAGCGCAACCACGCGCCGTCAGCGCGCCTCAACCCGTCATGGTGCCGATCCGCTCGATCGGCCCGCGCGAACGGGAGCGCATCGCCCGCCACCTGCTCGAACTCACCCCGCACGATCGCTACCTGCGCTTCGGCTATGCGGCGGCCGACGAACAGGTCCAGCGCTACGTCGACAGCCTCGACTTCGAGCGCGACGAGCTCTTCGGCATCTACAACCGCCGCCTCGACCTGATCGCTATGGCGCACCTGGCCTTCGCGCCCGGCGATGAGCACAGCGACTGCGCCGAATTCGGCGTGTCGGTCTCGGCGCACGCCCGCGGCCGCGGCTACGGCGCCCGCCTGTTCGAGCGCGCCGTGGTCGTGGCCCGCAACGAAGGCGTGGGCATGCTCTTCATTCATGCGCTGAGCGAAAACGCCGCCATGCTGAAGATCGCCCGCAACGCCGGCGCCACCGTGGTGCGCAGCGGCTCCGAAGCCGAGGCTCACCTCGAGCTGCCCAGCGCTACCTTCGACAGCCGCATGAGCGAAATCGCCCTGGAGCACTACGCCGCGGTCGACTTCGCGCTCAAGAGCCGCGCCAAGCAGTTCTGGGCCTTCCTGGCCAGCCTGCAGGAAGTGCGCAGCGGCATGCGCGACGCCCGCAAGAAATCCGCCCCCTGAGGGAGCGGGGCGCCCCCAACTGGCTTATGCCGGCCGTGGGGTAGAGCGTGTCACACGCAATCCGGTATCCTTGTCCCTCCTCAACTAAGCCCTCCCGCAGTGGCCGACCCTCACCCTGAACGCGCTCCCGTTGAACGGGAAGACAAGCGCGGCTTTCTCCAGAAGCTCGCCGAATTCATCCACCCCGGTCCCGACTCGCGCGACGAGCTGATCGAAACCCTGGCGGACGCCGAGGACAACGAGGTGATCGGCGCAGAGTCGCGCGTGATGCTCGAAGGCGTGCTGCGCATGGCCGACATGACCGCCGGCGACGTCATGGTCGCCGCGCCGCGCATGGACCTGGTGAACATCGACGCGCCGTTCGATGCACTGCTGCACCTCATCATCGACACCGCGCACTCGCGCTTCCCGGTGTACGAGGGCGAAAAAGAAAACATCATCGGCATCCTGCTCGCGAAAGACCTGCTCAAGCTGCAGCGCGCGCCGGGCCTGAACATCCGCGCCCTGCTGCGTCCGGCCACCTTCGTGCCCGAGAGCAAGGGCCTGAATGATCTGCTGCGCGAGTTCCGCGGCAACCGCAACCACCTGGCCATCGTCATCGACGAGTTCGGCCGTGTCGCGGGCCTCATCACCATCGAGGACGTGCTCGAGCAGATCGTCGGCGAGATCGAGGACGAGTTCGACATCGCCGAAGACGAGGGCGACATCTTCGGCCTTGCCGACCACACCTACCGCGTCTCGGGCGACACGCCCATCGAGCGCGTGGCCGAGGCCTTCGGCATCGTGTTCGACGAAGAACAGCTCAGCGAAGACTTCGACACCATCGGCGGCCTGATCGCGCACGAGATGGGCCACGTGCCCAAGCGCGGCGAGCACCATGCGATCGGCGGCTTCGACTTCGTGGTGCTGCACACCAAGGGCGGCGCGGTGCGCTGGTTCAAGGTGTCCCCGGCCCGCGGCGGCGACGCGGCCGACTGATGCGCGGCGCGCCGGCATCCTCTTCCGCCAACCTGTTCCGCCTGCTCGGCTTCGGTGTCGCCGGGCTCGCGCAGGCGCTTTCGATGGCTTCGCCCGTGGGCGGCAAGCCGCTGTGGTGGCTGCAATTGCTGTCGCTCGGTGTGTTCGTCTGGCTGCTCGACGGCCTGCGCGCGCAGGGCGCGGGCTGGCGCCGGGCTGGCCTGCATGGCTGGCTGTTCTCCACCACCTGGCTCACCGGCAGCTTCTGGTGGCTCTTCATTTCGATGCACACCTACGGCGGGCTGCCTGCGCCGCTTGCGGCCATCGCCGTGCTGGCGCTGGCCGCGGCGCTGGGGCTGTACTACGCGGTTGCTGCTGCCTGGTTCGTTGTGCGCGGGCCGAAAGGGCGGGTGACTGGTGCGCTCGTCTTCGCGGCGCTGTGGACGCTGGCCGAGCTTGTGCGCGGCAGCTGGTTCACGGGCTTTCCGTGGGGCGCCGGTGGCTATGCGCATGTCGAAGGTCCGCTGGCCGCGCTCGCGCCGTGGGTCGGTGTCTACGGCATCGGTGCAGTGGCGGCGCTGGTCGTTGCGTTGGTCGCACTGCATCGACCTGTTCGCGGCTTGGAGATGGCGCAGGGACTGGTGCTGATCGCGCTGGTGTTCGCGGTGCCGCATCTGGTGCCACCACTGAATGGCGACGTTCAGGGCGCCAAGGGTTCGACTGGCAAGCTCCAGGTCGCGCTCCTGCAAGGCAACATCCCGCAGGACGAAAAGTTCATTCCCGGCGGTGGCATCGAGACCGCGCTGCGCTGGTACGGCGAGCAACTGCGCGATGCCAGGGCCTCGCTCGTCGTGACGCCCGAGACCGCCTTGCCGCTGCTGCCGCAGCAGTTGCCGGCCGGCTACCTCGATGCGATCCAGGCGCGCTACAGCCAGGGCACGCAGGCCGCCATCGTCGGCCTGCCGATGGGCGGCCAGGGCAGCTACAGCAATTCGGTGCTCGGCTTCCAGCCCGGTGCCGCACAGCCCTACACGTACAGCAAGCACCACCTGGTGCCTTTCGGCGAGTTCATTCCGCTGGGCTTCCGCTGGTTCATCCAGATGATGAACATCCCGCTCGGCGACTTCGAGCGCGGCGGGCTCGCGCAGGCGCCTTTCGTCTGGCAGGGCCAGCGCATCGCGCCGAACATCTGCTACGAAGACTTGTTCGGCGATGAGATCGGCGCGAACTTCCGCGATGAGGCCACTGCGCCCACCATCCTGCTCAACGTGAGCAACATCGCGTGGTTCGGCGACTCGGTCGCCATCGACGAGCACTTGTCGATCTCGCGCATGCGCGCCCTCGAGTTCGCGCGGCCGATGGTGCGCTCCACCAACACCGGCGCCACGGTCGTGATCGACGCCGAAGGCCATGTAACGCACGAGCTGCCGCGCCTCACGCGCGGCGTGCTCGAAGCCAGCGTCGAAGGCCGACGGGGCCTCACGCCCTATGCGCGCTGGGTGGCGCCCTTCGGCCTCTGGCCGCTGTGGATATTGGCAATGGCCATCGTGGCAGCAGCCTTCGTGCAAGGCCGCCGCCGGCGCTGAATCTCAGGCCGCTGGCGCAGCCTTCACCGGCCAGTCGCGCAGCTTGCCCGGGTTCAGCAGGCCCATCGGATCGAAGCGTTTCTTCACCGCGATGACTTCGGGCGGCAACGGTCCGCCGGCCTTGCCGTCTTCCACGATATTCACGTGCGGGTTGTTGATGTGCACGTCGTGCTCGCGATGGATGCGGATGATCTCGTTCAGCCGCTCCTCGGTGCTGAAGCGCACCAGCTGCAGCCCGCTGCAGGTCATGAGCCCCGCCACGTTGCGCAGGAACTCAATGTGCATCATCACCTCGCCGCCCAGCAGCTTTTCCATCTCGATGACCTGCTCGACGTGCCTGCCTGGAATGAACCCGCTCTGCAAATAGGTCAGCGTCGGGTCGATCTTCAGCGCGTGCAGCGTCGTGTGGTTCCAGGTGAACTCCATCAGCGTGCGGTTGCTCTTCTGCACCTCGTCGGCCGTCTTGCGGTAGCTCACGGTGCCGCCGTGCGCTTCCACCAGCAGCATCATCGCGGGCTCGCTCGATTCGGCCACCAGCGACAGCACCGTGTGGCAGCCCTTCGGCAGGTGCGCGGCCAGCTGCGCGAGGTGGTCGGAGATCGGCGCGGCAAAGAACGAGATGCCGCGCTTGATGATGCCCGGCGCATGCGCCAGCTTGTCCGCGAAGTTCAGCGCGTTCTCGAAGTCGTCGAAAGTCACCAGCGTTTCGAGCCACGGATGTGCGGGCGCCAGCGCAATTTCCAGCTCCAGCACGAGGCCGTTGGTGCCCCACAGGTGGTGCATGCGCATCGCTTCGGCGCCGCGCAGTTCAACCACCTGCGGCTCGGCCTCGATGGTCATCGCGCGAATGCCGAGCACATTGCCGGACGCACCCAGCGGCCCATAGTTGATCGAGCCCACGCCACCGAAGCCGCCGCCGAACAGGCCGCCCAGCGTCGCACTGCGGTAGGTCGAGGGCACGCAGCGCATCTCCTGCCCCGTGGGCTTCGTCTGCTTTTCCAGTTCGCCCAGGCGGATGCCGGCCTGCGCGCGCGCCACGCCGGGCCGCACCCACAGGCAGGTGTTGTAGCCCGTCATGTCGAGCACCACGCCACCGGCCAGCGGCGTGGTCTGGCCGTAGTTGCCGGTGCCGCTGCCGCGGATGGTGATCGGCACGCAGCGGCGCGCGCAGGCGCCGACCACCGCGCGAATCTCTTCCTCGGTGCGCGGGCGCACGACCACGTCGGCGCGCTTGTCTTTCAACTGGCGCGTGAGCACGGGGCTGAACCACGAGAAGTCTTGCGAGAGCCGCGTGACGCGGCTTTCATCGGTGATCCAGTCGAGATCGGGCAGTTCGAGCAGCAACTGCTCGATGGCGCTGTCGAGCGTGAGGGTGGGAGCATTCATGGTCAAGGTTCAATCCTGGGAAAGTTCGCTCGCATGCCACGAGCCCAGCGCCAGCTTGGTCAGCCAGGCCATCAGCACGAAGAGCGCGACGCCGGTGAGGGAAATCAGCAGCAGGGCCGCGAACATGCGCGGAATGTTCAGCTGGAAGCCCGCCTGCAGGATCTGGTACGCCAGCCCCGCGCCCGAGCCGCCCGTGCCGGCCACGAACTCCGCCACCACAGCACCGATGAGCGCCAGGCCGCTTGAGATGCGCAGTCCACCGAAGAAGTACGGCAGCGCGCTAGGAATGCGCAAGCGCACCAGCTGCTGCCAGCGCGTCGCGCGGTTCAGCTTGAAGTAGCTCTGCAGGTCGGGGTCGATGCTGCGCAGGCCCAGCGTGGTGTTGCTGATGATCGGGAACAGCGCCACCAGCGCCGCGCACACCGTCATGGCCGCCACCGGGTTCTTCACCCAGATGATGATCAGCGGCGCCACCGCCACGATGGGCGTCACCTGAAGCAGCACCGCGTACGGAAAGAGCGCGGTCTCGATGCGCTTGCTCTGCACGAACAGGAACGAGATCAGCACGCCCGCCACCGTGGCCAGAAGGAACGACAGCACCGTGATCTTCAGCGTGACCAGTAGCGCATTGCCCAGCGGCGCCCAGTCGGTCACCAGCGTCTGCATCATCAGGTAGGGCGAGGGCACCAGGTAGGGCGGCAGCTCCATCGCCACCACCATCCATTGCCACAGCGCGACCAGCACCACGCCGATCAGCACCGGGTAGAGCACGCGCTGCACGCGCGGCTGGTTCAGCAGGGGCGTGGCTTTCGCTTTCGTCATCGCGGGGTCTCCTCGTCGGCGCTGCTGGCGCGCAGCAGGCTGTCCTGCAGCCGCTTGGCGTAGCGCGCGAACTCGGGCGTCACCATGAAGTCGGCGCTGCGCGGATAAGGTTCGTCGATGTGGAACTCTTCCACCACGCGGCCCGGCCGCGCGGCCATCATCACCACGCGGCTCGACAGGAACACTGCCTCGTGGATCGAGTGCGTCACGAAGATCACCGTGAGCTTCTTCTTGCGCCACAGCTCCAGCAGGTCGGCGTCGAGCTTGTGGCGCGTGATTTCGTCGAGCGCGCCGAAAGGCTCGTCCATCAGCAGCAGGTCGGGCTGCGTGACGAGGCCGCGCGCAATCGACACGCGCATCTGCATGCCGCCAGAGAGCGCGCGCGGCAGCGCATCGGCAAACTTCTCGAGCCCCACGAGTGCGAGCGATTCCATCACCCGCGCGTCGGCCTCCTTGCGCGGCACGCCGGCCAGGTCAAGCGGCAGGCGCACGTTGGTCCGCACGCTGGCCCAAGGCATCAGCGTGGGCGACTGGAACACGAACGACAGCTTGTGCGGGCAATCGTGAAGCTGCGCCACGGGCCTGCGCCACACCAGCAGCCTGCCGTCGCTGGGTTCGAGCATGCCCGCCACCATCTTCAGCAGCGTGCTCTTGCCGCAGCCCGAGGGGCCCAGCAGCGTGACGAATTCGCCCTCGGCGATCGACAGGTCCACCGGCAGCAGCGCCTGCGTGCCGTTGGGGTAGGTCTTCTCGGCCGAGAGCACTTCCACCGCGGGCACGGCAGGCGCCGTCGGTGGCGCGAGGGTGTGGGGTTCGATGCGATTCATGGAGAAAGGAAGGCTCAGGGCAGGACCTTGGCGTCTTTCACGAACTCGGTCGTGTAGGTCTTGGCGAGCTCCACCTTGGCCGGGTCGAGCAGCTTCGCGGTCACGAGGAAGTCGTAGCTCGCCTTGGAGCGTGCATCCGTCATCACGCCGATGCCGAGCTTGGCCGCGTCGCCGCCGGTGACCATGCCCATCTCCTTGAGCTTGGCCACGCTGTAGGCCAGCTGGTCGTCGGTCATGTTGGGGTTGTCTTTCTTGATGAGCGCGTTGGCGGGCGCCGGGTCGGCGAGGTAGCTCTTCCAGCCCTCGGCCGAGGCCTTCACGAACGCGGCGACCTGCTTGCTGCGCTCCTTCACCGTTTTATCCATGCACGACACGGTGGTCGCGTAGGCCGGAAAGCCGTGGTCGCTGAACATCAGCACCGTGCTCTTCACGCCGGCCTTCTGGATGGCGTAGGGCTCGGAGGTCAGGTAGCCCTGCTGCGCGGTGTTCTTGTCCGCCACGAAGGGCTGGATGTTGAAGGTGTAGGGGCGCGTTTGTTCGTCGGTGAAGCCGAACTTGGCCTTCAGCCACGGCCAGTAGCCGCGCTGGGCCTGCGCACCAATGAGCAGCGTCTTGCCCTTCAGGTCCTCGAACTTCTTCACGTCGTCGTGCGCGATCAGCACCTGCGGATCTTTCTGGAAGAAGGCCGCCACGTTGACCACCGGCACGCCGCCTTCGCGCACCTGCATCATCTGGATGTCGCTCGAACCCATGATGCAGTCGGCCTGCCCGGCAGCCATCATTTGCGTGATGTTGACCTGCGGGCCGCCCATCTTGATGGTCACGTCGAGGCCGTACTTCTTGTAGATGCCCTGCGCCACTGCCTGATAGAAGCCGCCGTGCTCGGCCTGTGCGTACCAGTTGGTCATGTAGGTGAACTTGTCCTCGGCCTGCGCGGGCGCGGCGGCGAGGAAGGCGATGGCGGCGGCGCCGGCCAGGGACAGTGCGAAGGAGCGCATGGGAGACCTCTCGTAGGCTGGGTGAAATGAAGAAAAGGCGAAGTAGTCGATGCAAGAAGCAGGCTCAGGCCCATCTCAGGCCGGTTCGAAGCTCTGCTGGATGAAGCCCTGCTGATGGCCGCGCTCCCAGGTGGCTTCTTCGCGCACGACCCAGCGCAGCGCGTACAGCTCGGTCAGTGCCTGCACCCAGCTGTCGGAGAGCGTGTCGAGAATGGCTTCGCCCTGTTCGCGCGTGGCCGTGGTCGGGTCGCCGATCACGCCGCTGGGGCCGAAGTCGCGCGCGGTCCATGCGCAGGCCGGGCGGCCATCGGCCGACAGCAGCTTGATCGGGAAGGGCGGCGGAAAGTTGGCGACCGCGCGCTCCATGTGCACCGTGTCGGGCGCAAGCGCGAGCATCAGCGCAGTCTCGGAATGGCCGGCGTGCATCGCGAGCTTCTTCTCCTGCTCGCTCACTTGCTTGCTCGCCGCACTCGGCAGTCGCGACACGCCGTGCGGCACGATCACGAAGTCGCCGTGGCGCAGGCGCAGCTCGCGCGCTGCCATTTCCAGCACCTGCGGCTGGCCGCCGTGGCCGTTGGCGAACAGCAGCTTGCGAAAGCCCGAGCGGTACACCGACTCGCCGATCTCGATCACCGTCGACAGCAGCGTGGTGCCCGTGAGCGTCATGGTGCCGGGAAAGTGCAGATGCTCTTCCGACTTGCCATACGTGATGGTCGGCAGCGCGAAGGCGCGCACCTCGGCGGGCAGCTTTTCCAGTGCCTTGCCCATCACGCCCGAGCAGATCACGCTGTCGACCGAGCACGGCAGGTGCGGCCCGTGCTGCTCGATGGCGCCGCAGGGCAGCACGATGACGGTGTTCTCGCGGTCGGGCAGCGCGGCGATTTCGGTCCAGCTCAGGTAGGGCAGGAAGCGGTGGGGCGGGATGTAGCCGTGGAGCATGGGAATCCTTGTGCGTTCGTTCGTTACCGGGGAAGGAAGGGCGTTGCGTCGCCGTGCGTCACGCGGCCATCGCGCAGCACCACGCGGGTGGCGGTGCGCGAAGGCCAGCCATGGCGGTCGGCCTGCGTGAACAGCACCAGGTCGGCGGCGCGGCCGACCAGCGTGGGCGTGGCGGGCGCGGGGGCGCGATGCAGCCAGTCGCTGCGGCACAGTGCCTGCGACCAGGTGTCGAAGGGCTCGTCGAGCTGCGCCACCAGTGCGGCCGTGCCCAGCGCTTCGACGGGATCGAAACTGCCGAGGCGGCAGAAGGGGTCTTGCACGTTGTCGCTGGCGAAGAGCAGCGGAATGCCGCGCTCGCGCGCTTCCTTCACCAGCGTGATGCCGCGTTGGCGCGGCGTGCGGCCGGTGACGGCGTCCTGCAGCAGCAGGTTGGTGGCGGGCAGCGAGACAACCGTGATCGGCGCGCGCGCCACCGCATCGAGCGTGGCGAAGGCCTGCGCCTCGGGCTGGGCGGCGAGCGCGCAGATGTGTCCGCAGACCACGCGGCCTTCGTAGCCGATCTCGCGCAGGATGCGCGCCGTGGTCTGCAGGCCGACCGCCGAGGAGTTGAGTTCTTCGTCGACGTGCAGATCGATGTCGAGGTCACAGGTCTGCGCCGACACCAGCAGGTTGCGCAGCGCGTTCTCGCTCCAGTTGGTGGAGTGCACGAAGCCGCCGAGCAGCGCGTGCGGCCCCGTGGCCTTGACCTGCTTGGCAAGACGCATCGCCTGCGCAGCGTCTTCGAACAGCGGCAGCTTGATGAGGCTCACCTGTTCGAGCCGCACCCTGCCGGCCCATTCCTGCGCCAGTTCGGCCATCACGGGCCAGGCCATCGGCACCGAGTCGGGCTCCCACCAGTCGACATGCGTGCGCAGGTGCGTGGTGCCGCATTCCCAGGCCCATTGCAGGCCGCGCGAGGCGCGCTCGCGCACGTCGGCGGGCGTCCAGTGCACGCGGTCGGCCAGCATCGCGTCGATGGCGCCGAGCAGGCCGGGCTGCACCCGCTTCATGCGCGGCAGGGTGAAGGCCTTGTCGAGGTGGGTGTGGGCGTCGACGAAGCCGGGCAGGGCCAGCGTGCCGGCGAGGTTCCAGGCTGACGGCGGCGCTGCGGCTGTGGCGGGTTGCACCGATTGCACGCGGCCGGCTTCGAGCGCAATGCGCGCCAGCACGGGCACGCCGTCGCGCAACGGCCAGTCCGTGGGCAGCAGCCAGCGCGGTAGCCGCACGTTGTCGAGGAGCGAGGGAGCGTTCATGCGAAACGCGCCATCGCTTGCCCCACGCGCGCCATGAAGCGCTTGAGCTGGGGCTCGGTCGCGATGTTCATGTGGTAGTGGGCGTGGTAGTCCACCTTGGCGCGCCTGCCAGTGAGCCGCAGCATGTACCGCGTGACGATCTTTCGCGGCGGATCGCCCATGTACATCGCCATCCAGCGTGGCCGGCCGTAGGTGACGACGGCGCTGATGCGTTTGATGTGCGTGAGCATCGGCTTCACGTTTGCCGGGTCGCTGATATCGAAGGCCACGCCCGGCATGAAGAGCCGGTCGAAGTAGCCCTTGAGCATCGCCGGCAGCCCGAAGCACCAGGTCGGAAAGCAGAACACGATGCCCTCGGCCCATTGCAGCCGCTCCACGTAGGGCTTCAGCGGCAGCTGGTTGGCTGGCACGTCGTGGTAGCCCAGCCGCTCCTCGCGCGACAGCACCGGGTTGAAGCCCTCGGCGTAAAGGTCGCAGTCGTCCACCTCGTGCCCGGCGGCGCGCAGGTTCTTCAGCACCTCCTGGTGCAGGGCGGCGTGGAAGCTGGTTTCGACCGGGTGGCAGTAGACGACGAGCACGCGCATGGTGTGTTTGACCGCTTAATCAGAGCAAGTGGTCAGGTTATGCAAGCGACGTGCCAGTGCGGGTGCACCGGTTTGGGGAGGCGTGGCGGGCGGGCGACGCGACGCCTGGAAAACCCGCGCTAGCGCGCCTGAATTTCGTAACAAAAGTCACGGAAGTCTGCAAAAACGCAACGAGAAGAGTACAGCTCCTACGCTTTACGTAACACTCTCACACCCTTTCTTCTAATTGTTAACTAAAATTCACACTTCCAAGGTTGTGAACTTTGGACTTCATTTCCCGTTCGATTCACCAAGAGTTCCGTCTTACTTACATCTGTAGGCATTCCTCATGAAAAAACCTTCCCTTATCGTTGCCGCCGTCCTTGCAGCCATGGCCACCAGCGCGGCGGTAGCCGCAACGGCCACCTCCACGTTTCAGGTCCTCATTACCGTGACCAAGGCCTGCTCGGTCACGGCAGGTGCGGCATCGAACATCGATTTCGGCTCGGTCGCTTCCACCGCCACCGCTCTGTCCGCCAGCAACAACATCAGTGTGACCTGCTCCAAGTCGACGCCCTACAACATCGGCCTGCTGCCCTCGAACAACAACACCACTGGCGCCGGCGTGATGAGCCCCGTCGTGGCGGGCCCCGACACCATCGCCTACCAACTGCGCTCGGTGAGCGCCACCGGTCCGATCTGGGGCAACACCGCCACGCCCGTCGCGGTCGGCAATGGCGTGGCCGGCACCGGCACCGGCGCGGCTCAGACGATCCCCGTGTGGGCCACGGTCGCGAGCGTCAACGTGACGCCTGGCGCCTACCTCGACACCGTGACCGTCCAGGTCAACTACTGATCGATTGCCTGGGTTGCCCGTGCACCGCTTGCTTCGCTACACCTTTGCCCTCGCGTTTGCCCTGGCTCACGCGGTCGCTTCGGCGAGCGGGCTGCAGGTTTCTCCGGTCACGCTGACGCTTCAGGCCACGCAGAACGCCGATGGTCTCTGGCTCAGCAATACCGGTGACGACGTGGTGCACGCCCAGGTGCGGGTCTATCAGTGGTCGCAGGAGAACGGAGCCGAAAAGCTGACGCCCTCGCGCGAACTCCTCGTGAGCCCGCCGATGGTGCAGCTGGCCCCGTCCGAGCGACAGCTGATCCGCGTCATCCGCACCGGCGTTCCTGCCGGCGCGGCCGAGAACTCGTACCGGGTCATCATCGATGAGCTGCCGGTCGAGATGAAGGAAAAGAAGGGCCTGCAGCTCGTGCTGCGCTATTCGGTGCCCATCTTCATCGCCGCCGCTGGCGCGCAACCGACCGCGCCCCAACTCGCTTGGTCGCTGCGCCGCGAAGGCAGCCAGGCGGTGCTCGAAGTCGCCAACGGCGGCGGGATGCACGCCCAGCTTGCCGATCTGGATTTTGTCGATACCGCCGGCCGGCGCACCGCAGTGCATGCCGGCTTGATGGGCTACGTCCTGCCGGGTGCGAGCATGCGTTGGCCTTTGAAGACACCCGCGGAAGCCTTTGCTGGCGGCGGCGTTCTGGAAACGAAGATCAATGGCAACGCGACGCAGGAAAAAATCCCGCCGCTTCAACGCGTCCGCTGAGCGCCTGTTGCCACTGCTGCTGCTGCCCGGTCTGATGCCGTTTGCTGCTCAGGCCGAGGGCGCCGCAGCCGGCCCGAGCTCATGGCTGGTCGCGTCCGCCGCGGAAAGTGACCTTACCGGCCCGACCGGCAGCGACCTCTATCTGGAGCTGAGCCTCAACGGCAACCCGCAGGGGCTGGTGCATTTCGGCCTGCGCGGCCAGGAGCTCTGGGCCAGTGCCACCACGCTGCGGCAACTGGGCTTCATCCTGCCGGCGGGCGCGTCCGATCCCGTGCGGCTCAAGAGCCTTCCCGGGGTGCAGGTGTCGTACGACACCGCAAGGCAGACCCTTTCGATCAACGCCCCCGACGACGTGCTGCGCCTGCCCAGGACCGTGGTCAACACGTCGACGGTCGTCTCGCCGAAGGCCAGCGCCTCGCCCGGCCTGCTGCTCAACTACGACCTCTATGGCACGCAGGGCCGGGGCAACAACTCCAGCCTCAACGCGCTCGCCGAAGTGCGCGCGTTCAGCGGAACCAGCGTGTTCAGCAGCACGATGATGTCGCGCGCGACCCGCGTCGACAGCGAAGGCTGGCAGCACGATTCGGTCCGGCTCGACACCACCTGGAGCCAGTCGTTCCCCGACGACATGCTGACGCTGCGCGTGGGCGACACCACCACCGCATCGTTGCCGTGGTCGCGCTCCACCCGGATCGGCGGCATCCAGCTTTCGCGCAATTTTTCGCTGCAACCCTATCGCACCACCACTCCGCTGCCGGCGTTCCTGGGGTCGGCCACGCTGCCTTCGCAGGTGGAGCTCTACATCAACGGCCTGCGCCAATACACCGGCCAAGTCCCGGCGGGGCCCTTCCAGCTCAACACGGTTCCGAGCATCAACGGCGCGGGCAACGCCCAGGTGGTTCTCACCGATGCCTTCGGCCGTGCCACGACACTCGATTTCTCGCTGTACGACACGCAGCGGCTGCTGGGGGAGGGCCTGTCCGACTGGTCCGTCGATCTCGGCGTGGTGCGCAAGAACTACGGCCTGCGCTCGAACGACTACGGCAGCGACCCCGCCGCCACCGGCGTCTGGCGTTACGGCGTGAGCAACAGCTTCACGCTGGAGGCGCACGGCGAGGCCACCAGGGGGCTGGTCAAGGGCGGCGTCGGCGGCGCATGGCTGCTCGGGCAGAGCGGCGTGTTCACTGGCGCCGTGGCGCGCAGCAGCTATCGCGGGGAGGGGGGCTCGCTGCTCAGCATGGGCTACAGCTGGCGCGACAACCAGTTCAATTTCGCGGTCGAGGGCACGCGCACGCGCGGCGAGTACCGCGACGTCGCATCCCTGTACGGCAGCGCGCCGCCGAGCGGTTCGGGCCGGGCGTCGATCGGCTACACCACCAAGGACTTCGGCAGCTTCGGCCTCAGCTACCTCTATCTGCGCTATCCGGCGCAGGAGGCGACGCGCTTGGCCAGTGTCTATTGGTTCAGGGCGATCGGATCCAGTGCCTCGATGAACGTGAGCCTCAACCAGAACCTGGACAACCGCCGGGAACGCAGCCTTTTCGTCGGCTTTACCTGGGCGCTGGACGGCAAGGTCACGGCCAGCGCCGGCGTCCAGCGCGACCGCGGCCAGACCGTCTACACCGCCGATGCGCAGAGCTCCATGCCGGGCGACGGCGGCATCGGCTGGCGCGCCGGCCTGCGCCAGGGCGGCGGCCAGAACGGCGGACAGGCCGAGATCGACTACCTGGGCCGCTATGGCCGCGCCATGGCCGGCATCAGCGTGCTCGGCGACAACCGTTACGCCTACGCCGGCGCCACCGGTTCGATCGCGTTCATGGGCGGCCAGCCCTTCGCGGCCCGGCGCATCGACGACGCCTTCGCGGTGGTCTCCACCGACGGCATTGCCGGCGTGCCCGTGAGGCTGGAGAACCGGGACATCGGCACCACGGACGACAAGGGCATGCTGCTGGTGGCGCCGCTGCGGTCCTACCAGAGCAACCAGCTGTCCATCGATCCGATGCAGTTGCCCGCCGACGTGAAGATCGAGCGCGTGAAAACGGTCGCCACGCCGAGCGACCGCTCCGGCACGATGGTGCGATTCGGCATCACGCCGGTCAGCGCGGCCGCGCTGCTGCTGGTGGACGAGGCGGGCAAGCCCCTGCCGCTGGGCAGCCGCGTGCGCGCCAATGGGCAGGATGGTGAGCCGGCGCTGGTCGGCTTCGATGGCGCGGTGTATCTCGAATCGCTCCAAGCCCACAACACGCTCGATGTGCAGACGCCCGGCGGCGCCTGCCGGACCAGCTTCGACTATCGCAAGGACGGCGTGGCAATCCCGCAGATCGGGCCGCTGCGCTGCGCCAGGGAGGCCAAGACGCCATGAGTCTTCTGACCAGTACTTTGCGCGCCCTGCGCCTGCCTCTGTTCTGCGCACTGCTGTGGCTGCTGTCGGCGGGCAGCGCGCAGGCGTCAATCAATTGCACCGCGACGATGACGGCCGTGGCTTTCGGCACGGTCGACCTGGTCGCCGGCGGCACGCCCACGCCCGCCACCGCCACGCTGAGCTACACCTGCACCAAGACCGGCAACACCAACACTACCGAGTACGCGAGGGTCTGCTTCAACATCGGCGATGGCAACGAAGGTCTCACGAACTTCAATCCGCGCGTCATGAAGAGCGGCGCGGGCGACTCCTTGAAGTTCCAGCTCTACCAGGGGACGACCAGCACGATCTGGGGCTCGAGCGGCAACGCCGCGGTGCCGAACCCGTACACCATCAACATCGCCATTCCTGCCCGGTCCACCACCTCCTCGGGAAGCACCACGATGCGAGGGGAGCTGATTGCCCTGCAGACCACCGTGCCTCCGGGCGCGTACCAGGACAACTTCGCCGGAATCCATACCTCGATCACGCTGACGTCGAGCACGAACGCCCCGCCGACGACATGCGGCACGGCGGTGGCGGACCAGTTCGCCTTCATCGTCAGCGCGACCATCGCCAAGAGCTGCCTGGTCACGGCCGATCCGCTGAACTTCGGCTCCGTCGCGGGCCTCCCGGGCGGGGCCAACATCGACCAGATCAGCACCATCAACGTCACCTGCACGACGCCCACGGCCTACACGGTCGCGCTGACGCCATCCAACAACGCGACCACCGGTGCAGGGGCGATGACGCCGACCGGAGGCGTGCCCGGCAACACCGACACGGTGGCCTACCGGCTCTACAGCAACGCCGCCCGCACGAGTCCCTGGGGCGGCGTCACGGGAACCAACACCGTCGCGGGCACGGGCACCGGCCAGGTCCAGGCGCTGACCTTGTATGGCCGCGTTCTGGGCGCCAGCGTCAACGTGCGGCCGGACAGCTACCTGGACGTCGTGACGGTCGGCGTGACTTACTGAGCTGTGCCGGCGGCTTTGCCGACACGGAAAAGCCTGCTGGCAAATTGCAGGCAATGCGCGAAGAATAGCGCCCGGACTACCTTCATTTTCCCGAGACTCTGCCGATAAACCGGGTTGGGCATCGATGCGATGCCTCCCATCCAGGTTGCGAGGAGGAGTTCCCATGTCCGGAAACAGGCGCTTTGCAAGGGCGGCTGCGCTGCAATCACCGCGAACGGTGCCACCGCTGGCCGCCGTCGGCGTGCTGCTGCTCCTGCTGCCACTGCCGCTGCAGCTCAGTTCCGCGGAGCCGACGCGCGGCACGAACAGCGCCACGGGCTGGTTCAACCTGACGATGGTCGTTCTTCCGACCTTCAAGGTGCTCGAGATCACGCCCGTGAAGGGTGGGCATGAGTACCGCGTCTGGACCAACATGAAGTCGGTGCTCATCAAGGGGCGCGAGTACCGGTTCGACAAGGTCGGAGAAACGTCGTTCGTGGTGGCTGGCACCGATGCCGATGGCCGCGACAGCCTCGCCCCCGCCTGGCGCGGCGCGATCGGTGCTATGGCGGCGACCACTGGCGGCGCTGCGCCGCAGGCCGCAACCGCTCCGGCCGGCGACGGCAGCAACGCGACGCGGGTGACGGTGACTTACTAGGGGCCTTGCCCTGAATGTCGCCTTCGGGGGTCCAGAAGGACCGCCGAGAAAAAAACCGCCTGAGCCCTGCACTTCTTCCCATTTCCGCCGATATCCGGAGGTCGGGCGCCGATGCAGCGCCCGAAGCTCATGTTCTTCGGACGGATCGGGCCTTATGACGGGAAATTGGCTTCAATCGGCGCGCTGTGCGCTGGCCGCGTCGTTGCTGCTCGCGCCGATGCTGTGTGTAGCGGAGAGCGGCTTCGGCAGCAATTCCGCGACGGCGCGGGTGCGCATCACCGTGGTCGTGCTGCCGGTGTTCCGCGTGCTGCAAGTCACACCGACCGCCGAGGGGTATGACTACCGCGTCTGGACCAACATGAAGTCGATCATGCTCGACGGGCGCGAGTACCGCTTTGCGCGCGTCGGCGAGAACACGCTGCGCGTGCCTACAGCGCCGGGCGACACCTGGGTCGTGTACGGGCTGTAGGACGGGCGCGTGCTCGCGCCGTCGCGTCAGTTGCAATACTGCGCGTTGCCGCTCGTATCGAGCGACACCGGCGGATCGGCCAGGAACTGCTGCACTGGAACGATCGACGCATTGCAGGCTTCGTCCGTTCGCACGTCGAAGACATGCCAGTAGTCCGTGCTGTTGCTTTCACCGGCGGGCGGCGAAAAAACCGTCTGCGCCCCCCGGTTGCTCACCTCGACCCGCGCAGGAGAGCCGGTCTGTCCCGGATCGAAGGTGCCGGAGAAGTTGCGGATGTAGAAGCGGTAGGTGCGGTTCTTGGCCAGCTTGGCGAAGGTCGTCACTTCGGGGCCGAAGCTGTCCACGTCGTCCACGTCGAGCGCGATGAAAGGCGCGGCCGCGAGGCTGCCCTTGTCGCTGTAGTAGACGTGTTCGTCGGCGTTGGCGCCCAGCGTGTGCGAGTCGAGGTCACGCGGGCGCTCGCCCCAGGTCAGCTTGATCGACAGCGCGGAGCGCGTGAGTTCGAGGCAGCTGCCCAGCGGCACGTCCTCGTCCGCG
This sequence comes from Variovorax multivorans, assembly GCF_051216835.1. Classification (NCBI taxonomy): domain Bacteria; kingdom Pseudomonadati; phylum Pseudomonadota; class Betaproteobacteria; order Burkholderiales; family Comamonadaceae; genus Variovorax; species Variovorax multivorans. The sequence goes on from NZ_JBPJZL010000019.1 coordinate 23,191, forward strand.
ACGTTCACCGTCGGCGCATTGGAGATCTCGCTGGCGGTGGTGGCGACCACGAAGGCCGAACTGGTGCGCTTCACGGCCACCGAGAACTCGCCGTTCGCATTGGTCAGCGCAGTTGCCTGGCCGGTGTACGACTTGCCTTCGGAAGCCACCAGTGCGCCTGCGACTCGCGCACCCGTCGCATCCTGCACGCAGCCATTGATTCGCACGGTGTTGTAGATCTGGTCCGCGTTCCAGGTGGTGAAGTGCGTCACCGTGCCTTCGTAGTACTGGTTGGGCGCGGTGCCTTGCAGCGTGGCCGAGCCTTCCTGCATCCACAGCCCCGTGGCCGTGTTGTAGAAGAACAGCGGCACCGACGGCGGCAGCGTGCCGGCGCGCGAGGACGGGGCGATACGCACCGTCGCGCTGGAACCCGCGGTCAGGTTCAGCGGCGTGCCGTCGGCATCCGTGAAGCTGGCGTCGAGCGCGCCGAAGCTCTCCATCGGCGCGCTGCCGCCGTCCGTGGCGGCGAGGTAGTTGCCGGGCATCACGTTGACGTCGCTGGCCGGCGCGATGGGCGTCACCCGTGCGGTCACCAGTCCGCTGGGCGCGCTGCCGTCGGGGCGGCGAAGCGAGTTGGCGCTCAGGCGGACCATCGCGGTCGAGCCCGGAACGACAACGTCGTGCGCCGATTGCCCGTCGAAGGTCTCGGTCACCGCCACGGGCAGCATCGGCACGTTGACGACTGTCGCTGCTCCCGAGCCGCTCAGCGCGGCCGTGGCCCGGCTCTGCGGCACCATGCCGGCCTTCGAGAAGCTCAGCAGCACCGACGCATTCGGCGGAATCTCGGCGAGCGAGTAGCTGCCGTCGTCACCCGTGACGGCGGAGACGCCGGCGGCCGTGACCGTGACCTGCGCGACGCCCTGGCCGTCGAGTGCATTCGTCACGCGGCCGCTGACCTTCGCGTTGGTCTGCTGCTGCGGCGGTGGTGGAGGCGGTGGCGGCGGTGCGTTCTGGTCGGGTGGGGGCAGGGTGACGAAGCCCGCACCTCCGTCGCTTCCGCCGCAGGCCACCAGTGCCGCTGCTGCCGCGAGCGCGGCAAAAAACATCCTCGTTTTCATGATCCCTCTCTCCTTTGTGTTCGTGATTCACCGCAACCGGACAACCCGGGCAGCGAGCGTGCGAAGGTAGGCGCGCAGGCGCGGCGTCGCCAGTGCCGAAAGTCACCGCGTCGCAGGAGTAAGAAGAAAGGATTGGCCCAGACAGGGCCGCTTGCTCAGGCCTTGATGCCGCAGCCGTTCAGCACGAAGCTCACGAGCTCGCGCGCGATCGGTTCGCGATCGATGGGCGCGTCAGGCGGCAGGCCGAGCATCACGCGCGTCTGGATCGCGTAGTCGGCATAGCTCTGGGTCATGGCCCAGATGTGCATCAGCAGGATGCGCGCGTCGAGCGGGCGCATCAGCCCGCGCGCGATCCAGCCGTTGATGATGTCCACCTTCTTCTGCGTCCAGGCCCGCGCGTTGGGCCAGTAGCGGTCGAGGTTGCGGCCGCCGTCAAGGATCTCGCGCGTGAAGATGCGCGACATCTCGGGGCTGTCGATGGCGTGGTCGAGCTTCTTGCGGATGTAGTCGCCGAGCACCGTGGCAGGGTCGCTCGCGTCCTCGAACGAGAACACGACCTTCCATGCGTGCAGCACCTGCATCAGCAGCTCTTCGTAGAGCTCTTCCTTGCCGGCGATGTAGTAGTGCAGCTGGGGCTTGGTGAGGCCGGCGCGCGCCGCGATGGCCTGGGTCGAGGTGCCCTTCAGGCCATGCAGGCTGAACTCGGCGACCGCCGCGGTGCGGATCGCCGCCATGATGCGTTCGCGCCCCGGCCGCGCGCGCGACAGCGGGCCGTCGGGGGCGGGCATTTCCTGGGCGGTTGAAACGGGGAGGGCGGCGGGATCGGCGTTCATGATGGCGGTGGGCGGCAGGGCGCGCGGTCGATGGTAATACCTCGCCCTTTTTCGGGCCGTCCCGGCTCTCGTGCATGACCGCATGCCATGCCGGCATGGGCAGGCAGGGCATGCGGGCACGGTTCATGTATCTTCCTCGCCGCCCCGAAAAATTCCACCTCAACACAGGAGTTCTCCATGTACCTCTCTCCCCGTTTCCGTGCCTTCGCGGCCGGCGCCGCATTGCTGGCTGCCAGCGCGCTTGCGCAGGCGCAGCAGGCACTGCCCAACGTGGTGATCCTCGCCACCGGCGGCACCATCGCCGGGGCCGGCGCCTCGGCTGTCAACAGCGCCACGTACGCGGCCGCCAAGGTTGGTGTCGAGAAGCTGATCGCCGGCCTGCCGGAGCTCTCCAAGGTGGCCAACGTGCGCGGCGAACAGGTGTTCCAGGTCGCATCGGAGAGCCTGACCAACGACAACCTGCTGACGCTGGCCAAGCGCGTCTCGGCACTGTCGAAGCAAGCGGACGTCGACGGCATCGTCATCACCCACGGTACCGACACGCTCGAAGAAACCGCCTACTTCCTGACCCTGACCGTGCACACCAACAAGCCGATCGTCGTGGTCGGCTCGATGCGTCCGGGCACCGCGCTGTCGGCCGACGGCGCGCTCAACCTGTACGACGCCGTGAACGTGGCGGGCAGCAAGGACGCAATGGGCAAGGGCGTGCTGGTGACGATGAACGACAACATCGACAGCGGCCGCGACGTGAGCAAGAACGTCAACATCAAGACCAATGCGTTCTCCAGCCAGTGGGGCCCGCTGGGCATGATCGTCGAGGGCAAGAACTACTGGTTCCGCGCACCGGTCAAGCGCCACACCATGAACTCGGAATTCGACATCGACAGCATCACCGCGCTGCCGCCGGTCGAGATCGCGATGGGCTACGAGGGCGTGTCGTCGGTGGCCATCGACGCCATTGCCAAGAGCGGCGCCAAGGCGCTGATCCACGGCGGCACGGGCAACGGCTCGGTGGCCGACCGCATCGTTCCGAACCTGCAGAAGGCGCGTTCCGACGGCGTGATCGTGATTCGCAGCGCGCGCGTGCCCGACGGCTTCGTCATTCGCAATGCCGAGCAGCCCGACGACAAGTACGACTGGGTGGTGGCGCACGACCTGCGCCCGCAGAAGGCGCGCATCCTGGCCATGGTGGCTCTCACCAAGACCAACAACACCAAGGAACTGCAGCGCATCTTCTGGGAGTACTGATCTCCCTCGGGGTGCCTTCGGCGCCCTTCCCGGATCGGGCCGCAGCGGTGAAAGCCGCTGCGGCCTTTTTCATGGGCGACCTGTACCTCGATGGTGCCGTGCGTACTCGATGCTCGCGATGCAGATCGCCAGCCAGGCGCCGCCCGAGCACAGCCCCGCGAGCACGTCGCTCGGAAAGTGCGCCCGCACGAAGATGCGGCTGCAGGCCACGGTGGCGACCATGGCCGTTGCCGCCATCACCGACGGCACCCGCCAGCGCGGCGGCAGCATGCGCAGCCCCAGGTAGCCCAGCATGCCGTAGAGCACCATCGAGCCCGAGCTGTGGCCGCTCGGAAATGAATAGCCCGACACCTGCGCGAAGCCGAAGTCGTGCACCGGCCGGGCGCGCTCGAAGATGAGCTTGAGCACGTGGTTCAGCACCCCGTTGCCGGCGATGGCCGCGACCCAGCCAGCCGCGAAACCGCGGTGCCCGCGAAGCCACAGCGCCACCGCCAGGCCAGCACACAGCAGCACCGCGACGATCGGGTCGGCCATGTGGGTGAGCCACGAGAACACCTCCCGCACGCCCGGCGGCGTGTGCATGCCCACGGCGCGGCTGATCGTTTCGTCCAGCAGGCCCATGGGCCGGCCGTCGCCCAGGCCTTCCGCCACTTCGGCGAACACCCAGGCCAGCGCGATCACCGCCGCCGCGCCGATGGCCAGTCCGCCGAACAGCAGCCCGGCGCCCGGCTCGGGCTGCGCCGCATGCCGGCGCCGCAGGTGCTCGAAGCCCCAGGCCGCGAGGCCGGCGGCCGCGGTCAGCGCGACGAGAAGAATCAGGAATCCGGGCCAGGCCTGGGCGCCGAGGCGCTCTCCCAGGGCGATCAATGCGGCATCTTCAACGGGCATGGGCGGAGCAGGCGGACGGCAGGGGCAGGCGAATCACGGCGTATCGACGAGGGTTCCAAAAGGGGAGGCCGAGCATAGCGGCCAGTTCCTGACCGCCCGCTGCCTCGTAAAATAGCCGGTTCGTTGCGCCGCGGGTTCTTCTCCCACCGGGCGGCCGCCTTCACGCAGAGCCATGCTGACCTTCCAACAAATCATTCTCAAACTGCAGTCGTACTGGGCCGACAAGGGCTGTGCGCTGCTGCAACCGTACGACATGGAAGTGGGCGCGGGCACCTCGCACACCGCCACCTTCCTGCGCGCGCTCGGCCCCGAACCCTGGAAAGCCGCCTACGTGCAGCCCAGCCGCCGCCCCAAGGACGGCCGCTACGGCGAGAACCCCAACCGCTTGCAGCACTACTACCAGTACCAGGTCGTGCTGAAGCCGGCGCCTTCCAACATCCTCGAGCTCTACCTCGGCAGCCTCGAAGCCCTGGGCTTCGACCTGAAGAAGAATGACATCCGCTTCGTGGAAGACGACTGGGAGAACCCTACGCTCGGCGCCTGGGGCCTGGGCTGGGAGGTGTGGCTCAACGGCATGGAGGTGACGCAGTTCACCTACTTCCAGCAGGTCGGCGGCATCGACTGCAAGCCCATCACCGGCGAAATCACCTACGGCCTGGAGCGCCTGGCCATGTACCTGCAGGGCGTGGACAACGTCTACAACCTGACCTGGACCGACGGCCTGAGCTATGGCGACGTCTATAAGCAGAACGAGGTCGAGCAGTCGACCTACAACTTCGAGCACAGCGACGCCGAGTTCCTGTTCACCGCCTTCAACGCACACGAAAAGCAGGCCAAGCACCTCATGACCGAGCAGCTCGCGTTGCCGGCCTACGAGCAGGTGCTGAAGGCCGCGCACAGCTTCAACTTGCTGGACGCGCGCGGCGCAATCAGCGTGACCGAGCGCGCTGCCTACATCGGCCGCATCCGCAACCTGGCGCGCAGCGTGGCGCAGAGCTACTACGACAGCCGCGAGCGCCTGGGCTTCCCGATGGCGCCGCGCGAATGGGTCGCGCAGATCCCCCCGAAGAAGGCCGCCTGAGCGATGACGACCCCCATGAACAAGAACTCCCTGCTGGTCGAACTGTTTGTCGAAGAACTGCCGCCGAAGGCACTGAAGAAGCTCGGCGATGCTTTCGCGGGCGTGCTGCGCGAACAACTGGTGGCGCAAGGTCTGGCCGAAGCCGGCTCGGTGCTCACCGCCTACGCCTCGCCGCGCCGCCTGGCCGCGCACCTCACGCACGTGGCCGAGCGCGCCGCCGACAAGGCCGTGTCGCAAAAGCTCATGCCCGTGGCCGTGGGGCTCGACGCCTCCGGCCAGCCCACGCCCGCGCTGCTCAAGCGCCTGGGCGCGCTCGGCGCCGACGCCTCGGCCGTGCCAGGCCTGAAGCGCACGATGGACGGCAAGGCCGAAGCCCTGTTCTACGAAAGCACCGCCAAGGGCGCCACGCTGGCCGAAGGCTTGCAGAAGGCGCTGGCCGAGGCGATCGCCAAGCTGCCGATTCCCAAGGTCATGAGCTACCAGCTCGAAAGCGGCTGCGAGCTGCCGGGCTGGAGCAGCGTGAGCTTCGTGCGTCCCGCGCACGGCCTCGTGGCGCTGTATGGCGACACCGTGGTGCCCATCGAGGCGCTGGGCCTGAAGGCCGGCCGCGAAACGCACGGCCATCGCTTCGAGGCGGCGGTCGATCCGGTCGTGCTGCGCGATGCCAACAGCTATGCGCTGCAGATGCAGGAAGACGGCGCCGTCATCGCGAGCTTCGAGGCGCGCCGCGCCGAAATCGCGCGCCAGCTTGCAGCGGCCGCGGTGAAGGTCGGTGGCGGCTCCGTGCCCATCCACGACGACGCGCTGCTCGACGAAGTGACCGCGCTGGTCGAGCGCCCCAACGTGCTGGTCTGCAGCTTCGAGCGCGAGTTCCTCGAAGTGCCGCAAGAGTGCCTGATCCTCACGATGAAGGCCAACCAGAAGTACTTTCCGCTGCTCGATGCATCGAGCAGGCTTACCAACAAGTTCCTGGTCGTCAGCAACATCAGCCCCGCTGATGCGAGCGCGGTCATCGAAGGCAACGAGCGCGTGGTGCGCCCTCGTCTGGCCGATGCCAAGTTCTTCTTCGACCAGGACCGCAAGAAATCGCTGGCCTCGCGCGTCGAGTCGCTGGGCAAGGTGGTCTATCACAACAAGCTGGGCACGCAGGGCGAGCGCGTGGAGCGCGTGATGCGCATCGCGCGCGGCATTGCAGAGAAGATCGGCGACACCGCGCTGGCCGCGCACGCCACGCAAGCAGCACAGCTCGCCAAGGCCGACCTCGTGACCGACATGGTCGGTGAGTTCCCCGAGCTGCAGGGCACCATGGGCCGCTACTACGCGCTGCACGACGGGCTCGACGCATCGGTGGCCGACGCCATCGAAGACCACTACAAGCCGCGCTTTGCCGGCGACGAGCTTCCGCGCAACAGCGTGGGCCTCGTGGTCGCGCTGGCCGACAAACTTGAAACGCTGGTCGGCATGTTCGGCATCGGCAACCTGCCCACCGGCGACCGCGACCCGTTCGCGCTGCGCCGCCACGCGCTGGGCGTGATCCGCATGCTGATCGAGAAAGACCTGCCGCTGGGCCTCGACGCGCTGCTGCAGGACACTGCCGCGCAGTTCAGCGGCATCGCAGGTTTCGAAAGCAGCCGCGCCACGGGCGAGCTGCAGGACTTCATCCTCGATCGCCTCGCCGGCAGCCTGCGCGAGCAGGGCGCCAGCGCACAGGAAGTCGACGCTGTGCTGGCTCCGCGCCCGCAGCGCCTGGGCGAAGTGCCCAAGCTGCTGGCCGCGGTGCGCGCCTTTGCCGCCTTGCCCGCCGCAGCCGCACTCGCCGCCGCCAACAAGCGCATCGGTAACATCCTCAAGAAGGCCCCCGAGGCTGACGCGCACGTCAGCGAGCTGCTGCTGCAGGAGCCCGCCGAGAAGGCGCTGCACGCAGCCATGGCGCAGGTCGTGCCCGCTGCCAACGCACAGTTCGAAGCCGGCGACTACACCGCCTCGCTGCAGACGCTGGCCGCGCTGCGCGAGCCGGTCGACGCCTTCTTCGACGGCGTGATGGTCAACGCCGAACAGGCCGACCTCCGGCTCAACCGCCTGGGCCTGCTGATGTCGCTGCACACCGCGATGAACCGCGTGGCGCAGCTCGAACGGCTGGCTGTCTGAGCTCATTCACGACGCCTCCCCCAGGAGCGGCACCACCATGAAACTCGTCATCCTCGACCGCAACGGCACGATCAACGTGCACCGCGAAGACTTCGTGAAGAGCGACATCGAGTGGACGCCGCTGTCCGGTGCGCTCGAAGCCGTGGCGCGGCTCAACCATGCGGGCTGGCACGTGGTGATTGCCTCCAACCAGTCGGGCCTGGGCCGCGGGCTGTTCGACATGGCCTCGCTCAACGCGATGCACGCCAAGATGCACAAGATGCTCGCGGCCGTGGGCGGCAAGGTCGATGCCGTGTTCTATTGCCCGCACAGCCCCGACGAGGGCTGCGAGTGCCGCAAGCCCAGGCCCGGCCTGTTCCTGCAGATCGGCGACCGCTACGGCATCGACCTCAAGGGCACCCCGACCTGCGGCGACAGCCTGCGCGACCTGCAGGCGGGCGCGGCTGCCGGCTGCGAGCCGCACCTGCTGCTCACGGGCATGGGCGCGGCTTGCCGCGGCGTCGATCCGTTGCCTTCCGAATACCCGGCGAACACGTTGGTTCACGACGATCTCGCCGCTTTTGTCGACTTTCTGCTCGCGCGCGAAGCGCGGGCCGCACTGCAGGTGGCTGTCTGATGGCGTTTTTCCGTTCCGTTCTCCACGCGTTGTGGATGCTCGTCACCGTGATCCCCTGGGGCATCATCATGTGCGTCAGCTCGCTCTGGAAGCGCGGCATTCCGCTCTACTGGATGGCCGAGCAATGGCTCAGCTGGGCCATCGGCGGCGCGCGCGTGCTGCTGGGCATCAAGACCCGCGTGAGCGGCATGGAGAACCTGCCGACCGACAAGCTCGCCGGCGCGGTCCTGCTGGTGAAGCACCAGTCCACGCTCGAGACCTTCCTGATGCCCACGCTGATGCCGCACCCGCTGGCCTATGTGTTCAAGAAGGAGCTGATCTACATCCCCTTCTTCGGCTGGGCGATGGCGCGGCTGGACATGATCCACATCGACCGCAGCCAGCGAGCGCAGGCCTTCAACAAGGTGGTCAACCAGGGCCGCAAGCTGCTCGCACAGGGCATCTGGATCATCATGTTCCCCGAGGGCACGCGCATTCCGCGCGGGCAGAAGGGCACCTACAAGAGCGGCGGCACGCGGCTCGCGTGCGAGACCGGCGTGCCGGTGATTCCCATTGCCGTGACCTCGGCCAAGGTGTGGCCGCGCAAGGCCTTCATCAAGCGCCCGGGCGTGGTCGACGTGTCCATCGGCCCGGCGATCCCGAGCGTAGGCCGCAAGCCTGACGAGTTGATGCGCGAGGTCGAGGCCTGGATCGAGGCCGAGATGCGCCGTCTCGACCCCGAGGCGTATGTCGACAGCCCTCTGCAGCCCACGCAAGAAGCGGTGAGCTGAAGAGGAAAAGAGAGCCCGTCATGGGATTGCTTCGGTTCACGATGGATCTTTTCGAGGGGCTGGGCAGCGAGTTCGCTCCGCCAGCGCCCGCACCAACGCGACCGCGCAGGGTGAAGAAGCCGAAGCTGGGGGCACCGCCGGCCGTGCCTTTGGCTCCGCCCGCACCCGTCGACCTCAATGCGCCACCCGCGGTGCCGTTGGCCGATACGCTGACGCTTGCGAACTTCGCGCATCCGCAGGCCACGCGCGAAGTGGTGCTCGGCTCTGCACGCGTGGCCTATGAATTCAAGCGCGGCAAGCGCAAGACCATTGGCTTTCTCGTCGGGGCCGAAGGACTGTCGGTGCGCGCGCCGCGCTGGGTGGCGCTGCGCGATGTCGATGCGGCTATCCATGAAAAGTCGGACTGGATCCTGCGCAAGCTGACGGAAACGCAGCAGCGCCATGCGCGCGTCGAGGCCACTCGCATCGAGTGGAAGGATGGGGCCGGGTTTCCATTCCTGGGCGAGCCGGTTGTGATGCGGCTTGATCCGAAGCATGGCTTTGCGAGTGTTGGCGGCACGCTTGACGACGCTGTTGAAGAAGGTGGGCCGCGGGTGCTGCGGTTGGCTGTGGCTCAGAACGCTGAGTCTTCGCAGATTCGTGATGCGGCGCAGGCCTGGTTGATGCGGCAGGCGCGCAAGCTGTTCATCGAGCGGTTGGATCACTTTGCGCCGTTGCTTGGGGTGCAGTGGCAGAAGTTGTCGCTGTCGAATGCTTCTACGCGCTGGGGGAGTGCCAGTGCTGATGGGTCGATTCGGCTGAATTGGCGGTTGATTCACTTTCGGTTGCCGGTGATCGACTATGTTGTTGCGCATGAGTTGGCGCATTTGCGGGTTATGGATCACTCGCATCGGTTTTGGGAGACCGTTGAGAGTGTTGTGCCTGACTACGACTTGCTGCGGCGGCAACTGAAGGATGAAGCGGTTCCTCGCTGGGGCTGAATTTGTCGTTGGTATGGGTTTGCTTTCCGGGGCCGGGACTCGCCCCGGCGGGCGACCTACTTTTCTTTGCTTCGCCAAAGAAAAGTAGGCAAAAGAAAGGCGACCCCACTGTCTGCGACCCCTTCGCGTGGCGAAGGGGCAACCTGCGGTGCTCGCGTTTCGCGGGGTCTCGCCCAAACTCGCTTCGCTCAGACAAGGGCGAGCCCTGATCCGCGAAACGCTGCGCTCCTCGGCGCAGCCAGAGGGGGTTGGAGACAACTCGGGCCTTTGCTTCGCTCGGCCTCGGGGCCACCGCAGGCGCTGCGCGCCTGCGGTGGTTGAGTTTGGCTGTTGGATGTTCGAAGGCCGAGCGCAGCGAAGGCCTGTTTGGCTCCCCAATCCCTTCTGGCTGCGCCGAGGAGCGCAGACGTAGGAGGGATCAGGGCCGCAGCTGTTTGAGCGAAGCGAGTTCTGCGGACCCCCTCCGGAGTCGAGCACCGCAGGTTGCCCGTAGCGAAGCGAAGGGACGCAGACAGTAGGGTCGCCTTTTCTTTGGCTACTTTCTTTTGGCGAAGCAAAAGAAAGTAGCTCGCTCGCCGGGGCGAGACCCGGCCCCGGAAAGCAAAACCTCAGCGAGCGTGCGTAACCCCCCCATCCACAACCAACGTAGACCCCATCACATAGTCCCCCGCACGCGAGGCCAAGTAGATAGCCGCCCCAGCCATATCCTCAGGCACTCCGATGCGCCCAGCCGGAATCCGCTCCTTCACTTCATCCCCGTGATCCCGAGCCAGCTTGTTCATGTCAGAAGCAAACGCACCAGGCGCAATAGCACTAACCACGATCCGATCCTGCGCCAACCGCAGCGCCATCCGCCGAGTCAACTGAATCAGCCCAGCCTTGCTCGCCGCATACGAATACGTCTCCTGAGGATTGACCGAAATCCCGTCGATAGAAGCGATGTTGATCACCTTCGCCAGATGGTCCGTCGCAGCCTTCTTCAGCATCGGAGTCAACGCCTTGGTCAAAAAGAACGGCGTCTTCAGATTCAGATCAACCACCTTGTCCCATCCACTCTCGGGAAACTCTTCATAAGGTGCCCCCCAGGCAGCACCGGCGTTGTTCACCAGAATGTCCAGCGAACCTTCGTGCTTCGAATAGGCATCGACCAGCGCCTGCGCACCTTCGAGCGTCGACACGTCTGCAGGCAGCGAGACGCAATGACCAAAGGCCGACAGCTCCTTCGCCGTCTCGTCGCAGGCCGCGGCCTTGCGAGCCGAGATGTACACGCGTGCGCCCTGGGCCAGGAAGCCCTCGGCGATCATGCGGCCGATGCCGCGCGAGCCGCCGGTGATCAGCGCCGTGCGGCCCTTCAGCGAGAAGAGTTGGGTGGTGTCCATGGTGCGGGTGTCTCCTGAATGAAAGATCGGCAATGCAAGTTCAGGAAACGAGCTTAGTGCGCGCCGCGCCGCGCGCGCGTCACCTCGGTGTCAGCGACAGGCTCCGGGGGCTTGTGAAGCTGCGCAGGTCTCCCGTCACCGGGTCGAGAAAGGCCAGCGACCGGGCCAGCAGCTGCAAGGGCTTGCCGAAGTCATCCGCACCCTCGGGCAGCAGCACCGGGTAGATCGGGTCGTTCACGATCGGCATGCCCAGCGCCATGCAATGCACGCGCAGCTGGTGCTTGCGGCCCGTCACCGGCGAGAGCTTCAGCAGTGCATGGCCGTCGCGCACTTCCTGCACCTCGATGCGGGTCTCGGAATTGGGCTCGCCGGGCTCTTCCCGCACGCGCATGAAATGCTCGTCGTCGACCAGCCGGCTGCGATAGATCTCGGGCACCGACGACACGCCCTCGCGCCACGGCACGATGGCTTCGTAGTGCTTGGCGATGCGGCGCTCGGGGAACATCACCTGGTAGGCGCCGCGCGTGGCGTGCCGCACCGAGAACAGCACCAGCCCCGAGGTGCTGCGGTCGATGCGGTGCATCGGCACGAGGTCGTCGAGCTTCAGCTTGCGTTTGAGGCGCACCAGCAGGCTTTCCTGCAGGTACTTGCCGGTGGGCGTGACGGGCACGAAGGGAGGCTTGTCCACGACCAGCAGATCGTCGTCCTGGAACACGATCTGCTCTTCGAAAGGGATGGGCACTTCGTCGTCGAGCGTGCGGTAGTAGTACACGCGCAGTGGCGACTCGTAGCGGCGCGTGGCGGTCACGGGCACACCATGCTCGTCGATGACATCGTTCGCTTCGATGCGCTCGAGCCAGGCCTCGCGCGTGATCGCGGGAAAACGCTCGATCAGGAATTCGGCAATCGTCGGCCAGGGGCCGGAAGACAGGCCGACGCAACTCGGGCCTACGCCGTCGCGCGTGGGTAGCGGCAGCTGCGGCGGTCGGCGCCGGGTCATGGCGATGAAGATGCTTGCTGCAGCAACGACAGCGCTTGGGCGAACGTCGGGCGCGCGGCGGCGTCGGGCTGCAGGCAGCGGTCTTTCAGCGTGCTTACCGATGCGGGCGCTGCGTCGGTGCAGCGCTCGAGCAGCTCTTCAAGCAGGCAGCCGAAGGCGCGCATCTCCAGCGCCTGGAACGCGCGCGCCTGTGCCGCGTCGAGCGCGCCGGTCATCCACGCAGCGCCGAAGTCGCCGAGCCGGCCGCCGCGCTGTGCGTGCCACAGGATGTTGTGTGCGTAGAGGTCGCCGTGAAGAATCCCTCGCGCATGCAGGTGCTGCATGGCCGAGGCGATGTCGCGGGCAATGCGCAGCGCGACATTGGACGTCCAGCGCGCTTCTTCGGCATAGACATCGCGCGTGCATGAGGCAAGGCTCGGTGGCCCCGCGAGCGTGACGAATGACGGATCGACCAGTGCCATCACCAAGCCTTCCGTGCCTTCGGGATGCCCGTCGATGCGGCTCTGCGCTGCGATCAGCGTTGGGTGCACGCCAGCGGCGATGCAGGCGGCCATTTCACTGTGCGGCCAGCCGTCGCTGGTGACTGCACCCTTGAAGAGCTTGACCGCCACCTGCTGCCCCTTGACGAGCGCGGCTTGATGGATCACACCCGACGCGCCTTCGCCGAGCTTCCTGCCCAGCGTCAGTTCACGCCAGTCGATGTGCGGTACCGACTGCGCGGTGATCGCCGCGTCCTCGGCCTGCGTGTCGAAGGGGTTGCCCGCGCAGGCGAGCCACGACAGGCGCGGCAGCGAGGGCAGCCACGCGGGCAGTGTCTCGAAGCGGTTGGCCGAGATGCGAAGCAGTTCGAGCTGCTTGAGCGCGGCCATCGACTGCGGCAACGTGCGCAGGCGGTTGCCCGCCAGCATCAGCTTCTGCATGCGCGTGCAATCGCCGAGCGAATCGGGCAGTTCTTCGATCTGGTTGTCCGTGAGGATCAGCCAGCGCAACGAGGCTGGCAGCGCTGCAGCCGGCACAACGCTAATCTGGTTGGCCTTGAAGCCGACGATGTCGAGGTCGTGGCACCGGCCGATCGACTCGGGCAGCGTGATGAACTGGTTGTCGGAGCAGAACAGCACGCGCAGCCTGTGCAGGCGGTTCAGGTCGTCGGGCAGCATGTCGAGCGCATTGCCCGACAGGTTCAGCACCTCGAGCGAATCCGCGAGGTCGAAAAGCTCGCGCGGAAACTCGGTGAGTCCGCACGAGAGATCGATTCTTTTTGCGCCTGCCAGCCGGCCCGCGCGCAGCTGAGCCAGCGTGTCTTCCATCCGGGGAGTTTAGGCGGCCTTCGCGCCGAAGCGGTAGATGCCGTCCTTGCCAAGTTCGCGCTTCACCTGGCCGGAGAACCACAGCAGGTGCAGGTGGGCCACCGTTTCGCCCATGGCGAAGGTCATCTGGTGCAGGTCGAGCTCGCGCTTGAACAGGATCGGCAGGCCTTCAGCTGCCGTCAGCGCGCGCGCCGTGCAGGCTTCGAGCAGTTCGGCCAGCCGGTCGCGATGGTGCTCCTGCAGCTGGTCGACGCGGCGGTGGATGCCCCGGAAGGGCTTGCCGTGCGAAGGCAGGCCCAGCGTGTCGGCCGGCAGCGCCTTGAACTTGTCGATGCTGTCGAGAAAGAGGCGCAACGAATTCGCCTCGGGCTCGCCCGCGTGCACGCTCACGTTGGTGGAAATGCGCGGCAGCATCATGTCGCCGCCCAACAGCAGCTTCAGGTCGTCGCAATACAGCGCGATGTGCTCGGGCGCGTGGCCGTAGCCGCTGATGCAGCGCCAGTCGTGGCCGCCGATGGTGACGATGTCGCCGTCGAGCATGCGCACGAAGCTCTCGGGCACCGAGGGCACCATGTTCGCGTAGTAGTTGGTGCGCGCGCTGATCTTGGCGATGGATTCGGGGTCGGTCAGGCCGTGCGAGGCAAAGAAGCGCGCCGCCGGTTCGCCGCCCGCCAGGGTGTCGCCGGCAGTGCTGAGCACGCGGGCCACGTGGTAGTCGGTCGAGCTGATCCACAGCGGTGCGTTCCAGCGCGTGCAGAGCCAGTCGGCCAGGCCGATGTGGTCGGGATGCATGTGCGTGACGATGACGCGCAGGATCGGCATGCCCTGCAGCTGCGTCTCGAACACCTGCTCCCACTGCGCGCGTGCCTCGTCGCGGGCGATGCAGCAGTCGACCACCGTCCAGCCCTCGACGCCGTCGAGGGTGTCGCGCAGCAGCCAGAGGTTGATGTGGTCGAGCGCAAAGGGCAGCCGCATTCGAATCCAGCGCACGCCGGGCGCCACTTCCAGGGTTTCGCCGGGCTCGGGGAGCGTGTCACCGAGGGGGTAGTGGAGTTCGCGTTCGAGGAGGTTCATGTAAGATTGACGTTTACGTAAACGTCATTGAGTAGTGGCACCATTGTAGGGATCGCGGCGCAAACCTGCTGTCGCGCCCGTAACGCCCCTTCTCCAGACCCCCGCCATGCCTGCGCAAACCTTCACCATCAGCCAGCTCGCGAAGGAATTCGACCTCACGACGCGGGCCATCCGCTTCTACGAGGACATGGGCCTGCTCACGCCCGAGCGCGCCGGCCTGCAGCGCATCTACAGCGCGCGCGACCGCGCCCGCCTCACGCTCACGCTGCGCGCCAAGCGCCTCGGCCTGAGCCTGACGGAGGCAAAAGACATCCTCGACATGTACGACAGCCCGCGCGACACCGTGCCGCAGCTGGAAAAATTCCTCGGCGTGCTGGGCGCCCACCGGGCCCAGCTCGAGGCGCAGCTGACCGAGCTGCAGGCCAATCTCGCGGAAGTGCGGGAGCATGAAAAAAAGGGACGCGCCACCCTTGTCAAAGCACAAAAGGCGACCAAGACCCGCAAGCCGGCCGAAGCCAAGGCCTGAAAACACGACTCATCGACAATAGCCGACTATGTCCGACAACACCGATAACCTCGACGACCTCTTTGCCCACAACCGCGCCTGGTCCGCCCAGATGGAGCGCGACCGGCCCGGTTTCTTCACCAGCCTGGTGAAGCAGCAGACGCCGCGCTACATGTGGATCGGCTGTTCCGACAGCCGAGTGCCCGCCAACCAGATCACCGGTCTGGAGCCGGGTGAAGTGTTCGTGCACCGCAACGTGGCCAACATCGTGGTGCACTCCGACCTCAACGCGCTCTCGGCGATCCAGTTCGCAGTCGAGCACTTGAAGGTCGAGCACATCATGGTGGTCGGCCACTACGGCTGCGCTGGCGTCAAGGCCGCGCTCAGCGGCAAGCGCATCGGCCTGGCCGACAACTGGATCCGCCACATCCAGGACGTGCGCGATCGCCACAGCGTGATGCTCGAAAGCCTGCCCGAAGAAGCGCGCGTCGATGCGCTGTGCGAACTCAACGTGGCCGAGCAGGTGGTCAACGTGGCCGTCAGCACCGTCATGGTCGATGCCTGGGCGCGTGGCCAGAAGGTGCGCATCCACGGCTGGACCTTCGGCGTGCACGACGGCCTGCTGCAAGACCTCGGCCTGAGCGTCGACGGCGCCAAGCCGCTCGACGCGGTGTACAAGGCCGCGGTGCAGCGCATCCGCTACAAGTGGAGCAAGCCCGGCGAAGTGATCCAGTCGCTGACGCTGCAGGGCACGCAGGTCAACCAGTCGGTGCAAGAGGCGCAGGCCATGACGCCGCAGCCCGAGGCCGACGGCACGACAGATCCCGCCGCCGCCTGAGCGACCCGGGCGCCTCCAACTGCCTGCCCGCCCATGTTCCCGCAGCGCCTCGATTCGCCGCTGGCCTACGACATCGCGAAGGCGATGATGGACGGCTTCAACCGGCACTACCGGTTGTTCCGCGCCGAATCGGCGCGCGCCAAGCACCGTTTCGAAACCGCTGACTGGCATGGCCAGCAGCGGGCGCAGCGCGAACGCATCGAGTTCTACGACCTGCGCGTGAGCGAGGCCGTGGCCCGGCTCGAAAAAGAGTTCAAGGCCGGCGACCAGCCCATGGACGTGTGGCACCAGATCAAGCTGCACTACATCGGCCTGCTGGTGGACCACCATCAGCCCGAGCTGGCCGAGAGCTTCTTCAACTCGGTGACCACGAAGATCCTGCACCGCGCGTACTTCCAGAACGACTTCATCTTCGTGCGCCCGGCCATCAGCACCGAATACATCGAGCCGCGCGGCGCGCCCACCTACCGCCCGTACTACCCGGAGCCCGACACGCTGGCCAACACCCTCGAGCAGATGCTCGACGACTTCGCTCTGCTCGGCAGCTTCGCCAACAGGCGGCGCGATGCAGAGCGTGTGGCACACGTCATCCTGAACCGCTTTCACCAGGTCAAGCTGCGCGCCAACTTCCAGCTGCAGGTGCTGTCGGGTCTGTTCTTTCGCAACAAGGGCGCGTACGTGGTCGGCAAGATCATGAACGGCTTCACCGAGATTCCGTTCTCGCTGCCGATCCTGCACGACAGCCACGGCAAGTTCTACATCGACGCGGCGCTGTTCGGCGAAGACGACCTGCAGATGCTGTTCAGCTTTGCGCGCGCGTACTTCATGGTCGACATGGAGGTGCCCTCGGCCTGGGTGCAGTTCCTGCGCTCGCTCATGCCGCGCAAGCCGCGCGCCGAGATCTACAACGCGCTCGGCCTCGCCAAGCAGGGCAAGACGCTGTTCTACCGCGACTTTCTTTCGCACCTGAACTACTCGAGCGACCGCTTTCGCATCGCGCCCGGCATCAAGGGCATGGTCATGCTGGTGTTCGACCTGCCGTCGTTCCCGTTCGTGTTCAAGGTCATCAAGGATTTCTATCCGCCGCAGAAGGACACCACGCGCGAGCAGATCAAGGGCAAGTACATGCTCGTGAAACAGCACGACCGCGTGGGCCGCATGGCCGACACGCTGGAGTACAGCGACGTGGGCTTTCCGCTCGACCGCTTCGAGCCCGAGCTGATCGAGGAAATCCGCAAGTTCGCGCCCAGCCAGCTCGAGATCGGCGACCGCGACGGCAACGGGGAAATGGAAGTCGTGGTCAAGCACGTCTACATCGAGCGGCGCATGATCCCGCTCAACATCTACCTGCAGGAAGCCTTCGACACGCTGGCCCACCCCGAGAGCCCGGCGCATGCCAAGCGCGCGAAAGACCAGCTGGAGCACGCGGTGATCGAGTACGGCAACGCCATCAAGGACATGGTCGCGGCCAACATCTTCCCCGGCGACATGCTGTGGAAGAACTTCGGCGTCACGCGCGGCGGCAAGGTCGTGTTCTACGACTACGACGAAATCGAATACGTCACCGACTGCAAGTTCCGCAAGGTGCCCACGCCGCGCAACGAAGAAGACGAGATGAGCGGCGAGGTCTGGTACTCGGTGGGTCCGAAGGACGTGTTCCCCGAAACCTTCGAGCCCTTTCTGCTGGGCAACAAGGACGTGCGCGAAGCCTTCATGGCGCACCACGCCGACCTGCTCGACGCCGCCTTCTGGCAGCACCACAAGGAACGCATCCAGGCCGGGCAGATGCTCGATGTGTTCCCGTACGAAGAATCGCAGCGCTTCCAGCACGAAGGGCACGCGACGCATTTCTGACCGATCGCTTCTTGATTCCGCTTTCACACTTCTGAAGGAGACCTCCATGTCCGAATCCATCGTCATCGTCGGCGCCGCCCGCACCCCCATGGGTGGCTTTCAGGGCGACTTCTCGTCCCTCTCCGCGCACGACCTCGGCGGCGCCGCCATCAAGGCCGCTGTCGAGCGCGCCGGCATCGCGCCCGACAGCGTGGGCGAAGTGCTGTTCGGCAACTGCCTGATGGCAGGCCAGGGCCAGGCCCCGGCGCGCCAGGCGGCCTACAAGGGTGGCCTGCCCGACAGCGCGGGCGCAGTCACGCTCAGCAAGATGTGCGGCTCGGCCATGAAGGCCGCAATGCTCGCGCACGACCTGCTGCTGGCCGGCACGCACGACGTGATGGTGGCCGGCGGCATGGAAAGCATGACCAACGCGCCCTACCTCATGCTCAAGGGCCGCGGCGGCTATCGCATGGGCCACGACCGCATCTTCGACCACATGATGCTCGACGGCCTCGAAGACGCCTACCAGCCGGGCCGCTCGATGGGCACCTTCGGCGAAGACTGCGCGGCCAAGTACAAGTTCACGCGCGAGCAGCAAGATGCGTTTGCCATCGCCAGTGTCGAGCGCGCCAAGAAGGCCACCGACACCGGCCTCTTCAAGGACGAGATCGTGCCCGTCACGGTCATGGGCCGCGGCGGCGACACCGTCATTTCCATCGACGAAGGCCCGGGCAAGGTCAAGCTCGACAAGATCCCCACGCTCAAGCCCGCGTTCAAGAAAGAAAACGGCACCATCACCGCCGCATCGAGCTCGTCCATCAACGACGGCGCCGCAGCGCTGGTGATGATGACCGAGTCACAAGCCAAGAAGATCGGCGCCAGGCCCATCGCCCGCATCGTCGGCCACGCCACGCACGCGCAACAGCCCGAGTGGTTCTCGACTGCGCCCGTCGGCGCCGTCGCCAAGCTGTTCCAGAAGACCGGCTGGAAGGTGAAAGACGTCGACCTGTGGGAAGTGAACGAAGCCTTCGCCGTGGTGCCGATGGCGCTGATGCACGAGCTCGACGTGTCGCACGAGATCGTCAACGTGCACGGCGGCGCCTGCGCGCTGGGCCACCCGATCGGCGCCAGCGGCGCGCGAATCATGGTCACGCTGATCCATGCGCTGAAGGCGCGCGGCAAGAAGCGCGGCGTGGCAACGTTGTGCATCGGCGGGGGCGAAGGCACCGCGGTGGCACTCGAATTGATCTAAATCAGCATTTATTGTCATTTTTTGACATTTACTGTTATTTAAATTCATTAACAATAATTGCCAAATTTGAAAGTGTGTGAATTTATTTCTTTTCCTCTGATTCTCTGATACCATCCGCGCGCCGATGATCGTCAAGGCGTCGCGAAGGTCGCGCGCAGGATGGAATTTCAGGGAAAAGAATGGATAAGCAGCGAGGGGTTGAGTGCACATTGGTCGTAGATCAATGGATAGTCTCCGGGGAGTTTTTACGGCAATTGCTCAATGCCTTGAAATTCCCAGCGCTCGCATTGATTGCGGTAGCAGCGCTGACATATTTTTCGGTCTCGAAATCCCCTGCTGGCCTTGCAATCGCCGAAACCGATGAGTTGCTTTTAAAGCTGACGACATTGGGTCGAAAAGGCGCCGCCGTTTTATGCAATCCTGAAAGGATCGAGGAACATCTCTCCGTTCGGATTGATAAGGGTCATTTAAATAAGGCAGGCGGCGGTAATTCCCCGGTTGCCGTGAATACGCCAAGCCAATCCGTTTTCGGGAATTATTCGAAAATTCGATCGGGCACGGGCACTATCTGCAGGCTTCAGTTGCAAGTCGTCGGCCGCCGATTCTGTGACACGGATTCCGCGCGTGCGCAGCGTTTGATTGGTCGCCGTGTTCAAACTCGATTGGCCGTGCCGGGTGAAACCGGCTTCTACGATCACGGGTATGAACTGATGCGCGATGCCAGGGAAAGATCGGTCATCGGATGGCGGGAACCTGGCCGGTCGTGTCCGGCCGACGTCGAAATCGTCGCGGCAATCCGTTGAATGGCAAAGGGGGGCCGTCAATCGCTGCCGTGGCCTTCGCTGTTTGCAGGAGCCGTCTTTTTCGCCGCATGCGCCATGCTGTTGTACGAGTCGGCGCGCGAATACTTCCCCCGTAGCGACTTGTCCGCTTTCGATACGCAACGTGCTGGGCTGTTGAGCGTTGAACTGCGTGCCGCTTATGAGCAGGAACTGTTCAGCGAATTGTCTCAATGGAATCGCCCCAGCCGTCGCTATCCGACGGAGGCTGGTGTCGGTCAACGCGAAGAGCGATGGAGGCAACTGGCCGGCGAAGGGCTCGAGCTGGCGCATATTGCCGTGCAGGTACTTCAGCCCGATGGCGGTTTCGTCTATCCGCTCGAGAAGCCGATGAATCGGTTGCAAGCGCTCGCGGAGCAGGGCGACTCCGGTGCGATGTGCCTGATGACAGGGCTCGTCGGTCAAGTCAAGAGGTCGCGCTTGTCCATCGAGCATTCCGAGATTGCAAGGAAATGGCTGCTTCAGGGTGTAGAGCGCGGTCATGCAGAGTGCCAACTGCAGTTGGGACGTCGCCTGATCCTTGGCATCGATGGGGTGGCCAAGGATGCGAAGCGCGGACTGGCCTTGGAATTTGCCGCTCGTCGTGCCGGATACGCCCACGACGTGGATGGACTGACGGCATATTTTCAGCAGCGATGGTCAACCGAATCTGCTGATCTCATCAGGCTGTATTGCTGGCTGTCCATCGATGCCCAGTCGCGCTTGACGGATGGGCCGAAGAACATGCTGAGACTCTTGCGTGCCGAGGCGCGACGCATCGATTCCGAGGGGCTGATGGGGCTCGCAAGCCGGCTCGAGAACTCGCGTTTCTCCTTGCAGGCATGTGTCGACTTGGGCACAGGCTGAACTCGTCCTTGGCGACGCGGACGATGCCTAGAATGGTAGTTTCGCCCCCATCTGGAGACCTTGTTCATGTATTCGGCCATTCCCCGCAACACCGTCGCCGCGTTGGTTGCTTTGGTTTTTTTGGCGCCTGCCGCCTGGGCCCAGAAGCGCGACAACGTGCTGTTCCAGGCTGCCACCGACGAGCAGCCCGCGGTGATCAAGACGCTGGAAAAGCTGGTCAACATCGAGACCGGCACAGGTGACGCAGAAGGCATCGCCGCCGCCGGCAGCTACCTCGAGGGCGAACTCAAGAGCTTGGGCTTCACCGTCACGCGCAGCAAGTCGGCCGGCATCGTGGTGGGCGACAACATCGTGGGCAAGATCAAGGGCCGTGGCGGAAAGAACCTGCTGCTGCTCTCGCACATGGACACCGTGTACCTGAAGGGCACTCTCGCGAAGGCGCCGTTCAAGATCGAAGGCGACAAGGCCTACGGGCCCGGCATTGCCGACGACAAGGGCGGCAACGCCGTCATCCTGCACACGCTCAAGCTGCTGAAGGACTACGGCGTGCGCGACTACGGCACCATCACCGTGCTGTTCAACACCGATGAGGAAAAAGGCTCCTTCGGCTCGCGCGACCTGATCCAGGAAGAAGCCAAGCTGGCCGACTACGTGCTCTCCTTCGAGCCCACCAGCGCCGGCGACGAGAAGCTCTCGCTGGGCACCTCGGGCATCGCCTACGTGCAGGTCAACATCACCGGCAAGGCCTCCCATGCGGGCGCGGCGCCCGAGCTGGGCGTGAACGCGCTGGTCGAAGCCTCCGACCTCGTGCTGCGCACCATGAGCATCGACGACAAGTCGAAGAACCTGCGCTTCAACTGGACCATTGCCAAGGCCGGCAACGTGTCGAACATCATCCCGGCCAGCGCCACGCTGAATGCCGACGTGCGCTATGCGCGCAACGAAGACTTCGACGCCGCGATGAAGACGCTGGAAGAACGCGCGCAGCAGAAGAAACTGCCCGAGGCCGACGTCAAGGTGATCGTCACGCGCGGCCGTCCGGCCTTCAATGCCGGTGAAGGCGGCAAGAAGCTGGTCGACAAGGCCGTGGGTTACTACAAGGAAGCCGGCGGCACGCTGGGCGTGGAAGAGCGCACCGGCGGCGGCACCGACGCGGCCTACGCGGCGCTCTCGGGCAAGCCCGTGATCGAAAGCCTGGGCCTGCCGGGCTTCGGCTATCACAGCGACAAGGCCGAGTACGTCGACATCAGCGCCATTCCTCGCCGCCTGTACATGGCAGCTCGCCTGATCATGGATCTGGGCGCAGGCAAGTAAGCCAGCACGAACAGAAGAAAAGACAGGAGACAACGCCATGCTGCTCAGCGCCGACCAGGAAGCCATCCGCGACGCGGTTCGCGATTTCTCGCAAGCCGAACTCTGGCCCAACGCCCCCAAGTGGGACCGCGAGCACAGCTTTCCGAAGGAAGCCCACCAGGGCCTCGCGGCGCTGGGCGCCTACGGCATCTGCGTGCCTGAAGAGAACGGCGGCGCGGGCCTCGACTACCTCACTCTCGCGCTGGTGCTGGAAGAAATCGCGGCCGGCGACGGTGGCACCAGCACGGCCATCAGCGTGACCAACTGCCCGGTCAACGCCATCCTCATGCGCTACGGCAACGCGCAGCAAAAGAAGCAATGGCTCGAACCGCTGGCGCAGGGCCAGATGCTCGGCGCCTTCTGCCTCACCGAGCCGCAGGCCGGCAGCGATGCGTCGAGCCTGCGCACCACGGCGCGCAAGGACGGCGATGCCTACGTGATCGACGGTGTGAAGCAGTTCATCACCAGCGGCAAGAACGGCCAGGTGGCCATCGTCATCGCGGTAACGGACAAGGGCGCGGGCAAGCGCGGCATGAGCGCGTTCATCGTGCCGACCGATGCGCCGGGCTACAACGTCGCGCGCCTCGAAGACAAGCTGGGCCAGCACAGCAGCGACACAGCGCAGATCAACTTCGACGGCTGCCGCATTCCGCGCGAGAACCTGATCGGCGCGGAAGGCGAGGGCTACAAGATCGCGCTCGGCGCACTCGAGGGCGGCCGCATCGGCATTGCCGCGCAGAGCGTGGGCATGGCACGCAGCGCGTTCGATGTGGCGCTGGCGTATGCCAAGGAGCGCCAGGCCTTTGGCGGCTCGATCTTCGACCAGCAGGCCGTGGGCTTTCGCCTGGCCGAATGCGCGACGCAGCTCGAAGCCGCGCGCCAGCTGATCTGGCATGCCGCGAGCCTGCGCGACGCCGGTAGGCCTTGCCTGAAGGAAGCGGCCATGGCCAAGCTGTTCGCCAGCGAGATGGCCGAGCGCGTGTGCAGCGCAGCCATCCAGACGCTGGGCGGCTACGGCTACGTGAACGACTTCCCGCTGGAGCGCATCTACCGTGACGTGCGCGTGTGCCAGATCTATGAAGGCACTTCGGATATCCAGAAGCTGCTGATTCAACGCGCGCTGGCGTGAGCGACATGCGGCCCGTCTGTCATCGGTTTCGATGACAGACAGTTACGCGCCGCAGGCGCAGCATGGCGGCCTCTTCGTCGGAGGTCTTTGCCATGTCCATCTTCAAAACAGTTTCTCCCGCATTGGTGCTGCTGTGCATGGGCGCCGTAGCCCTGCCGGCGCGCGCGCAGCCCGCAGCCCCTGATATTTCCGCGCTGACAGCGACCGAAGCCGTGCAGCAACTGTGCGCCGGCACCGTCACCAGCGAGCAGTTGGTAACGGCGTATCTCGCCCAAGCCAAGGCCAAGGCGAACCTCAACACCTTCATCACGCTCGACGGAGCCGGCGCGTTGAAGGCCGCGCGCGCCGCCGATGCACTGCGCAAGCGCGGTGGCGCCTGCAAGCCGCTGGCGGGGCTGCCGGTGGCCATCAAGGACAACATCCAGGTGCAGGGCCTGCCCGCAACGGCCGGCACACCCGCGCTCAAAAGCTTCGTGCCCACGGCCGATGCACCGGTGGTCGCCAGGCTGCGCGCGGCCGGTGCGGTGGTGCTCGGCAAGACGAACATGCACGAGCTGGCCTTCGGCGTCACCGGCTACAACCCCGCGTTCCAGACCGGCCCCGAGGTGGGCGTGCGCAATGCCTACGACGCGACTCGCATCGCGGGCGGCTCATCGTCGGGCAACGGCGCCGCGCTGGGCGCGCGCATGGCGCCTGCGGCGCTGGGCACCGACACGGGCGGGTCGGTGCGCATTCCGTGCGCGTTCAACGGCTGTGCGTCGCTGCGTCCGACAGTGGGGCGCTATCCGCAGCAGGGCATTGCGCCGATCTCGCACACGCGCGACACGGCGGGGCCGATGGCGCAATCGATGGCTGACGTGGCGCTGCTCGACGGCGTCATCGCAGGCGGCAAGCCGCTCAAGCCCGCCGACCTGAAGCGCGTGCGGCTCGGCGTGGTGCCCGCCATGCAGGCCAACCTCGATGCCGACACGCGCGCCGCCACCGATGCCGCGTTTGCGAAGCTGCGCGCGGCCGGCGTCACGCTGGTCGATGTGGAGATGCCGAAGCTGATGGAGCTCAACGGCGCGGTCGGCTTTCCGCTGGCGCTCTACGAGGCGCACGACGACATGGTGACCTACCTCGCGAAGTACCGCACGGGCATCGACATTGCGCAGCTCACGGCCGGCATTGCCAGCCCCGACGTCAAGGGCACCTTCGAGACCTTCGTCATCCCGCGCAAGCTGCCTGCGGCCAGCGGCGTGGTCGATGCGAAGCCGGTCTACGAAAACGCGATGCGCGTCGCGCGCCCGGCGCTGCAGAAGCTCTACCGCGACACCTTCGCGAAGAACAGGCTCGACGCACTGGTGTTCCCGACGGTGCCGCGCGTGGCACTGGCCGCGGGGGCCGAAGCCAGCAGCCCCGAGAACTTCGGCTCGTTGATCCAGAACACCGACCCGGGCAGCAACGCCGGCATACCGGGCGTGCAGTTGCCATCGGGCCTCGGCGCAACCAGCGGCCTGCCCGTGGGCCTGGAGCTGGACGGCCCTGCCGGCAGCGACCGCAAGCTGCTGGCCGTGGGCATGGCGGTGGAGCAGGTGCTCGGCCGGCTGTCGGCGCCTAAGTGAGCGCGAGCGGCATGGCCCAGCCTGCGAGCGCCGAGCGGCGCTCGATGCCCAGCTTGTCGAAGATGCGCCGCAGGTAGGTGCGCACGGTGGGCACGCCTACCGCGAGGCGCCGCGCGATCTCCTTGTCGGTGAGCCCTTCGCGCACGCAGCGGGCCACTTCCTGCTCGCGCACGCTCAGCAAGGCCCATGCGGCTTCGCGTGTGTCGCTCGGGGCGACTGAAGCGGCTGCCCGCTGTGCCCGCTGCAGGGCGCCCGCGAACGCCGGCTCGATCAGGTCGAGCAACGCCTTCTCGTGATCGCCGAAATCGCTGCGCCCCTTGCGGCGCCAGATGCGCAGGTCTCCCAGCGCGCGTTCGCCCTCGAAGGCATGCAGGTTCATGCCCCAGTGCAGCCCGTCGCGCGCGAGAAAGTCGTTGAAGAACGCGGTGCGCATCAACTCGCGCTGCGGCATCACCTCGGTCACGCGCGTGGCGCGGCGCCTCGACTGCAGCACGAAGGTGATCGGGTCGTGGTGCTGGTGCCACTGCGCATAGCTGTCGAGATTCGCGGGGTCCATGTGCAGCGCCACGCGCGCGCCGAAGCTGCCGCTCGCGGCGTCCCACACGAACGAGGCGAACTGGTCCGCGTGCAGCAGGTCGAGCAGCGCCCAGCCCAGGTGCTCGCGGATCTCCTGCTCGCCGCGGTCTTCCGCCAGCAGCGTGAAAACGCCGCGCAATGCGTGCTGTTCAGAGCCTGTGAGGTACATACATCGCCGACTTTCTCGAGGGAGCCGTTGTAACGCTAACGTTTAGCAAGCGCCGCGCCAAGGGTGGATGCCCGCGAATGCATGCGCCGCGCGGTCATGTATATCGCGCAGAATCGACGGCTGCCCGGCCATGCCATCGACAACTCCCATCACCGAACACGCATCCAGGCCGCTGCTGAAGCGGTTCCGTGACTATTGGATCGAGGCGCCCAACGCCAATCCGCTGGTGGACCAGAGCCTGGCGCGCGCCTATGTGATCGACACGCGGGACACGCCGTTGTCAGCCGCCGTCACGGCCGCGGTGTTCTGGATCCTGTTCCTCGTTCTCACCGGCAACCGCGGCACGCTCGTGTGGGCCGTGCTGGTGCACGCGATGCAATGGAACATGCACCGCCACCTGCACCGGCTGGATCCGGCCGCCATCGATGCAGCCACTGCCGCGCGCACGCGCCGGCGGCTGGAGTTGCGCATGCTGTTCCCGGGGCTGGTGTGGGCGTTGGCGCCGTGGCTGTTCTTCCCGCATGGCGACCTTGCCCACATCCTGCTCATGTACTTCTTCGTGAGCGGCACGACCAGCGTGATCATTGCCGCGCTTGCCCAGTGGTGGCTGGCCGCCTTGTGCTTCGGCGTCCCGGTGTTCCTGAGCCTGGCGCTGCGGCTGGTGCTGGAGCCGGGCAGCGTGACGGTCATCATGGGGTGCCTTGCGGTGTCGCAGCTGGTGGCGGCCCTGCACTATGCGCGCAAGCAGAACCGGCTGATCGTCGGCTCCATCGAGAACGGCTTCGAGAACGCGCGCCTGGCCGAAGCGCTGTCGCGCCAGCTCGACCACGTGGCACAGCTCGCCGCGCAGCGCGCCCGCATCTTTGCGGCCGCCAACCACGACCTGCGCCAGCCCATGCATGCGCTGGCCATCTTCGTCGACGCGCTGGACACGCGCAATCCGCCCACGGCCGAGAACCTGCGCTTCATGCGCGACAGCGTAGATGCCCTGCGCGGCTCCATCGATGCGCTGCTGGACATCGCGCAGCTCGACGGCGGCGTGGCGCCCGTTCGCCCCGAGCCGATGCGCCTGCAGCCGCTGTTCGATGCGCTGCACGGGCGCTTTGCGGCGCTGGCCGCGGCCAAGGGGCTGCGCCTGCGCGTGCGCCCCACGCAAGCCGCGGTGCAGGCGGACGCGCGCATGCTCGCGCGGCTGCTCGGCAACCTGGTGGACAACGCGATCAAGTACACCCCCTCGGGCACCGTGCTGGTCTGCGCCAGGCATGTGACGTCGGGCGCTTGGCGCATCGAGGTGCGCGATTCCGGCGTGGGCATCGACGCGCGGCACCAGGCGCAGGTGTTCGAGGAGTTTTTCCAGATCGACAACCCCGGGCGCGACCGCAGCCGCGGGCTCGGGCTGGGCCTGTCGCTGGTGGCGAGCATGGCGCAGGTGATGGGTTCGCGCATCCGGGTGCGCACCGCACCGGGCCGCGGCAGCACCTTCTCGCTGGTGCTCGACGAGACGGCCGCGCCACCGGCAGATGACGACCTGGCCGTGCCGGCCGGGCCAACGGAAGAAGCTGCCGCCCTTCGCATCCTGGTGCTCGACGACGAGCAACCCGTGCGCGAGGCCATGCGTTCGCTCCTGTCCGCCTGGGGCCACGAGGTGGTGCTGGCGGCCAACCCGCGCGAAGCCTTGCAGCAGGCCGGCGTGTTCGACCTGATGCTGAGCGACCTGCGCCTGGGCAGCGGCCTCTCGGGCCTGGCCGCCGCGCAGGCCCTGCAAGCGGTCGGCAAGGCACGCAACGTGGTCGTCCTCACCGGCGAAACCGCGCATGCGACGCGGGCGGAGGTCGAGCGCGCAGGCTATGCGCTGATCTACAAGCCGGCAGGTGCGCAGGCCCTGCAGGAAGCCATTGCCGCAAGCCGGCCTGCCTAGCCTCGGGGCTTGCCCCATCGGCACCTTGCCCGCAAGGTGTTCCAATAGCGGTCTTCATGAGCGCCAACGATCCCACCACCGGACCTTGCCCCTGCGGCCGTACAGACCGCCGCGACAAGCCCATCGGCTACGCCCTGTGCTGTGGCCGCTATCTCGACGATTTCGGGAACACGCCCGCGCCCGACGCCGAATCGCTGATGCGTTCGCGCTATTCGGCCTTCGTGCTGGAACGCGGCGAATATCTGCTCGCCACCTGGCACGCGTCGAAGCGGCCGGCCTCGATCGAGTTCGAGCCGGGCGTCAAATGGCTGGGACTGGACATCCGCTCGCGCTCGGTGCTCGATGCGGACCATGCCGAAATCGAGTTCGTCGCGCGCCAGCGCAGCGCGGCCACGGGCGCCGCCACGCGCCTGCACGAGCGCAGCCGCTTCGTGCGGGAAGGCGATCGCTGGTACTACCTGGACGGCGACCTGCAAGTACCCCTGGGTTGACGCACCGGGCCGAGGCCCGCACAATCGGCCCCGCTCCGGGGTGCACGCATGTGGCGTGCTGAGATGGCAAAGCAGCCGACCCGCGAACTTGATCCGGGTCATACCGGCGTAAGAAGAGCTGCACTCCCTGGCTTCGGTCCGTCACTCCCCCTTCCGTGACGGGCTTCCCGAAGCCCACCGAGCGATTGCGGAGCACCCTTTCCTCAACAAGGAGTGCCTCCGATGAATGCCCCCGACAAGTTCACCACGCTGCTTTCGCTCACGCGCGAGCCCTTTCCCGCGTCGCACAAGTGCGTCATTCCGGGCAGCCGGTCCGACCTGTTCGTGCCCGTGCGCGACGTTGCACTGACCAACGGCGAGACCGTGTCGCTCTACGACACCTCCGGCCCTTACACCGACCCGAAGGTCGAGATCGACGTTCGCCGCGGCCTGCCCGACGTGCGCGGCGCCTGGGTGCTGGAGCGCAACGACACCGAAAGTTACGAAGGCCGCTCGCATCACGCGCTGGACGACGGCGCCAAGAACGAAGACCGCGATGCGCAACGCCTGGCCGAACTGCGCGCCGGCGCATCGGCACTGCAGCGCACGCCGCGCCGCGCGAAGTCGGGCGCCAACGTCACGCAGATGCACTACGCGCGCCGCGGCATCGTCACGCCCGAGATGGAATACGTGGCCCTGCGCGAGAACGGCAAGCGCGAGTGGATGGCCGAGTACCTCGCCAACGAAGAGCGCGCCAGGCGCGTGATGGGCAACCCGATGGGCGCGACCATTCCGCGCATCATCACGCCCGAGTTCGTGCGCGACGAAGTGGCCCGCGGCCGCGCGATCATTCCCGCGAACATCAACCACCCCGAAGTCGAGCCGATGGCCATCGGCCGCAACTTCAAGGTGAAGATCAACGCCAACATCGGCAACTCGGCCGTCACCTCGAGCATCGAGGAAGAAGTCGAGAAGCTGGTGTGGGCCATTCGCTGGGGCGCCGACAACGTGATGGACCTGTCGACCGGCAAAAACATCCACACCACGCGCGACTGGATCGTGCGCAACTCGCCGGTGCCCATCGGCACGGTGCCCATCTACCAGGCGCTCGAGAAGGTGGGTGGCGTTGCCGAAGACCTGACCTGGGAGATCTACCGCGACACGCTGATCGAGCAGGCGGAGCAGGGCGTCGACTACTTCACCATCCACGCCGGCCTGCGCCTGCCGTTCATTCACCTCACGGCCGACCGCATGACGGGCATCGTGTCGCGCGGCGGCTCGATCATGGCCAAGTGGTGCATCGCGCACCACAAGGAGAGCTTTCTCTACACGCACTTCGAAGACATCTGCGACATCATGAAGGCCTACGACGTGAGCTTCTCGCTCGGCGACGGCCTGCGTCCCGGCTCGGGCGCCGATGCCAACGACGAGGCGCAGTTTGCCGAGCTGCGCACGCTGGGCGAACTCACGCAGATCGCATGGAAGCACGACGTGCAGACCATGATCGAAGGGCCCGGCCACGTGCCGATGCACATGATCCAGTCGAACATGGACGAGCAGCTCAAGCACTGCCACGAGGCGCCGTTCTACACGCTCGGGCCGCTGACCATCGACATCGCACCGGGCTACGACCACATCGCCAGCGCTATCGGCGCGGCCATGATCGGCTGGGCCGGCACGGCGATGCTCTGCTACGTGACGCCGAAGGAACACTTGGGGCTGCCGGACCGCGACGACGTGAAGCAGGGGATCATTGCCTACAAGATCGCCGCGCATGCGGCGGATGTGGCAAAGGGGCATCCGGGGGCTCGCTCGCGCGACGACGCGCTGAGCAAGGCGCGCTTCGAGTTCCGCTGGCAGGACCAGTTCAACCTGGGCCTCGACCCCGACACGGCGCGCGAATTCCATGACGAGACGCTGCCGAAGGATTCGAGCAAGGTGGCGCACTTCTGCTCGATGTGCGGGCCCAAGTTCTGCTCGATGAAGATCACGCAGGAAGTGCGCGAATACGCAGCGAAGAAGGGCGTGGCCGAGGCGGCCGCCATGGCCGAGGGCATGGAAGAGAAGTCGAAGGAATTCATGGCGGGCGGCGGCGAAATGTACATCCCGATCCGTTCGATAGCCTGAGCTTCCTCCTGCGAAAAGGGGGCGTTGCTACCATGGGGTCAATCACCGAACTCCGGCACCGCAATGACCCCCTTTCCTTTTTCCGCCGTTCTCTTCGATTGCGACGGCGTGCTCGTCGATTCCGAACCCATCACCAACCGCGTGCTCGCCGAAATGCTCGGCGAGCTCGGTTGGCACATCACGACCGAGGAATCGATGAACACCTTCACCGGCAAGGCGGTGAAGGACGAGGCTGCGCTCATCGAGACGAAGACCGGCGTGAGGATCACCGACGACTGGCTCAAGACCTTCCGCGCCCGCCGCAATGAGGCACTTGAGCGCGACCTCGTCGCCATTCCCCACGCGCCCGCCGCCATCCGCGAAATCCATTCAAGGCTCAAGGGCCGCATTGCCTGCGCATCGGGTGCAGACCGCCACAAGGTCGAACTGCAGCTTGCCAAGGTCGGCATGCTCGACTATTTCCAGGGCCGCATCTTCAGCGGACACGAGATGCCGCGCTCCAAGCCGTACCCCGACGTGTACCTCGCCGCGGCGGAAGCGCTCGGTGTCGACCCGAAGCGCTGCGCCATCGTCGAAGACACCGTTACCGGCGCAATGGCCGGCGTGGCTGCAGGAGCCACTGTGTTCGGCTACAGCACCGGCGAATCGGGCCACAGCGGCCCCGGCCCTCTGCTGAGCGTGGGCGCGGTGAAGGTGTTCAGCGACATGTCCGAACTGCCGGCGCTGCTTTCGGGCTACGGGCTGCAGGCGGCCTGAGTTTCTGGTGGAATGCAGGGCGCAACTCCCGAGCCGCAGGAACCACTTCCCATGACTTCCGAATACAAAACCGAGCAGCCCGATCGCAGCGAGATCGACGCGCTCACCGGCCCCGCCGTGGTCGAGTTCGGCACCAACTGGTGCGGCATCTGCAAGGCCGCGCAGCCGAACATCGCCGAGGCCTTTGCCAAGTACCCGGATATTCGCCGCATCAAGGTCGAAGACGGCAGCGGGCGTCCGCTGGGTCGTTCGTTCAACGTGCGCCTGTGGCCTACGCTGGTGTTCATGCGCGATGGCAAGCAGGTTGCGAAGCTGGTGCGGCCTGAAGACAGCCAATCCATTGCCGATGCGCTTGCGTTGATCGCGCAGCCCAGTTGACGCGTCATTCTCGGGGCGCGATCACGCCGACGGTGTCATCCGCACGCACCCCGAACGTGCCCCAAACGCCCTCCGCTACAGCCCCTGCTGCCGAAAGTCGCGAGGCGCATGCCCCGTCCACTGCAGGAACGCACGTGAAAAGCTCTTCTCGTTGCGAAACCCCACCGCCAGCGCCACCTGTTTGATCGGCCGCGTGGTGCGGCGCAGTTGGTCGATGGCCATTTCGTGGCGCACCTCGTTCTTCAGCGCCTGCAGCGAGGTGCCTTCCTCGTGCAACTGCCGGTGCAGTGTGCGGCTCGACACATTGAGCAACCCGGCCAGCGCCTCGGCCGTGGTGGCCTCGCTGGCACGTGAGCGCAGCAGCTCGCGCACGCGCTGGCCCAGCAGGCGGTCGCGCCGGTACTGAAGGATTGTGAGCGGCAGTGCGCGCCTGAGCATAGTGCGCAGCGCGCGTTCGTCTCGCTGCAAGGGCAGGGCGAGATAGCGCTCGTCGAAACTGATGCCCGCCTGCGGCGCGTCGAAGCGCACGTCGGGCGTGAACATCAGCGGGTAGGCGTCGCTGTGCGGCGGCGCGGCAAACGGAAAGCTCGCGTGCCGCAGCGAAATGCGCGAGTCGATGGCCCAGCACATGTAGCCATGCACGAAGCGCAGGGTGGTCACCAGGCAGAACTCGCGGAAGGCGTCGTCGAGCGGGACGTTCTCGGCGATGCGCAGCGTGGCCACGCCGCCGGCCACGTCGAGCGACAGGCCGATGTCCTCGGTCAGCAGCCGATGGTGGCGGCACCAGCGCTTGAGGGCCACGCCCAGGTCGGGCGAGGTCAGAGATGCGCGGCACAGCAGGCCGTAGGTGCCCCAGGGCAGGCGCCGCGAGAACCAGCCGAGCGTTTCGTCGTCGAGCTCCTGCATGGCGTGGCCCGACAGCACCTCGAACTGCGCGGCCGTTACCCGCGCGCCCGACCGGGCCAGTTCGCGCGGCGTGATCTGTGCCGCCTTCAGGGCCTCGGTCGGGTCCATGCCGTAGCGCTCGTAGCCCTGCACGATGGCTCTCACGAAGGCCATCGGCGTGACGGCACGGGCGGGTTTGAGGAACGACGGGGGCGACATGGTTCGACGGATCGGTCGTGGCGTGATTTGCAACCATTGTGGCGCCAATTGCGGCACGACGAGGCGTAAGCTGCGATCTTTCGCAAGCGCCACCCAGCGCGGGTGGCATTGCGCGCAGACCCCTTCAGAGGAGACAAACCCCATGCACGATCCCGGCCTGAACTTCGACCTGGGCGACACCATCGACTCGCTGCGCAGCGCGATCCAGGACTTCGCCGCCAACGAAATCGCGCCCCGCGCTGCCGACATCGACCGCGACAACCTGTTCCCGCACGACCTCTGGCAGAAGCTCGGCGAGCTCGGCCTGCACGGCATGACGGTGAAAGAGGAATTCGGCGGCACCGAGCTGGGCTACCTGGCGCACATCGTGGCCATGGAAGAAGTCTCGCGCGCCTCGGCCTCGGTGGGCCTGTCTTACGGCGCGCACTCCAACCTGTGCGTGAACCAGATCCACCGCAACGGCAGCGACGCGCAGAAGAAGAAATACCTGCCCAAGCTGGTGAGCGGCGAGCACGTCGGCGCGCTGGCCATGAGCGAGCCCAACGCCGGCTCCGACGTGGTGAGCATGAAGCTCAAGGCCGAGAAGAAGAACGGCTACTACGTGCTCAACGGCGGCAAGATGTGGATCACCAACGGCGGTGACGCCGACACGCTGGTCATCTACGCCAAGACCGAGCCCGAGATGGGCGCGCGCGGCATGACGGCCTTCATCGTCGAGAAGAACTTCAAGGGCTTCTCCGCCGGCACCAAGCTCGACAAGCTCGGCATGCGCGGCTCCAACACCTTTCCGCTGTTCTTCGACAACTGCGAAGTGTCCGAAGAAAACGTGCTCGGCGGCGAAGGCCAGGGCGCGAAGGTGCTGATGAGCGGTCTCGACTACGAACGCGCAGTGCTGTCGGGTGGCCCGCTGGGCATCATGGCGGCGTGCATGGACGCGGTGCTGCCCTTCATCCACGAGCGCAAGCAGTTCGGCCAGAGCATCGGCGAGTTCCAGCTGATGCAGGGCAAGCTGGCCGACATGTATTCGACCTGGCAGGCCACGCGTGCCTATGTATACGCGGTGGGCAAGGCCTGCGACCGCAACGACCATGCGCGCACCTTCCGCAAGGATGCGGCCGGCGCCATCCTGTACTCCGCAGAGAAGGCGACTTGGATGGCCGGCGAGGCGATCCAGGCGCTGGGCGGCGTGGGCTACACGAAGGACTTTCCGGTGGAGCGGCTGTGGCGCGATGCGAAGCTGTATGAGATCGGCGCGGGCACGAGCGAAATCCGCCGCATGCTGATCGGCCGCGAGCTGTTTGCCGAAACGGCCTAGGCTGCTTTTCTCCCTCCCCCTCTGGGGGAGGGCAGGGGTGGGGGCAAGCGGCGTTCGATGAAGCACTGCGCCGAACAGCCGCCGCCTGCCCCCATCCCGGCCTTCCCCCAAAGGGGGAAGGAGCAAGACGAACGGAGACAAGGAAGGAAATGAGCATGACTGCTTCGTTGACCGAGAGCTACGGCAAGGGCGCCACCGACGTCCCCCTCATCGAACAACCCATCGGCGACTTCTTCGACGAC
This sequence comes from Variovorax multivorans, assembly GCF_051216835.1. Taxonomy (NCBI): domain Bacteria; kingdom Pseudomonadati; phylum Pseudomonadota; class Betaproteobacteria; order Burkholderiales; family Comamonadaceae; genus Variovorax; species Variovorax multivorans. The sequence continues at coordinate 56,866 of NZ_JBPJZL010000019.1, forward strand.
ATGGTCGCGATGCAGCCCGACCGCGAGGCGCTCGTCAGCCGCCACGAAGGCCAGCGCTACACCTACCGCGAGCTGCAGGCCGAATCGAACAAACTCGCCAGCGCACTGCTGAACCTCGGCCTTGCGCCCGGCGACCGCGTGGGCATCTGGTCGCACAACAACGTGGCGTGGGTGCTGATGCAGATCGCCACCGCCAAGATCGGCCTCGTCCTAGTCAACATCAACCCGGCCTACCGCACCTCCGAGCTCGAATACGCGCTCAACAAGGTCGGCTGCAAGGCGCTGGTGACGATGGCGCAGTTCAAGACCAGCGACTACCTCGGCATGCTGCGCGAGCTGGGTTCGAAGAAGCTGCCGCAGCTGGCACACACCTTCTGGATCGACAAACCCGGGCAAGGTGACGAGCAGCCCGGCTTGCAGCGCTTCTCGCAACTGCTCGCGAGCGGCGATGCCGGCGACCCTCGCATCGCACAGGTCCAGAAGACGCTGAAGGCCACCGACCCGATCAACATCCAGTTCACCAGCGGTACCACTGGCTTTCCCAAGGGCGCGACGCTTACGCACCGCAACATCCTGAACAACGGCTTCTTCATCGGCGAGTGCATGAAGCTCTCGCCCGCCGACAGGCTGTGCATTCCGGTGCCGCTGTACCACTGCTTCGGCATGGTGCTGGGCAACCTGGCCTGTCTTACGCACGGCTCGGCCATCGTGTACCCGAACGACGGCTTCGACCCGCTCACCGTGCTTGAGACGGTGCAGGCCGAGAAGTGCACCGGCCTGCACGGCGTGCCCACGATGTTCATCGCCGAGCTCGACCATCCGCGCTTCAAGGAGTTCGACCTGTCGACGCTGCGCACCGGCATCATGGCCGGCTCGCCATGCCCCATCGAGGTGATGAAGCGAGTGGTCAGCGAAATGCACCTGAGCGAGATCACCATCGCCTACGGCATGACCGAGACCAGCCCCGTGAGCTGCCAGAGCAGCACCGACACGCCGCTGGACCGCCGTGTGTCGACCGTGGGCACGGTGCAGCCGCACCTCGAAGTGAAGATCGTCGACCCCGAGACCGGCACCGTCATGCCGCCCGGCCAGTCGGGCGAGCTGTGCACGCGCGGCTACTCCGTCATGCACGGCTACTGGGACGACGAGGCCAAGACCCGCGAGGCCATCGACGCCGAGCACTGGATGCACACCGGCGACCTCGCGACCATGGACGGCGAGGGCTACGTCAACATCGTCGGCCGCATCAAGGACATGGTGATCCGCGGTGGCGAGAACATCTACCCGCGCGAGATCGAAGAATTCCTGTACCGCCACCCGAAGGTGCAGGACGTGCAGGTCGTCGGCCTGCCCGACAAGAAATACGGCGAAGAGCTGTGCGCCTGGATCATCGTCAAGCCCGGCCAGAGCGCCACCGAAGAAGAAGTGCGCGAGTTCTGCAAGGGCCAGATCGCGCACTACAAGGTGCCCAAGTACATCCGCTTCGTCAGCGAGTTCCCGATGACGGTGACCGGCAAGATCCAGAAATTCAAGATCCGCGATGCCATGACCGAGCAACTCGGCCTTAGCCAAGAAAAGACAGCATGAGCCAACTCGAAACCAAACTCAACGCCCGCTCGGCGGATTTCCAGGCCAACGCCGCAGCCATGCGCGCGCTGGTCGACGACCTGCGCACGCAGTTCGCGAAAGTGGAGCAGGGCGGCGGCGAGGCCGCGCGCGCCAAGCACACGGCACGCGGCAAGCTGCTGCCGCGCGATCGCGTGGCCGAGCTGCTCGACCCGGGCACGCCCTTTCTTGAAATCGCGCCGCTGGCCGCGCATGCGATGTACCTCGACGCCAAGGGGGCCGAGTCGGCGCCGGGCGCCGGCATCATCGCGGGCATCGGCCGAGTGAATGGCGTCGACTGCATGATCGTGTGCAACGACGCGACGGTGAAGGGCGGCACCTACTATCCGATGACGGTGAAGAAGCACCTGCGCGCGCAGGAGATTGCCGAGCAGAACCGCCTGCCCTGCATCTACCTCGTCGACTCGGGCGGCGCCAACCTGCCGAACCAGGACGAAGTGTTCCCCGACCGCGAGCACTTCGGCCGCATCTTCTACAACCAGGCCAACATGAGCGCCCAGGGCATTCCGCAGATCGCGGTGGTCATGGGCTCGTGCACGGCCGGCGGCGCGTACGTGCCGGCGATGAGCGACGAATCGATCATCGTGAAGAACCAGGGCACCATCTTCCTGGGCGGCCCGCCGCTGGTGAAGGCGGCCACGGGCGAAGTGGTGACGGCTGAAGACCTGGGCGGCGGCGACGTGCACACGCGCCTGTCGGGCGTGGTCGACCACCTCGCGCAGAACGACCTGCATGCGCTGGCGCTCGCGCGCTCGGCGGTGGCCAACCTCAATGCGAAGGCGGCCGATGCCCCGGCCAAGGCCGAGGTGCGCGCGCCAGCGTTTCCGCGCGAAGAGCTCTACGGCGTGATTCCCACCGACACGCGCAAGCCCTTCGACGTTCGGGAGATCATTGCGCGCGTCGTCGATGGCAGCGAGTTCCACGAGTTCAAGGCACGCTTCGGCGCCACGCTGGTCTGCGGCTTTGCCGAGATCGAGGGCATGCCGGTGGGCATCGTTGCCAACAACGGCATCCTGTTCAGCGAGTCGGCGCAGAAGGGCGCGCACTTCATCGAGCTGTGCTGCCAGCGCAAGATTCCGCTGGTGTTCCTGCAGAACATCACCGGCTTCATGGTGGGCCGCAAGTACGAGAACGAAGGCATCGCGCGCCACGGCGCCAAGATGGTGACGGCCGTGGCCACCGCCAACGTGCCCAAGTTCACCATCATCATCGGCGGCAGCTTCGGCGCCGGCAACTACGGCATGTGCGGCCGCGCGTACAGCCCGCGCTTCCTCTGGATGTGGCCCAACGCGCGCATCAGCGTCATGGGCGGCGAGCAGGCCGCGAGCGTGCTGGCCACCGTGAAGCGCGACGGCATCGAACTGAAGGGCGGCAGCTGGAGCAAGGAAGAAGAAGAAGCCTTCAAGGCGCCGATCCGCCAGCAGTACGAAGACCAGGGGCACCCTTACTACGCCACCGCGCGGATCTGGGACGACGGCATCATCGATCCGGCGGATACGCGGCGCGTGCTGGCGCTGGGTTTGGCTGTGGCACGTAATGCGCCGATTCCAGAGTCGAAGTTCGGCATCTTCCGCATGTAGGACGAAGGACGGAGACGCTCCCATGACGCTGCGCCGGCTCACACTCATCGCCGCCTTGCTTTGCTCAGCGTTGGGCGCGCACGCGCAAAGCGTGGCGCGCCGCGACATCGAGATACCGATGGCGGTCAAAGGCTTCTTCGGCGAGTCGCACATCAAGCTGGCCGCCACCGAATACAGGCCAGAGGGCGACGGACCGTTCCCGGTGCTGGTGATCAACCACGGCACGCCGCGCTCGCCCACCGACTTTCCCAAGACGCAGGACCGCTATGTGCGACAGGCCGAGATGTTCGCGAAGCACGGCTTCCTGGTCATCAATCCGCTGCGGCGCGGCTACGGCAAGTCCGACGGGCCGTGGGCCGAGAACTACTTCAGCTGCGCCAACCCCGACTACGTGCAGGCCGGCCTCGAAACCGCGAAGGACATCAGCGCCGCGCTCGACTACGCGCGCACGCTGCCATATGCCGACGCGCAGCACATGGTGCTGCTCGGCAAATCGGCCGGTGGCTTCGGTGTGCTGGCGTTGTCGAGCCTGAACCCCGAGGGCGTGGTCGGCACCATCAACTTTGCAGGCGGGCGCGGCTCGCGCGGGCCGGACGACGTATGCAACGAAGCGAAGCTGGTCGATGCCTTCGGCCGCTACGCGTCGACCACCAAGGTGCCGATGTTGTGGGTCTATTCGGAGAACGACCACTTCTTCGGCCCCGCATTGGCGAAGCGGCTGCTGGAGGCCTACAAAGCCAAGGGCGTCGACGTGCGTTTCGAGGGCGTTCCGCCCTACGGCAGTGACGGCCATGCCTTCTTCGAAGGCCGCGACAACGCCGCCATCTGGGTGCCGATGGTGGATCAGTTCCTCGCGAAGGTCGGCCTGCCCCGGCACTTGCAATGAACGAAAAGACAAGCAACATGAGTGCATACACCAAGCTGAAACTGACCCTCGAAGGCACCATCGCCCGCATCTGGCTCGACCAGCCCGACGCACGCAACGCCTTCGACGACATCGTCATCGCCGAGCTGACACAAGCCTTCACCGAAGCCGGCGCCGCGCCGCAGGTCAAGGCCATCGTGCTCGGCGCCAACGGACCGGCCTTCTGCGCGGGCGCGAATCTCAACTGGATGCGCCGCATGGCCGACTACACGCGCAGCGAGAACGTCGCCGACGCGGGCAAGCTGGCTGCGATGCTGCGCACCATTGCCGAGTGCCCCAAGCCCACCATCGCGCGCGTGCAGGGCGATGTGTATGCGGGCGGCATGGGGCTGGTGGCCGCGTGCGACATGGCCGTGAGCGTGGACACCGCGTGGTACTGCCTGAGCGAAGTGAAGATCGGCCTCGTGCCCGCGACCATCAGCCCGTACGTGCTGCGCGCGATGGGCACGCGCGCTTCGCAGCGCTATTTCCTCACGGCCGAGCGTTTCACCGCTGCCGAGGCGCATCGCATCGGTTTCGTGCATGAAGTGGTTGCAGCCGATGCGCTCGATGCCAAGGTCGACGAGCTCGTGAAGGCATTGACCGGCGCAAGCCCTGCGGCCGTGCGTGCCTGCAAGCAGCTGATTGCCGATGTTGCCGACCGCGAGATCGACGACGCGCTGATCGCGAAGACCGTCGAGGGCATCGCCGACATCCGTGCGAGCGACGAAGGCCGCGAGGGCGTGCAGGCCTTCCTGCAGAAGCGCAAGCCCTCGTGGCTGGAAACGAACAAGGCCTGAGCACCATGGCGCACGACGCACTCATCGAAAGCATGGACGCGTGGCTGGCCGCGCATCGCGCGGACTACCACGCGGTGCTGCAGCCCGGCGTGAGCGACGCTGACCTCGACGCCTTCGAGGCGAAGTTCTCGCTGAAGCTGCCGGAGGCCTTTCGCGCGCTTTACCGCTGGCGCAACGGCCAGCCGAACAGCAGCTTCGACAGCCTGCAGGACAACCGCATGTTCAGCGCGCTCGAGGACATCACCGACACCAAGGAGATGCTCGACGACATGATCGGCTCCGACTTCGAAGACCCGGCCACGTGGCGGCGCGGCTGGGTGCCGTTTCTGTCGAACGGCGGCGGCAGCCACTTGTGCGTGGACATCGACGCCGAAGGCGGCGGCGAGCCTGGCCAACTGATCGCCTTCTGGAAGGCGGACGAAGACCGCCCCGTCGAACATGCGTCCGTCCATGCATGGCTCGCGGACTTCGTCGCTTCCATGGAAGCCGGCACCATCGAATTCGACTGAGCGAGAGCCACCATGAACACCAGCCTCGACATGCCCCAGCTGATCGCACTGGCCGCCGCCATCGGCTGGGCCAGCGGCGTGCGGCTTTACCTGGTCGTGCTGCTGACCGGCGTGGTGGGCTACTTCGGCTGGGTGCCGCTGCCGAGCGGGCTGCAGTTGCTGGCGCATCCGGTCGTGATCGCGGCCAGCGGCTTCATGGTGTTCATCGAATTCTTCGCGGACAAGATCCCCGGCCTCGATTCGCTGTGGGACGTTGTACACACCGCCATCCGCATTCCGGCTGGCGCGGCGCTCGCGGCCAGCGTGTTCGGCGCCGACCATGGCGTGATGGCCGTCGTCGCGGCGCTGGTGGGCGGCAGTTTCGCAGCCACGGCGCATGCGGCCAAGGCCACGACGCGCGCGGCCATCAACACATCGCCCGAGCCGTTTTCGAACGTGGGCGCTTCGCTGGTCGAAGACACGATGGTGCCGGCGGGCCTGTGGCTCGCGGTGGCGCACCCCTTCGTCTTTCTCGTGCTGTTCGTGCTGGTGCTTGTGCTGAGCGTGTGGCTCATCCGCAAGAGCTGGCGTTTCCTCAGGGCGCTGTTTGCCCGCGTGGCCCGCATCTTCAGCGGCCGACCCGATCCGGGCGTGGTGCCCGCGTTCCAACTGAAAAAGAATCCTCCGGGAGACACTCCGAATGTTTAAGAAGATCCTCATTGCCAACCGTGGCGAGATCGCATGCCGTGTCGCGGCTACTGCGCGTCGCATGGCCATTCGCACGGTCGCCGTGTACTCCGATGCCGACGCGCACGCCAACCACGTGCGTGCCTGCGACGAGTCGGTGCATCTCGGCGGCAGTGCCCCGAAGGACAGCTACCTGCGCTGGGAAAAGATCCTCGAAGCCGCCAAGGCCACGGGCGCTGAGGCTGTGCATCCGGGCTACGGCTTCCTCAGCGAGAACGAAGAATTCGCGCAGGCCTGCGCCGACGCGGGGCTGGTCTTCATCGGCCCGCCGCCCTCGGCCATCAAGGCGATGGGCCTGAAGGCCGAGTCGAAGCAGCTGATGGAAAAGGCCGGCGTGCCGCTGGTACCTGGCTACCACGGCCACGACCAGAACCCGCAGCTGCTGCAGCGCGAGGCCGACCGCATCGGCTACCCGGTGCTCATCAAGGCCAGCGCCGGTGGTGGCGGCAAGGGCATGCGCGCGGTCGACAAGGCGGAAGACTTTGCCGCCGCACTCGCCTCTTGCCAGCGCGAGGCCATCAACAGCTTCGGCGACGACGCGGTGCTGATCGAGAAGTACGTGCAGCGCCCGCGTCACATCGAGATCCAGGTGTTCGGCGACGCGCACGGCAATTACGTCTACCTGTTCGAGCGCGACTGCTCGGTGCAGCGGCGCCATCAGAAGGTGCTGGAAGAGGCGCCCGCGCCCGGCATGACCGAGGCGATGCGCAAGCAGATGGGCGATGCCGCCGTGGCTGCGGCACGCGCCGTGAACTACATGGGTGCGGGCACGGTGGAGTTCATCGTCGAGCAGCGCGAAGGCGGTGAGATGAACTTCTTCTTCATGGAGATGAACACGCGGCTGCAGGTCGAACACCCTGTGACCGAAGCGATCACCGGCCTCGATCTTGTCGAGTGGCAACTGCGCGTGGCTTCGGGCGAGACGCTGCCCGCGAAGCAGTCGGAGCTGCAGATTCACGGCCATGCCATCGAGGCACGCATCTGCGCCGAGAACCCCGACAACAACTTCCTGCCCGCCACCGGCACGCTGCGCGTGTACCGCAAGCCGCAGGCGACGGCCTTCCAGCGCAGCCGCGTGCGCATCGACGATGGCGTGCGCGAGAGCGGCGAGATCTCGGCCTTCTACGACTCGATGATCGCCAAGCTGATCGTGCACGGCACCACGCGCGAAGAAGCGCTGGCCCGGCTCGATGCGGCGCTGGCGCAGGTGCAGATCGTGGGCGTGTCGACCAACGTGCAGTTTCTGCGCGGCATTCTGGCGACGGAGTCGTTCTCGAAGGCTAACCTCGACACCGCGTTGATCGAGCGCGAACGCGCCGTGCTGTTCGACCGCGAAGCGCTGGGCCTGCCGCTGGCCGCGGCCGCCGCGATCACGCGCACGTTGATCACCGAATGGCCCGCGAAGATGCCTGACCCCTTCGCCCGCCGTGATGGTTGGCGTTCGCACGGCGAGTACCTGCGCCGCTTCGACTTCGAGTTTCGCGGTGCAGAACAGATCGCCCTGCTGACCTACAAGCGCGACGGCGGCCTGTGGCTCGAGGCTGGCGGTGTCGAAGGCCCGCTGGTGATCGGCCAGTTCCCGACGGGTGAATTCGAGGTCGAGTTCGCGGGCAATCGCCAGACGCTCGACGTGCATCTCGACGGCGCCACGGCCCACATCTTCGCGTCGAAGGGCGCCACGAAGATCACCGCCATCGATCGCCTCGCCCACGCTGGCGACACGCAGGCCGAAGGCGGCCGGCTCACTGCGCCGATGCCGGGCAAGGTCGTTTCCTTCGCGGTCAAGGCCGGCGACAAGGTCAGCCGCGGCCAGCCGCTGGCGGTGATGGAGGCCATGAAGATGGAGCACACCATCGCAGCACCGGCCGATGGCACGGTGGAAGAACTGATGTTCGCGCCGGGCGAGCAGGTGGCCGAAGGCGACGAGTTGCTGCGAATGGGTGCCGCGGCCGCCTGAAAAAACTTAACCCCGTTCCGGGCGCCTGCCCGTATCAGCTGCGGTAGTCATCACTCAAGGGAACTCTCCATGACCTATCGCACGCCTTCCGGTTCGCCCCGTTTCCTCTTTGCCCGCCACCGCGCGGGCATCGTCCTGCTGGCCCTGGCGGCCGCGCTGTCGCTGTCCGGTTGCGACCGCAGGAACGACGAGACTGCCACGCTCGCCGAGCCGGCCTCGCCGCCGCCCGCGCCCATGCAGGCTGCAGCTGGCTATGCCGGTGGCATGGCCATGAGGAAGGAGGCGCGGATGCGTTCTGCGGAACCGGCCTCCGCACCGTCGGCCACCGACCAGTCGCAGGACAACACGCCGCTGCAGCGCTTCCTGGCCGTGCGGCAGGACTTGAACGTCGAAGTGCCGGCCGAGCAACTGGCCGACGCCTGGGGCAAGGTGCGCGACCTGTGCGGCTCGCTGAAGTGTGAGCTGTTGTCTTCCTCCCTGCTGCGCGAGACACCGCAGCAGCCCGGCAACGCCATGCTCGAAATGCGCGTGGAACCCGCCGACGTCGACAGGCTGCTCGGCGGCCTGGCCGGCGTGGCGAACGTGGTCTCGCACACCACCACCAGCGAGGACAAGACCGCCGAGGTGATCGACGTCGAGGCCCGCATCAAGAACCGCACCGAGTTCCGCGACAGCCTGCGCACGATGCTGCGAGACACCGTCACCAAGCGCACCATGGCCGATCTGCTGGCCATCCAGCGCACGCTGTCGGACACGCAGGCCGAGCTCGACGCCATCGCCACGCAGCGCAAGGTGCTGGCGCAGCAGACCAGCAAGCAGCACATCCAGATCCAGTTCACGCCCAAGCGCGCGCTGGTGAGCAGTGGCGAGGGCTACAGCCCGATGCGGCAGGCGCTTCGCAATGCAGGCACGGTGCTGGCGGAAAGCGTGGGCTCGCTGATCACCTTCATCGCGGCGGTATTGCCGTGGCTGGTGCTGGTGGTGCTGCCAGTGGGATGGCTGGTGCGCGTGCTGTGGCGTCGTCGCCGCGCCACAGCCAGGGAAGCCAAGTAAGTAAGATCGCGGGAGGGTCGGTTTGAGGCCCTTTTTCTTACGCAGGAGCCTTTCTCGATGCCGGATCCGCTACGTCTCTACGTGGATGCCCAGTTCACCAGCCCCTATGCCATGTCGGTGTTCGTGGCGCTGCATGAAAAGCAGCTGGACTTCGACTTGTCCCCCGTCGACCTCGGGGCGCTGGAGCACCGGGCGGCCGGCTTCTCGCAACTGTCGCTGACACAGCGCGTGCCGACGCTGGTGCACGGCGACTTCTCTCTGTCGGAGTCGTCCGCGATCACCGAGTACATCGACGAGACCTTCGCGCAGGGAACGGCGCTGTACCCGGCCGAGCCGCGTGCCCGAGCCCGCGTGCGCCAGGTGCAGGCATGGCTTCGCAGCGACCTGATGCCGATTCGGCAGGAGCGCTCGACCGAGGTGATCTTCTACGGCCCGGCGAGCGCACCGCTGTCGGCGGTGGCGCACCAGTCGGCGAAGACGCTCTTCCAGGTGGCGCAGGCGCTGCTTGCTGATGACGCGGAGAACCTGTTCGGCGAGTGGTCCATCGCCGACGTCGACCTGGCGCTGATGCTGAATCGCCTGGTCATGAACGGAGACGCCGTGCCGCAGCGGCTGGCGTCGTACGCGGACCGGCAGTGGCAGCGGCCGTCCGTCCAGAGCTGGGTGGCGCTGGAGCGGCCGCTGCGCTGAGGGCGAGGGCGGCCCGTCAGCCCACCACCACTTCGCTGATCTGTATCACCGGCGCGATGTCGGTGTAGTTCTTCACGTCGCCCCTGATCTCCTTCGCATGCGGTCCGAAGGCATTCTGGAAGGCCTCGACCGATTCGGCGAACACGTGGCACATGGCGACGTAGGTGGGCGCGGAGTCCGGTGCGCCGCCGGTAAGGCCCTTGTCGATGGTGTACGAGAGGCATGCGTCGCCCATGCGGGCCTTGATCAGGGGCATGTGCTTTTCGCGGTAATAGTCGTGATCGAACCGTGCGCCGGGGGCGTGGGGATACATCACGCTGAATTTGATCATGTAGGGGTCTCCTGAGGTGAGCGTTCGAGGATAGGAGATGGCCAGTGCCCGCACAAGCCGAGGGCGACGCGGGCGCGACCTAAGATGCGTCCCCATGCGAATCACCGTCTACCTCACCGACAACCGCCCAGACCCCTGGATCGAAGGCCTGAAGGCCGAACTCCCCGACGCCGTCATCGAAGCCTGGAAGCCCGGCGCGCCGCAAGCCGACCATGCCGTGGTCTGGGCGCCGCCGCAGGAATTTCTCGACGAGCAGCCCAAGCTGCGCGGCATCTTCAACATCGGCGCGGGCGTCGACGCGCTGCTCAAGCTCAAGGTGCCGGCGCACACGCGCATCGTGCGGCTCGACGACGCGGGCATGTCGGTGCAGATGGCCGAGTACGTCTGCCACACGCTCATTCGCCACTTCCGCGAGTTCGACGCCTACGAGGCCGATGCGCGCGAAGGCAAGTGGAGCTACCGCAAGCCGAAGCTTCGGCGCGACTTTCCGGTCGGCATCATGGGCCTGGGCGTGCTCGGCGAGCGCGTGGCCAAGGCCGTGGCGCAGTTCGAGTTTCCGGTGCTGGGCTGGAGCCGTTCGCCAAAGGAGATCGACGGCGTGCGCGTGTTCAGCGGCGAGGCGCAGTTCGACGAGTTCCTGTCGTCCACGCGCGTGCTGGTCAACCTGCTGCCGCTGACCGAGGCGACGCGCGGCATTCTCAACCGCGACACGCTGGGCAAGCTGCGGCCCGAGGGCTATCTCATCAGCATCGCGCGCGGCGGCCATCTGGTCGAAGACGACCTCATCCCGATGCTCGACGCGGGCCAGCTCGCGGGCGCGACGCTCGACGTGTTCCAGGTCGAGCCGCTGCCGGCCGACCATGCCTTCTGGCGCCACCCGAAGATCACCGTGACGCCGCACGGCTCGGCGCGCACGCTGCGCGAGGAGTCCATCACCCAGATCGCCGGAAAGATCCGCGCGATGGAGCAGGGCCTGCCGGTTGCCGGCGTGGTCGATCCGGCGCGCGGCTACTGACGGCACAAGCCACGTCGGGCCCGCCGAAATAGGGTGCGGGCGGGGGGTGCGGGCAGGGGAAACCCCGAAGCGCAAGTTTTTCACAAGTATGAAAATAATTTCATGACTGTGAAAACTGCGTTTCGGGTGATCGAGATCGTCGAGCTCTTCGCTCGCGAGAAACAGCCGCTGGCGCTGTCAGAAATGGCGCGCCTGCTCGACATGCCGGTGTCGAGCTGCCTGGGCCTGATCCGCACGCTCGAAGAGCAGGGCTACATGTACGAAACCGGCCGCCGCCAGGGCTACTACCCGACGGGCCGGCTGCTTGCGATGGCGCAGGTCATCGCCGCCCACGACCCGGTGCTCGACCGGGTGAAGGCCACGCTCGAGGAACTGCGCGACGCGGCGCGCGAGACGGTGGTCTTTGCCAAGTTCCGCGATGCGGGCCTGGTGGTCTACCTGGAGGTGCTGAGCGCGCCGCAGAGCATTCGCTACACGGCCGAGTCGGGCGAAACGCGCCCGGCCTACGCCAATTCGCTGGGCCGCGCGCTGCTGTCAACGCTCGACGCCGAAGCGCGCCGCAAGCTGCTGGGCGGCATGACGCTCGCGCCGCTAACCGAGGCCACGCTCACCACCGCCGACGCCATCGAGGCCGAGCTGCAGCGCTCCGCCGCGCGCGGCTGGTACGGCAACGTCGGCGAAAGCATTCCCGACCTGATCGGCCTCGCATGGCCGTTGCGCATCGGCGGCGAGGCCTATGCCATCTCGGTTGCAGGTCCGCGCTATCGCATGGAGGCGCGCATCGAGGAAATTGCCGCAATGCTGCGCTCGGCCTGCCTCGCCATCGAACCCAAGACAGAAAGCCCCCGATGACTGCAACGACCGCTGCCCCACGCTACTTCGTCCGTGAGGACGAGATCGCCGGCTACCACCCCGCCAACCACACCGGCACGCTGAACAAGCGCCTGATCGGCCCCGAGACCGTGGGCGCGAAGCAGCTCGAAGTGCTGGTCGGCCACATCCAGAAGGGCAAGGGCGCGCTGCCGCATGCGCACCCGGGCATCGAGCAGGTCTGCTACATGCTCGAAGGCCGCGCGGTCGCCGAGGTGGGCGGCCAGCGGCAGGAGCTGCATCCCGGCGACAGCTGCTTTTTCCCGGCCGACGCGATGCACACCTTCACGGTGGTGAGCGACGAGCCGGTGCGCGTGCTGGTGATCTACAGCCCGCCGTACGAGGAATCGCCGGAGCGCGTGATCCGGCCCTGAACCGACACAACAACCGGAGACAAACCACATGCAGACGACGAAGAACGCGACAGGTCAAACGGTCGCGGTGGCGAACCGCCGCCGTTTCATTTCCATCGGCGCGGCCGCGGGGCTTGCCGGCACCGCGCCATGGGCCTTCGCGCAGGACGGCTACCCGAAGCAGCCGATCAGGCTCGTCGTGCCCTTTGCGGCCGGCAGCGGCACCGATGCGGTGGCGCGCATCACCGGGCAGATGCTCGGCGAGGCGCTCAAGGCTTCGGTCATCGTCGACAACAAGGCCGGCGCCAACGGCGTGATCGCGGCCGAGTTTGTCGCCAAGGCACCGCCCGACGGCTACACGCTGTTCATGACGACCAACACCACGCACTCGGCCAACCCGAGCCTGATGAAGTCGCTGCCCTACGACCCGGTGAAAGACTTCGCGCCCGTCAGCCGCGTGGGCAACCTGCCGTTCATGCTGGTGGTCAACAACGACCTGCCCGTCAAAAGCGTGGCCGAGCTGCTGGCCTGGGGCCGCACGCACCCCGGCAAGCTGACCTATGCGAGCGGCAACAGCACCGGCATCGTGAGCGGCGCCACGCTGTCGCGAATGAGCGGCGTGCCGATGCTGCACGTGCCGTACAAGAGCACGCCACCGGCCATTGCCGACCTGATCGGCGGTCAGGTGTCGATGATGGTGGTCGACCTCGCCGCGGGCCTTGCCACGGTGAAGGCCGGCAAGATGCGCGCGATTGCCGTCACCACGCAGGAGCGCACCAAGCTCTTTCCCGAACTGCCGCCGCTGGCCGACACGCCGGAGCTGAAAGGCTTCGACATCACCTCGTGGAACGGCGTGTTCGCGCCGGCCGGCACGCCGCGCGACATCGTGCTGAAGCTCAACAAGGCGCTGTCCGAGATGGCGAACGGCGCGGCCTTCCGCGAGCGCGTGGCGAAGCTGGGCTTCGATGCCTTCGGCAGCACGCCGGAAGAACTGGGCGCGTTCACCGTGTCGGAGCTTGCGAAGTGGAAGAAGCTGATCCAGGCTGCGGGGATTCAGCCCGAATGAGTGCGACCGGACCTCTGGAAGGCATCCGCATCCTCGACCTCACGGCCGTGGTGATGGGCCCGTATGCGACGCAGACGCTTGGCGACCTCGGCGCCGACATCATCAAGGTCGAGCCGCCCGGCGGCGACAACCTGCGCGCCGTCGGCCCGATGCGCCACCCGGGCATGGGCGCGATGGCGATGCACCTCAACCGCAACAAGCGCTCCATCGTGCTCGACCTCAAGCAGCCCGAGGGGCGCGAGGCTTGCTTGAAGCTGGCCGCGGGGTGCGATGCGCTGATCTACAACACGCGGCCGCAGGCGATGGCACGGCTCGGGCTGGGCTACGAAGCCGTGGCTGCGGTGAACCCGAAGATCGTGTACCTCGGCGCCTTTGGCTACGGCGAGCAGGGGCCCTATGCCGGAAAGCCCGCCTACGACGACCTGATTCAGGGCGCAGCGGGTGTCGCCTCGCTGTTCGCGCAGCAAAGCGGCGGCGCGCCGCGCTACGCACCCGTCACGCTGGCCGACCGCGCCGTCGGCTTGCAGGCCGCCATCGCATTGCTCGCCGCAGTGCTGCATGCGCAGCGCACCGGCAAGGGCCAGGCCGTCGAAGTGCCCATGTTCGAAGCCCTGTCGCAATTCGTCATGGGCGACCACCTCGGTGGCCACAGCTTCGAGCCGCCGCTCGGCCCCACTGGCTATGCGCGCCTGCTCGCACCGCATCGCAAGCCCTACGCCACGGCCGACGGCTACCTCAGCGTGCTCATCTACAACGACAAGCACTGGCAGGCCTTCTTCGACGTGATCGGCCGGCCCGAGCTGCGCAGCTCGCCGATATTCGGCACGCACACGGCGCGCGCCGCGAACATCGGCGCGGTCTATGCCTTCGTGGCCGAGGTGATGGCCACGCGCGGCAGCGACGAATGGTTTGCCGCACTGAGCGCCGCCGACATTCCCGTCGCGCGCCTGCACAGCACCGACAGCCTGCTCGATGACCCGCACCTGCGCGCCGTCGGTTTCTATCCCGAGTTCGACCATCCCACGGAGGGCCGCATCCGCACCCTCGCGCCGGTCGGCTGCTACAGCGCCACGCCCACCGCCATCCGCCGCCCCACGCCGCGCATCGGCGAGCAGAGCGTGGAGCTGCTGCGCGAAGCGGGCTACGGCGATGAAGCCATCGAACGCATGCTCGAAAGCGGCGTCACGCTGCAACCGGGCCCATTGAAGAAAGACAGCGAAGAATGAATTTCTCCCTGAACGAAGACCAGCGCTCGCTGGTCGCGGCCATCGAACGCCTTTGCGAAGACTTCTCCGCCGACTACTGGCGCGACCACGACGACCGTGCCGTGTTCCCGCACGAGTTCCACCGCGCCGTGGCCGACAGCGGCTGGCTCGGCATCGCCATGCCTGAGGCGCAGGGCGGCGCGGGGCTCGGCATTACGGAAGCGGCGCTGATGATGCGCGCCATCAGCGCATCGGGCGCGGGCATGTCGGGCGCGTCGTCGGTGCACATGAACATCTTCGGGCTCAACCCGGTGGTGGTGTTCGGCAGCGAGGAACAGCGCCAGCGCTTCCTGCCGCCGCTGATCGCTGGCAAAGAGAAAGCCTGCTTCGCCGTGACCGAACCCGATGCGGGGCTCGACACCACCAGCCTCAAGACGCAGGCGGTGCGCCAGCCGAACGGCAGCTACCTGCTGCACGGCCGCAAGATCTGGATATCGACCGCGCAGGTGGCCGACCGCATGCTGATCCTCACGCGCACCACGCCGCTCGACCAGGTGAAGAAGCCCACGCAGGGCCTCACGCTGTTCTACACGCCGCTGGACCGCAGCAAGGTCGAGGTGCGCGAGATCCACAAGCTGGGCCGCGCGGCGGTGGACTCGAACATGCTCTTCATCGACGGGCTCGAAGTGCCCGAGGCCGACCGCATCGGCGAGGAAGGGCGGGGCTTCGAATACATCCTGCACGGCCTCAACCCCGAGCGCATATTGATCGCGGCGGAAGCCATCGGCATCGGCCGCGCTGCGCTGCGCATCGCCTCGCAGTACGCGCAGGAGCGTGTCGTGTTCGGCCGGCCCATCGGTCAGAACCAGGGCGTGGCGCATCCGCTGGCGCGTGCGTGGGCCAACCTGGAAGCGGCAGATCTGATGATGCTCAAGGCCGCCACGCTGTACGACGCGGGCGAGCCCTGCGGCATCGAAGCCAACGCCGCCAAGTACCTTGCGGCAGAAGCGGCGCACGACGCCTGCCAGAACGCCGTGCTCACGCTGGGCGGCATGGGCTATGCGAAGGAATATCACGTTGAGCGCCTGCTGCGCGAGAGCTACATTCCGCGCATTGCACCCGTGAGCCCGCAGATGATCCTGAACTTCATCGCCGAGAAGGCGCTAGGGCTGCCCAAGTCTTACTGATCCGCACCACCACGCCATGAACAACGACGCCACCGTCGCCCGCCATCTCGTCATTCGTGGCCGCGTGCAGGGAGTGGGCTACCGCTGGTCGATGGTGCAGGCCGCGAAGCGGCTCGGCGTGCGTGGCTGGGTGCGCAACCGGCGTGACGGCAGCGTGGAGGCGCTTGCAGCCGGCGGGGCTGTCGCGGTGGAAGAGTTGATCCGCTGGGCGCACCAGGGGCCGGACGGCGCGCGCGTGGATGCGGTCGAGGCGACCGATGCCGCGACCACGGACGGCCCCGACGACTTTGAGCAGCGCGAAACCGTCTAGCGCCCGACTGGCATCATTTGCAACCCCACAGGCGCGCATTGCTACCTTCCGCGACTTGTGTACCGAGCAGGGCATTTCCATGTGTCGGACAATCGACGGCGGTTTCTCATCCTCCCGAGACACAAGAGACATCCCATGAAACTCCCCACCAAAGTCGAGATCGTCGACGTCGGCCCGCGCGACGGCCTGCAGAACGAAAAGCAGCCGGTCTCCGCCGAAATCAAGATCGGCCTCGTGCACCGCCTGCAGGACGCAGGGCTCAAGGAGATCGAGGTCACCAGCTTCGTCAGCCCCAAGTGGGTGCCGCAGATGGCCGACAACGCCGAGGTGATGCACGGCATCAAGCGCAAGCCCGGCGTGCGCTATTCGGTGCTCACGCCCAACATGAAGGGCTTCGAGGCCGCCATCGCCGCGCCGCGCGAAGAGTGGCCCGATGAGATCGTGGTGTTCGGCGCCGCGAGCGAGGCCTTCAGCCAGAAGAACATCAACTGCTCCATTGCCGAGAGCATCGAGCGCTTCGCACCCGTGGTGGCCGCGGCGCGCGAAAAGGGCATCTACGTGCGCGGCGCGATGTCGTGCACGGTCGGTTGCCCCTATGAAGGCGAGATTGCGCCGGCCAAGGTCGCATACCTCGCGCAACTGATGAAGGGCATTGGCGTGCAGCGCGTGGACGTGGCCGACACCATCGGCGTGGGCACGCCGCGCAAGGTGCAAGCGGCGATGGAGGCCACGCTGGCGCACTTCGACGTCGACGCCATTTCAGGCCACTTTCACGACACCTACGGGCAGGCGCTGGTCAACACGCTGGCGGCGCTCGAGATGGGCGTGTGGAACTTCCAGTCGTCCTCGGCCGGCCTGGGCGGCTGCCCGTACGCCAAAGGCGCGACCGGCAACGTGGCGACCGAAGACGTGGTCTACATGCTGCACGGCATGGGCATCGAGACCGGCATCGACCTCGACAGGCTGATCGACGCGGGCGTGTACATCAGCGAGGCGCTGGGCCGCGAGCCGAACTCGCGTGCCTCGAAGGCCATCCGTACCAAGCGGGCGGGTTGAAGCATGGATCTGCAAGTCTGGCTCGCATTCCTGGTGGCGAGTTGCGTCATCGCCGTGTCGCCCGGTTCGGGCGCGGTGCTCAGCATGAGCCATGGGCTCAGCTACGGCGTGCGGCGCACCACGGCGACCATCGTCGGGCTCCAGCTGGGGCTCGCCGTGATCCTGCTGGTGGCCGGGCTCGGCGTGGGCGCGGTGCTCACCGCCTCGGCCACCGCGTTTACGGTCATCAAGGTGGTCGGCGCTTGCTACCTTCTGTGGCTGGGCTGGCGCCAGTGGCGCGCGCCTGTTGCGAAGATCGACGGCAACGCGCAGGAGGCGGCTTCCGAGCCCGACCTCACGGCGCCGCAGCGCGTGCTGCGCGGCTTCCTGACCAACGTGACCAACCCCAAGGGCATCGTCTTCATGGCGGCCGTGCTGCCGCAGTTCATCCAGCCGACGCGACCGTTGTGGCTGCAACTGCTGGTGCTGCTGGCCACGACGGTGGTGGTCGACGTGACCGTGATGCACGGTTACGCCTGGCTGGCCGCGCGGCTGCAGGGCGTGCTTCGCAGCGTGCGCGCCCGGCGTGCGCAGAACCGCGTCTTCGGCGGCGTGCTGATGGCGATGGGCGCATTCCTGTTTGCGTTCAAGCGCAGCGCGTAGCCGCTGCGGACCCGTTTCCCCATTCCCCCGGCACCACGGTGCCTGATAGATTCGAATCCATGTCCATGTGCGGCTCTGAACTCCACTCCCTCCCCGAAGGTGTCCAGCGCGTCTCCCGCGTGCTGCAGGACGCCGGCCATCCCCATTCGCCACGCATGCTCGACGACGCCTGCCGTACCGCGCAGCAGGCGGCCGACGCGCTCGGCATCTCTGTCGGTCAGATCGCCAAGAGCATCATCTTCCGCCGCAAGAGCGACGAAGTGGCGGTGCTGGTCATCACCTCAGGCGACAAGCGCGTGGACGAGAAGAAGGTCGATGCGCTGGTCGGCAAGACCGGCCGTGCGGATGCCGACTTCGTGAAGGCGCGCACCGGCTTCACCATCGGCGGCGTCTCGCCCGTGGGGCATGTGACCAAGCCCGTGGTGCTGATCGACCGCGAGCTGTTCCGCTTCGAGGAAATCTGGGCGGCCGCGGGCCATCCGCATGCGGTGTTCCAACTGCGCCCGCATGATCTCGAAAAACTCACCGGCGCGCCGGTGGCGGACGTGGTGTGAATTTCGACGAGGCCGAAACGCTTGCCGAACGCGCCGTGGCCGTGCAGGACATGGTGGAAGACGTGCCCTCGCCGTGCTCGTCGGTGTGCCGCATGGACCGCCTGAGCGGCTTCTGCGAAGGCTGCCTGCGCACCATTCCCGAGATCGCGGGCTGGAGCAAGATGGAAGACGAAACGCGGCGCCACGTCTGGCGAGCGATAGAGTTGCGGGCCAAGGCCGGCATCTGGCGGGCTCCAGCCGATACAGGAGACAGGCACGCATGAAGCACATCGACTTCTATCTCGACTTCATCTCGCCCTACGCGCACCTCGCGTTCGAGCACCTGCCCGAGGCGCTCGAAGGCCTGAGCTACAGCGTGGCCTACAAGCCGGTCCTGCTGGGCGCGCTGCTCAAGCAGCACGGGCAACTCGGCCCGGCGGAGATTCCGTCGAAGCGCAGCTGGACGTATCGCCATGTGCTCTGGCTGGGCCATGCGAATGGCATCGAGATCGAGATGCCTGCCTCGCACCCTTACAACCCGCTGCCGCACCTGCGGCTCGCCGTGTCCACGAGCGATGACGGCAGCATCAGCCGCCTCGTGGCAGAGACCGTCTTCCGTCACGTGTGGCGCGGCGGTGAAGATGCGGGCGACGCCACGCGCCTCGCCGCGCTCACCGCGCAATTGAAGCCGAAGCGCGAAGCGAACAGCGACGAGAGCAAGGCTCTGCTCAAGCGCAACACCGACGAGGCCCTGCAGCTCGGCGTGTTCGGCACGCCGGCCTATGTGGTCGACGGCCGCCTGTTCTGGGGCTTCGACGGCCTGCAGATGCTGCACGCCTACCTGGCGGGCGACGCATGGTTCGACGGCCCGCAATGGACGTCTGCGGACCAGCGCCCATCCCTGCTGCACAGCAGCAAGAACCAGGCACCTAGGTAAAACCCGGTAAGGGCCGAATTTCTTACAGGCTGAAACGCGCTGCGCGGGTTTCACCCTAATCCGTAAGCGTCGGTTCAGTTTCGCGCAAGGCTCGGGTCAGTCGCGCCTCCAAGAATGCCTCACGGTCCCGAATGCCGGGAACCGCAACGAACGCATACACAGGAGATGACCAATGGCAGCCACACTAGATTCGAGGGGAGTGCCGCATCCGGCCCCCCGGCCCATGTCAGCGGAGGAGAAGAAAGTCATCTTCGCCTCCTCGCTCGGCACCGTGTTCGAGTGGTACGACTTCTACCTCTACGGTTCGCTGGCCGCGATCATCGCCAAGCAGTTCTTCAGTGGCCTGGATGCGGGCGCGGCCTTCATCTTCGCGCTGCTGGCGTTCGCCGCTGGCTTCCTGGTGCGTCCGTTCGGCGCCATCGTGTTCGGCCGCCTGGGCGACATGATCGGGCGCAAGTACACCTTCCTGGTCACGATCCTGATCATGGGCCTGTCGACCTTCATCGTCGGCCTGCTGCCCAGCTACGCGACCATCGGCGTTGCGGCGCCGGTGATCCTGATCGCGCTGCGCATGCTGCAGGGCCTGGCGCTCGGCGGTGAATACGGCGGTGCCGCCACCTACGTGGCCGAGCACTCGCCGCACGGCAAGCGCGGCGCCTACACCTCGTGGATCCAGACCACGGCAACGCTCGGCCTGTTCCTGAGCCTGCTGGTGATCCTGGGCGTGCGCGAATGGTTCGGCGAAGCGGTGTTCAACGACTGGGGCTGGCGCATTCCGTTCCTGGTGTCGATCCTGCTGCTGGGCATCTCGGTGTGGATCCGCCTGTCGCTGAGTGAATCGCCAGCCTTCCAGAAGATGAAGGCCGAGGGCAAGACCTCGAAGGCGCCGCTGTCCGAGTCGTTCGGCGAGTGGAAGAACCTGAAGATCGTGATCCTGGCGCTGGTTGGCCTTACGGCGGGCCAGGCGGTGGTCTGGTATTCGGGCCAGTTCTACGCGCTCTTCTTTCTGACTGCGCAGCTGAAGGTCGATGCGACCACGGCCAACCTGATGATTGCCGCCGCGCTGCTGCTGGGCACGCCCTTCTTCGTGATCTTCGGAACGCTGTCGGACAAGATCGGCCGCAAGCCGATCATCATGGCCGGCTGCCTGCTGGCCGTGGTCACCTACTTCCCGGTCTTCAAGATGCTGACTGAAGCCGCCAACCCCGACCTGGCCCGCGCACAGGCCACGGCCGCCGTCACGGTGACGGCCGACCCGGCGACCTGCTCGTTCCAGGGCAATCCGGTGGCCCGCGAGATCGACTTCCGCAGCTCGTGCGACATCGCCAAGCGCTACCTCGTGCAGAACTCGGTGAGCTATGAGAACGTGGCCGGCGCGCCGGGTTCGAAGGCCATCGTGAAGATCGGCGACAAGTCGGTCGAGGCGCCCGTCGGCAACGTCGCGAACTCCAAGTTCGACGAAAACTCCGCCAAGGAAATCGCTGCCTTCAAGAAGGGCGTGGCCGAAGACCTGAAGGTTGCAGGCTACCCAGCCAAGGCCGACCCCGCCAAGATCAACAAGGTGATGACCATCGTGTTGCTGTTCTGGCTGGTGCTGCTGGTGACGATGGTCTACGGCCCGATCGCGGCGATGCTGGTCGAGTTGTTCCCCACGCGCATCCGCTACACCTCGATGAGCCTGCCGTACCACATCGGCAACGGCTGGTTCGGCGGCCTGCTGCCGACCACGGCCTTCGCCATCGTGGCCTCCACCGGCAACATGTACAACGGGCTTTGGTATCCGATCATCATTGCCGGCATCACGCTGGTGGTGGGCACGATCTTCATCCGCGAAACCAAGAACGTGGACATCTACGCGAACGACTGAGCGTCGCTCGCACAGGAGGGCGCCATGCCCTCCGTTCAACAAAGAGGCTTCATGCCAACCGCATGAGGCCTTTTTCTTGAACCCTCGAATCAATCAACCTCGTCAGGAGACAACACCCATGTGGAAACTCGTCGTCGGCTTCGTCATCTTTGCCGCCATTGCTCTGTACGTGATCTCCAAGGCCGGCGACAAGGTCGACATGTCGGGCGAGAAGCACGGTGGCGATACCACCACGCACGAGCCTGCGCCCGCCGCTGCGCCCAAGTAAGGCGCCGCCTTATCTTTTGAATTTGCCGTCGCTGACGATCGACAGGTCTACGAAGTCGATGCCCGTGTGGTCCGTCGGCGAATAGCTCACGTCGAGCCCGCCGCCCACGTCGTACTGGAAGTTGTTGAGCGTGGCGATGAGCTTTGCGCGCGTGGGCTTCGGGCCCGTGCGGCGCAGCGCCTCCACCATCACCTTGGTGGCGACGAAGCCTTCGAGCAGCGCCGGCGACAGGTCGTTCTGGCCCTTGGCCTTGGCCAGCGCCAGCGCTTCCTTGATGAGCGGGTGGCCGAAGGAGCGCTCGTAGGGCAGCACCTGCGTGATGATCACGCCGGCACTCGCCGAGCCCAGTTCCTTGATGAAGCCCGAGGCCGCGTTGTTCGACAGCGTGATGATCTGCGCCGCCGAGCCCGCGGCGCGCAGCGCCTTGATGCCGTCGGTCACGGCAGTGCCCGAGCCGATCCACAGCACCGCCTGCGCGTTGGCCTTGGTCAGTTGCGGAACGATTGCCGCGAAGTCGGGCTTGTTGCGGTCGGCCAGCGCGATCACGGCCGGCTTCAGGTTCGCTTTCTCGAAGCCCTTGTTCGCGCCTTCCATTGCGTCCTTGCCGAAGGAGTCGTCGGCCTGCACCACGGCAATGCGCTGGATGCCGGTGGTCTGCAGATGCTGCACGGCCTTCTCGGCCTCGCGCTGGTAGGTCGAGCGCACGTTGAAGATGTTCTTCTGCAGCGGCTTGTGCAGCGCCATCGCGCCGGTCGAAGGGCCGACCAGCGCCACGCCGTACTTGTCGAGCAGCGGAATCACCGCGAGCGTGTTGGGCGTGCCGCGGTTGAGCAGCAGCGCGACGACCTTTTTGTCTTCGATGAGCACGCGCGTGTTCTCCAGCGAGCGCTTGGCGTCGAGGCCGTCGTCCATGCGGATCACCTCGATCTGCTCGCCGTTGATGCCGCCCTGGGCGTTGACCTGGTCGATGACCAGTTGCGAGCCCATGATGGTTTCCTTGACGCTGGCCGCCACCGGGCCTGAAAGGTCGGCCGACTGGCCGATCAGGATCTGGGCCGTTGCGCCCTGGGCTGCCATGGTCAGGAGCAGCGCCACGGCGCAGGACGTGAACGTCTTTTTCATCGAGCAAAGCCTTTCCACGAAGCGGAGTGCTTCTGTCAGCAGGTGTGTAATGTGTTGCTGAACGTCACTTGCCGCCAGTTCGCGGAAACCCTGTCAGAACAAGGTTTGCAGAACGCCCAAAGCCAACGGCCCGCCGGTTGTGTCGGCGGGCCGTTGGTTCGAGGAATGGCGTTATCGAGGGGCGGGGCTCAGCGCTTGAAGCGCCCGTCGCTGATGATCGACAGGTCCGCGAAGTCGATGCCGCTGTGGTCCTGCGGCGAATAGCTCACCTCCAGCCCGCCGCCCAGGTCGTAGCCCTTGAGGCTCTCGAGCGCGGCGACCATCTTCGCGCGAGTGGGCTTGGGCCCCGCGCGGCGCAGCGCCTCCACCAGCACCTTGGCCGAGGCAAAGCCTTCGAGCATGGCCGGCGACAGCTCCGCCTGGCCCTTGGCCTGTGCGAGTGCCAGGGCTTCCTTCACCATCGGCTGGCCGAGCGAGCGCTCGTTCGGGAACACCTGCGTCACGATCACGCCCTTGCTCGCGTCGCCCAGCTGCTTGATGAAGCCCGACGAGGCGTTGTTCGACAGCGTGACCACCTGCGCCGCCGAGCCGCTCGCGCGCAGCGCCTTGATGCCGTCGACCACGGCAACGCCCGAGCCGATCCACACCACGGCCTGCGCATCGGCGTCCTTGATGGCCGGCACGATGACCTTGTAGTCGGGCTTGTCGCGGTCGGCCGGAATGGTCACGACCGGCTTGGCCTTGCCCTTGGCGAAGCCGGTCATCGCGCCTTCGAGCGCGTCCGTGCCGAACGAATCGGTCACGTGCACCACCGCGATCCGCGTGAGGCCGATGGTCAGCAGGTGCTGCACCGCCTTCTCGGCCTCGCGCTGGTAGGTGGCGCGCACGTTGAACACGTGCTTTTGCAGCGGCTTGTGCAGCACCATCGCGCCGGTGGAGGGGCCGATGAGCGCCACGTCGTACTTGTCCAGCCACGGGATGATGGCCTGCGAGTGCGGCGTGCCGCGGCTCATGAACAGCGCCAGCACCTTCTTGTCCTCGATCAGCACGCGCGCGTTCTCGCTGGCGCGCTTCACGTCGAAGCCGTCGTCCATGCGCAGTATTTCGATCTTCTCGCCGTGGATGCCGCCCTGGGTGTTGACCGAGTCGATCAGCAGTTGCGCGCCGCCGATGGTCTCGTTCACGCTCGCGGCCACCGAGCCGGTCACGCCGGTGGTCTGGCCGATCAGGATCTGGGCCGATGCGCCCACGGCGCTGAAGGCCAGGAGGGCGGCGGCGCAAAGCATGCGCGTCGTCGTCTTCGTCATGGAAATCTTTCGAGGGAATGGGGGAAGCGGTTTGTGAGAAGGTGAAAACAAATGTCCTATTTGTTTCTGAAAGTATCGTGAATTCCATTCGGACAAACCCCTGCGCAGCCACCGACCTTGTGACGTAGTGCGCAAATCCGTCATTGCGCACTCCCTAGAATGTTTGCCCCACCCCCCAAGGCACTCATGACACAGGGCTCCATCCGGATTCGCGGCGCGCGCCAGCACAACCTCCAGAACCTCGACCTCGACATCCGCACCGGCGAGATGACGGTGGTCACCGGGCCCAGCGGCTCGGGCAAGTCCAGCCTCGTTTTCGACACCCTCTACGCCGAAGGCCAGCGGCGCTACGTGGAGACCTTCTCCGCCTACGCCCGCCAGTTCCTGGACCGCATGGACAAGCCGGCCGTCGACAAGGTGGAGGGCGTGCCGCCCGCCATCGCCATCGACCAGACCAACCCGGTGCGCTCCTCGCGCTCCACGGTCGGCACGATGACCGAGCTGAACGACCACCTGAAGCTGCTCTTCGCGCGCGCGGCCAACCTGTTCGACCGCGAAACCGCGCTGCCGGTGCGCCACGATTCGCCCGACAGCATCTACGCGCAGATCGTCGAGCGCGCGGCCGCGGCGGGCGATCCGCGCCTGGTGGTCACCTTCCCGGTCGAGCTGCCCGCGAGCACCACGGCCGAAGAAGTCACGCAGTGGCTGTCTGCCAGCGGCTTCACCCGCGTGCAGGCCGAGCGCGAGGTGGCCACGCCCACCGGTCCGCGCAAGGTGCTCGACGTGGTGGCCGACCGCTTTCGCGCATCGAGCGCCGAGCGCTCGCGCGTGGTCGAGGCCATCGAAGTGGCGCTCAAGCGCGGCAGCGGGCGCGTCACCGTGCACGCCACTGGCGCCGAGGAAAACGCTCCTACCGACGTCTGGAAGTTCTCCACCGGCCTGCACTGCCCCGAGAGCGACATCCGCTACGCCGACCCGATCCCGTCGATGTTCTCGTTCAACTCGGCCGTGGGTGCCTGCGAAACCTGCCGCGGCTTCGGCCGCGTGATCGGCGTCGACCTGGGCCTGGTGATTCCGAACGACAAGCTCACGCTGCGCGCCGGCGCCATCAAGACCATCCAGACGCCCGCCTGGAAAGAAGCGCAGGACGACCTCATGCGCCATGCCGAAACCGCAGGCATCCCGCGCGACACCCCCTGGAACAAGCTCACCGACGAGCAGAAGCACTGGGTGATCGAAGGCACGCCCAACTACAAGGAAGGCAACTGGAACAAGCAGTGGTACGGCGTGCGGCGCTTCTTCGGCTATCTGGAGAGCAAGGCCTACAAGATGCACATCCGCGTGCTCTTGTCCAAATACCGCAGCTACACGCCGTGCCCCACCTGCAGCGGCGCGCGCCTGAAGCTCGACAGCCTGCTGTGGCGCATCGGCAGCAAGGAAGACGCAGACGCGGTGCTGCCGCCCGAAAAGCGCTTCATGCCCACCGGCGCCAAGTGGACGCGCGCGCAGCTTGAAGCCCTGCCGGGCTTGTGCCTGCACGACCTGATGCTGCTGCCCATCGAGCGGCTGCGCAGGCTCTTCGACCGCGTCGAGCACCACGGCAACGGCCACACGGTGAGCGAAGGCGAAACCCAGGCGCTGAAGCTGCTGTTCGAAGAAATCACCACGCGCCTGCGCTACCTGCACGACGTCGGCATCGGCTACCTCACGCTCGACCGCCAGAGCCGCACACTGAGCGGCGGCGAAGTGCAGCGCATCAACCTGACCACTGCGCTCGGCACCTCGCTGGTCAACACGCTGTTCGTGCTCGACGAGCCCAGCATCGGCCTGCACCCGCGCGACATGAACCGCATCACCGAGGCCATGCTGCGCCTGCGCGATGCCGGCAACACACTGGTGGTGGTCGAGCACGACCCGGCCGTGATGCTCGCCGCCGACCGCGTGATCGACATGGGCCCCGGCCCCGGCGCGCGCGGCGGGCAGATCGTGTTCGACGGCACTACTGACCAACTGCGCGATGCCGACACGCTCACCGGCCAGTACCTGGGCGGGCGCAAGAAGATCGGCATGGGCTTCAAGCGGCTCGTGAGCGAGAACACGCACCGGCTCATTCTCGAAGGCGTGCGCGAGCACAACCTGAAGAACATCGCGGTCGAGTTCCCGCTGGCGCGGCTGGTGTGCGTCACCGGCGTCAGCGGCTCGGGCAAGTCCACGCTGATCCAGGACGTGCTGGCGCCCGCGCTGATGCGCCACTTCGGCAAGGCCACCGAAACGCCCGGTGCGCACGACCGCATGCTTGGCGCCGACCACCTCGGTGACGTGGTGTTCGTCGACCAGTCGCCCATCGGCAAGACCGCGCGTTCCAACCCCGCGAGCTACGTGGGCGCGTGGGACGCCATCCGCGAAATCTTCGCCACCGCGGCGCTGTCGCGCCAGCGCGGCTACACCGCGAGCAAGTTCAGCTTCAACTCCGGCGACGGGCGCTGCCCGACCTGCGGCGGCTCGGGCTTCGAGCACGTCGAGATGCAGTTCCTGTCCGACGTGTACCTGCGCTGCCCCGATTGCGACGGCAAGCGCTACCGCCCCGAAATCCTCGAAGTGCGTGTGGAGCGCAAGGGCAAGAGCTACAACGTGGCCGACGTGCTCGACCTCACCGTGGCCGAAGCCGCCACCGTGTTCGAGGCCGATCGCGACGTGCTGCGCGTGCTGCAACCCATTTCTGACGTGGGCCTGGACTACGTCAAGCTCGGCCAGCCCGTGCCCACGCTGAGCGGCGGCGAGGCGCAGCGCCTGAAGCTCGCGGGCTTCCTGGCCGAGGCCGCCAAGAGCGCGACCTCGAGCAAGCAGTCGGTGGCGCGCAAGGGCACGCTCTTCCTGTTCGACGAGCCGACCACCGGCCTGCACTTCGACGACATCGCGCGGCTGATGCGCGCGCTGCGCAAGCTGCTCGACGCCGGGCATTCGCTGATCGTCATCGAGCACAACCTCGACGTGATCCGCGCGAGCGACTGGCTCATCGACCTCGGCCCCGAAGGCGGCGAGGGCGGCGGCCAGGTGGTGGCCGAAGGCACGCCGGAGCAGCTGCGCGAGAACCGCGCCTCGCTCACCGGCGCCGCGCTGGCCGACTATGAACTCGCCATCGGCCCCGACGCCTACAAGGTGGCCGAGCGCGCCGCGCGCCGCTACATCGCCAATGCGAAGACGGCGCCGGGCAGCAACGCGATCGAGATCGTCAACGCGCGCGAGCACAACCTGAAAAACCTCAGCGTCGACATTCCGCGCGGCAAGTTCAGCGTGGTGACCGGCGTGAGCGGCTCGGGCAAGTCGACGCTGGCCTTCGACATTCTTTTCAACGAAGGGCAGCGCCGGTATCTCGAATCGCTCAACGCCTATGCGCGCAGCATCGTGCAGCCGGCGGGCCGGCCCGAGGTGGACGCGGTGTACGGCATTCCGCCGACCGTGGCCATCGAGCAGCGCCTGTCGCGCGGCGGCCGCAAGAGCACGGTGGGCACCACCACCGAGGTGTGGCACTTCCTGCGGCTGCTGTACGTGAAGCTGGGCATCCAGCACTGCATTCACGACGGCGCGGCCGTGCAGCCGCAAACGCCCGACAGCATCGCAGCGCAGCTGATGCGCAACTTCAAGGGCCAGCACATAGGCCTGCTCGCACCGCTGGTGAGCAACCGCAAGGGCGTGTACACCGAGCTGGCCGACTGGGCGCGCCCGCGCGGCTTCACTCACCTGCGCGTGGACGGCGACTTCCTGCCAACCACCGGCTTCCCGCGCATCGACCGCTTCAAGGAGCACAGCATCGAACTGCCGGTGGCCAGCCTCGACGTGCTGCCTTCGAAAGAAACCGAGCTGCGCGAGGCGCTGACCAAGGCGCTCGAACACGGCAAGGGTGTGGTGCATGTGCTGAGCCAGCTCGACGGCCTGCGCGCCGCGATGATGGCGGGCGTGTCCGCCGCCGGCATCGGCCGCGTGAACGTGTTCTCCACGCTGCGCGCCTGCCCGGTGTGCAGCACCAGCTACGCCGAGCTCGACCCGCGCCTGTTCAGCTACAACAGCAAGCACGGCTGGTGCCCCGATTGCGTGGGCACGGGCGTCAAGCTCAGCAAGGACCAGCGCAAGGTGTTCGACGACTCCGTGCTGGCCGACGACAACAAGGGCCGCGAGCAGACCTTTGCCGAACCCGAGGTCGAGGACCTGGCCGACGTGGTCTGCCCGACCTGCGAAGGCACGCGCCTGAACGCCACGGCCCGCGCCGTGGGCTTCGGCACCGCGGCCGACGGCTCGGGCGGCATCGGCATCACCGAGCTGGCGCGCATGAGCGTGACC
The DNA here is from genome assembly GCF_051216835.1 of Variovorax multivorans. Lineage (NCBI taxonomy): Bacteria > Pseudomonadati > Pseudomonadota > Betaproteobacteria > Burkholderiales > Comamonadaceae > Variovorax > Variovorax multivorans. The sequence goes on from NZ_JBPJZL010000019.1 coordinate 85,118, forward strand.
GAGGTGCGGCAGTGGTTCGAAGGGCTGTCGCTCACGGGCCGCGAAGCGGAGATCGCGCGCGACCTCGTGCCCGAGATCAAGAGCCGGCTCGAGTTCCTCGAAGAAGTGGGCCTGGGCTACCTCACGCTCGACCGTGGCGCGCCCACGCTTTCAGGCGGCGAAGCGCAGCGCATCCGCCTGGCAGCGCAGCTCGGCAGCAACCTGCAGGGCGTGTGCTACGTGCTCGACGAGCCGACCATCGGCTTGCACGCGCGCGACAACCAGATCCTGCTGGACGCGCTGCACAAGCTCGGCGACAAGGGCAACACGCTGGTGGTGGTGGAGCACGACGAAGACACCATCCGTCGCGCCGACCACATCATCGACATCGGCCCGAGCGCGGGCAAGCGAGGTGGCCGGCTGGTGGCCGAGGGCTCGGTGGCCGACATCCAGAACGCGGGCGATTCGCAGACCGGCCGCTACCTGCGCGATGCCATCAAGCACCCGCTGCAAGCGCGCCGCCTGGTGCCTTCGCCAAACCCCAAGGCCACGGACAACGGCGAATGGCTCACCGTGCACGGCGCCGACCTGCACAACCTGCAGGACGTGACGGCCACGCTGCCGCTGCACCGCCTCGTGGTGGTCACCGGCGTGAGCGGCTCGGGCAAATCGACGCTCGCGCGCGACGTGCTGCTGGCCAACGTGCACGGCATCGTGGTGCAGCGCATGACCAAGGCGGGCCGCGATGCGGACGCCGCGGGCAAGCGCCCGGCTTGGGCCGGCTGCAGCAAGGTCGAGGGCTACGAGACCATCGATCGCGTGCTCGAAGTCGACCAGACGCCCATCGGCAAGACGCCGCGCAGCTGCCCGGCCACTTACATCGGCTTCTGGGACACCATCCGCAAGCTGTTTGCCGACACGCTCGAAGCCAAGGCGCGCGGCTACGGCCCGGCGCGCTTCAGCTTCAATACCGGCGAAGGCCGCTGCCCCGGCTGCGACGGCGCGGGCGTGCGCACCATCGAGATGAGCTTCCTGCCCGACGTGAAGGTGCCCTGCGAGGTGTGCCACGGCGCGCGCTTCAACCCCGAGACGCTGGCCGTGAGCTGGCGCGGCAAGAGCATTGGCGACGTGCTGAAGATGGAAGTCGACGAGGCCGTCGAATTCTTTGCCAGCATGCCCAACATCAGCCATCCGCTGCAGTTGCTGAAGGACGTGGGGCTCGGCTACCTCACGCTGGGGCAGCCTTCGCCCACGCTGTCGGGCGGCGAGGCGCAGCGCATCAAGCTAGTGACCGAGCTGAGCAAGGTGCGCGACGACATCACTCGCCGCGGCCAGAAGGCGCCGCACACGCTGTACGTGCTCGACGAGCCGACCGTGGGCCTGCACATGGCCGACGTCGAGAAGCTGATCCACGTGCTGCACCGGCTGGTGAACGGCGGCCACAGCGTGGTGGTGATCGAGCACGACCTCGACCTGATCGCCGAGGCCGACTGGATCCTCGACCTCGGGCCCGAGGGTGGCAACGCAGGCGGGCGCATCGTCGCGGCGGCACCGCCGGAAGAAGTGGTGCGACTGGGCACGCACACCGGCGTGGCCTTGGCGCCGGTGCTGGCGCGATAGGTAGGGTAGGGCAGGGCGGGGCTTGCCCCCGCCTTCCTCCTCTTATTTCTGGATATCGCCCAGGCAGAGGTACTTGATCTCCACGTAGTCGTCCATGCCGTGGTGCGAGCCTTCGCGCCCCAGGCCCGACTGCTTCACGCCGCCGAAGGGCACGTGCTCGGTGGCGATCACGCCGGCGTTGATGCCGACCATGCCGTACTCCAGCGCTTCAGCAACGCGGAAGATCCGGCCCACGTCGCGTGTGTAGAAGTAGCTCGCGAGGCCGAACTCGGTGTTGTTTGCCGCGTCGATGCCGTCCTGTTCGGTCTTGAAACGGAACACGGGCGCGAAGGGGCCGAAGGTTTCTTCGCGTGCGCACAGCATGTCGGGCGTGGCTTCGGCAATCACGGTCGGCTCGAAGAACTGGCCCTGCATCCTGTGGCCGCCCGCCAGCACCTTGCCACCCTTGGCGATGGCATCGGCTACATGGCGCTGCACCTTGTCGATGGCCGCATCCTCGATCAGCGGGCCCTGCATCACGCCGTCCTCGAAGCCGTTGCCGACCTTGAGCGCCTTCACCTTGGCCGCGAACTTCTCGACGAAGGCGTCATAGATGCCTTCCTGCACATACAGCCGGTTCGCGCACACGCAGGTCTGGCCGGCGTTGCGGTACTTGCTCGCGATGGCGCCTTCGACAGCCGAATCCACATCCGCATCGTCGAACACCAGGAAGGGCGCGTTGCCGCCCAGCTCCAGCGACAGCTTCTTGACCGTCGGCGCGCACTGGCTCATCAGGATGCGGCCCACTTCGGTGGAGCCCGTGAAGCTCAGGTGGCGCACGACGTCGCTCTCGCACAGCTCCTTGCCGATCGCGATGCTGTTTTGGCTGTCGGCCGTGAGCACGTTGAGCACGCCCGCCGGAATGCCGGCCCGCACCGCCAGCTCCGCAGCGGCCAGGGCGGTCAGCGGCGTGAGTTCGGCCGGCTTGATGACCACCGTGCAGCCCGCGGCCAGCGCCGGCGCCACCTTGCGGGTGATCATGGCCAGCGGAAAATTCCACGGCGTGATCGCCGCGCACACGCCAATGGGCTGCTTCATCACCAGCAGGCGGCGGTTGTTGTCGAACTGCGGCAGCACCTCGCCGTTCACGCGCTTGGCTTCTTCCGCAAACCACTCGATGAAGCTCGCGCCGTAGGCAACCTCGCCCTTGGCCTCGGCAAAGGGCTTGCCTTGCTCGGCGGTCATCAGGCGGCCGAGGTCTTCGGTGTTGGCGATCAGCAGGTCGAACCACTTGCGCAGCACGATGCTGCGTTCCTTGCCGGTCTTGCCACGCCAGGCGGCGAGCGCCTTGTTGGCGGCGGCGATGGCGTGCGCAGCGTCCGTACGCGTGAGGTTGGCCACGTCGACCAGCTTCCGGCCGGTAGCCGGGTCGTTCACGTCGAAGCGGCTGGCGCCCGCAATCCATTCGCCCGCGATCAGCGCGTCGGTCTTGAGCAGGGTCGGGTCGTTCAGCAGCGCGAGGGGAGATGTCTTCGTGTCCATGGTGTCGTGTTGTCTCTGAAGAAATGAGTGGCCGGTGCAAGCACCCGGTGTCAGCGGAAAGGTACGCCGGGAAGCACGCAGAGCATTTCGTAAAGCAGATTGGCCCCGAGCAGCGCAGTGTTTCCGCTCGTGTCGTACGGCGGGCTGACCTCTACCAGGTCGGCGCCCACCACGTTCAGCCCGCGGCAGCCGCGCACGATCTCCAGCGCCTGCGGCACGGTGAGCCCACCGATCTCCGGCGTGCCGGTGCCACCGGCGAACGAGGGATCGATGCCGTCGATGTCGAAGCTGATGTACACCGGATGCGTCGGCCCGATGCGCTCGCGCACCTGCGCCATCAGCGGCGCCAGCGACTGATACCAGACCTCGTGCGCCTGCACCACGGTGAAACCCTGCTCGCGCGGCCAGTCGAAATCGTCCGCCGCATAGCCGGTGCCGCGCAGGCCGATCTGCCAGACCTTGTCGCAGGCCAGCAGGCCCTCTTCGACGGCGCGCCGGAACGGAGTGCCGTGCGCAATGCGTTCGCCGAACATGTCGTCGTTCACGTCCGCGTGCGCATCCACATGCACCAGCGCAACCGGGCCATGCCTGCGCGCCAATGCGCGCAGGATCGGCAGCGCGATGGTGTGGTCGCCGCCCAGCGTCAGCGGCGCGCAGCCGGCGGCCAGCACCGTGTCGTAGAAGTCCGAGATGATGTCGATCGATTTTTCGAGCGAATAGGTGTTGATCGGCACGTCGCCCAGATCGGCCACGTTCAGCTTGTCGAAAGGCGCTGCGCCGGTGGCCATGTTGTAGGGCCGCAGCAATGCCGACTCGGCGCGGATCTGGCGCGGCCCGAAGCGCGCACCCGGCCGGTTGGAAGTGCCGATGTCCAGCGGCACGCCGATGAACGCCGCGTCCAGCCCCTGCGCAGAAGTTGCCGAGGGCAGCCGCATCATCGTGCCGGGGCCGGCAAAGCGCGGCATCGTGTTGCCGCCCAGCGGCTGGTTCGGAGTTGTGGTGGGCATCGTGCTTCGTGGGTTCAGCGCCGCCGGCCGCGCAGCCATTCGAGCGCAAGCAGCAGCGTGGTGGTGAAGATGATCAGCAGCGTCGCCACGGCGGCGATGGTGGGCGAGATGTTCTCGCGGATGCCCGTGAACATCTGGCGCGGCAGCGTGACCTGGTCCGGCCCCGCGAGGAACAGCGTGACCACCACTTCGTCGAACGAAGTGGCAAAGGCAAACAGCGCGCCCGAGATCACGCCCGGCGCAATCACCGGCAGCGTGACGCGCATGAAGGTCCTGAACGGTGTCTCGCCCAGGCTCAGCGATGCGCGCACCAGGTTCTGGTTGAAGCCGGCCAGCGTGGCGAGCACCGTGGTCAGCACGAAGGGCGCGCCCAGCGCCGCATGCACCACGATCAGCCCGAAGTAGGTGTCGGCCAGACCGATGGGCGCGAAGTAGAGATACGTGGCAACGCCCACCACCACGATCGGCACCACCATCGGCGAGATCAGCACGCTCATGAGCAGGCCCTTGAAGGCGAAGCTCGTGCGCGACAACCCCACCGCCGCCAGCGTGCCCAGCACGGTGGCCAGCACCGTGGCGGCCGGCGCGACGATGAAGCTGTTGCGCGCCGCGCGTGCCCACTCGGGCGATTCGAAGAGGTTGCGATACCACCGCAGCGACCAGCCGGGAATCGGGTAGGCCAGGAACGAACTGTCGGAGAACGACAGCGGAATCACCACCAGGATCGGCGCCAGCAGAAAGGCCAGCACTGCGACGCAGCCGACGCGCACCAGCCACCAGCCGAGCTTGTCGGCGAAGGTGGCATAGGCCGGGAATTGGGGAAGCTTCAACATGCTTGTTCGTCTTTCGTGCGGCTCAGCCCAGGCTCAGCTCGGCCTTGCCGATGCGGCGGTACACGGCATACAGAATCAGCGTGGCGACGAGCAGCACGGAGCCCAGCGCGCATGCCATGCCCCAGTTGATTTCGACGTTGGTGTAGCGCGCGATGTAGTAGCTCAGCATCTGGTCGTCCGCGCCGCCGAGCAGCGCCGGCGTCACGTAGTAGCCGATGGCCAGGATGAAGACCAGCAGCGCGCCGGCGCCGATGCCCGGATAGGTCTGCGGCACGTACACGCGGAAGAAGGCCGCCAGCGGCGAGCTGCCCAGCGAGACGGCCGCGCGCAGGTAGGTGGGAGGCACGCTCTTCATGACGCTGTACAGCGGCAGGATCATGAAGGGCAGCAGGATGTGCACCATCGCGATGATCACGCCGGTGCGGTTGAACAGCAGCGCCAGCGGATGGTCGATCAGGCCGATGCCCATGAGGCCTCGGTTGACCAGCCCCTCGGACTGCAGCAGCACGATCCAGGCCGCCACGCGCACCAGGATGGAAGTCCAGAACGGCACCAGCACCAGGATCATCAGCACGTTGGCCTTGCGCGCGGGCAGCGTCGACAGCCACCACGCCAGCGGATAGGCCAGCAGCAGGCAGAAGAAGGTGACGACGGCGCTGATCTGGAAGGTGCGCAGCAGGATGCCGGCAAAGGCGCGTTGGTCGGCGGGCATGCGTTCGACCTCGCCGGCCACGTCGCGCCGCAGGTCGACCGAGGCGAGCAGGTAGTCGGGCGTCCAGCGCGAGCCGTTCTTGGCAATCGCCTGCCAGTACGGCGCCTCGCCCCAGCGCGGGTCGAGCTCCAGCATGCGCGCCTTGACCTCTTCCGGCGTGCCGGCGATCGGCAGCGCACGGAAGGTGCCCATCACCAGCGAGCGGGCACCGGCAATTTCGGTGTTGAGGCGGCGCGCCAGGGCGCCCGCGTCGGAGCTGTCGGGCAGCTGGCCGAGATCGGCTGCGATGGCTGCAAAGGCCGCTGGCGCGGGCGCCTCCTTGCGGTTCCAGCCGTCGAGCGCGCGCACGGTGCGCGGCAGCGCGTTGGCCACTTCGGGGTTTTCTACCGCGCGCTGCAGCAGCGCCACGATGGGCACCAGCAGCGTCAGCAGCAGAAACACCAGCAGCGGCACCGTGAGCGCAAACGCGCGCCACTTGCGGCGGGCTTCGGCGCGCGCCAGCGCACGCCGCAGTTCGCCGGGCGGCGCTTCTGCTGGAACCAGGGGAACAGACGTTGCCGCGTGCATGGCCTTTTTCGCGCTCGCTCGTTTGCCTGTTTACTGCGTGGCCCAGGATGCGAAGCGCTTCTCGAGCGCCTCGCCCTGGTCGGCCCAGAAGCCGACGTTGAACTGCAGCGCATCCTTGGCGTTGGTCGACGAGGTCGGCAGGTCGGCCAGCACCTTGCTGCTGAGTGAAGTCAGCGCCTTGGTGTTGGTGGGGCCATAGGCGATGTTCTGGGCATAGACAGCCTGGTTGGCCGGCTGCATCGCGAACTGGATGTACTTCAGCGAGGCTTCCTTGTTCGGTGCGCCCTTCGGGATCACCAGGTAGTCGAGGTCGTAGATGCCGCCCGGCCAGTAGATCTTGAGGTCGCGGCCTTCGCGGTTGGCCGCGTCGATGCGGCCGTTGTAGACGGTGGTCAGCACCACGTCGCCGGCCACCAGGAACTGCGGCGGCTGCGCGCCGGCTTCCCACCACTGGATGTTCGGCTTGAGTTCGGTGAGCTTCTTGAACGCGCGGTCGGCGCCTTCCTTGGTGCCGAGCACCTTGTAGACATCGGCCGGCTTCACGCCGTCGGCCATGAGCGCGAACTCGAGGTTGTAGCGCGCGCCCTTGCGCATGCCGCGCTTGCCGGGGATCTTCTTCACGTCCCAGAAATCGGCCCAGCTGCTGGGCGCGGTCTTGAGCTTTTCGCCGTTGTAGGCCATCACGGTCGACCACACGAACAGGCCCACACCGCAGTCAGTGACGGCGGCCGGCAGGAAGTCGGCCTTGCTGCCGATCTTGGAATAGTCGAGCTTCTCGAACAGGCCCTCGTCGCAGCCGCGCGCCGCATCGGGCGACTCGACCTCGACCACGTCCCAGGTGACCTTCTTCGTCTCGACCATGGCCTTGATCTTGGCCTGCTCGCCGTTGTATTCGACCGGGATGATCTTGGTGCCGGTCTTCTCGAAGGGCTCGTAGTAGGCCTTCTTCTGCGCATTGGCGTTGGCGCCGCCGAAGTTGACCACGGTGAGCTGCTGCTGGGCAAAGGCCGGCAGTGCGAAGCTGGCGGCGACGGTGCAGGCGAGGAGAGTCTTTTTCATGGTGGAAGTCTTCCTGGGTGATGAAAGCAAAGAAAGGAAACGAGGGAACAACAAGCCGGATTCAGGAGGCATAGATGCGCGCATGCGCCGTCGGAAATTCGAGCACCACCGCTTCGCCGGCCTGCGGCGCCGCGGCACCGTCGAGGCCGTTCAGCGGCAGCTTCACGGTGGCTTCGGCCTGGTCGCCGCCAACGCTGCACAGCAGCCGCAGGTGGTCGCCGAAGTAGATGACGCGCGCCACCTGGGCGGCGAGCATGTTGGCGCGCGGCGCGGGCGGACTGCGGTGCAGCACCACGCGCTCGGGGCGGATGCAGGCCTCGACGGTCGCGCCCGCGGCTGCGCCGCTGACGTTGAGCCCGTGCAGCACGCGGCCATCGGGCAGCTTCATCTCGGCGTGCTCACCGCCATGGCCCTGTTGGCCCAACTGGCCCTTCAGCACGGTGTTGTCGCCGACGAAGCCGGCCACGAAGCGGTTGGAAGGCGTCTCGTACAGCCGGTCGACCGTGTCCAGCTGCTGGATCACGCCTTCGTTGAACACCGCCACGCGGTCGCTCATGGTGAGCGCCTCGCCCTGGTCGTGCGTCACGTAGACGAAGGTCACGCCCAGCTGGCGGTGCAGGTCCTTGAGCTCGAGCTGCATGTGCTCGCGCAGCTGCTTGTCGAGCGCGCCGAGCGGCTCGTCCATCAGCACGAGCTGGGGCTCGAACACCAGCGCGCGCGCGAGCGCCACGCGCTGCTGCTGGCCGCCCGAGAGCTGGCCGGGCAGGCGGTCGGTCATGCCGCGCAGCTGCACCATGTCGAGCGCGCGCTGCACGCGGCGCTGCTGCTCGTCCTTGGGCACCTTGCGCACGGTGAGCGGATAGGCCACGTTCTGGCCCACGCTCAGGTGCGGAAACAGCGCGTAGTTCTGGAAGACCATGCCGAAGTTCCGCTTGTGCGGCGGCGTGCCGGTGATCTGCTTGCCGTCGAGCAGGATCTCGCCCGAGGTCGGCGACTCGAAGCCCGCCAGCATCATCAGCGTAGTGGTCTTGCCCGACCCCGAAGGCCCGAGCAGGCTCAGGAACTCGCCACGGTGAATGTCCAGATCGAGCTGGCGCACCACCAGGTGTTCGCCGTCGTAGGTCTTCTGGACGCGCTGGAAGCGCACCAAGGGTTCTGCTGTCATGGAGGAGAAATTAAGGAAAGGATCTGTCGATCAGCGCAGTGCGGCGAAGCTGTCCGCGAGAAGCGCCAGGCCTTCGTCCACAAGCAAGTCGGATGCCGTGAGCGGCACCAGTACGCGAATTACATTGCCGTAGGTGCCGCATGACAGCAGGATTAACCCGCGCCGCGCCGCCTCCGCGACCACCTTGCGGGTCAGCGCGGCATCGGGGCGCGACGTGTCGCCCTGCTCGAACAGCTCGACGGCCACCATGGCGCCGAGCCCGCGCACGTCGCCGATGGCCGGCACGTCGGCCGCGATGCGGCGCAGGCCGGCCGTGAGCCGCTCGCCCAGCGCGCGGCTGCGCGCCAGCAGTTGCTCGTCGTCGAACACTTTCAGCACTGCGAGTGCCGCGGCGCAGCCGATGGGGCTGCCGGCATAGGTGCCGCCCAGGCCACCGGGCGCGGGGGCGTCCATCACCTCGGAGCGGCCCACCACGCCGGAGATCGGGAAGCCGCCCGCCATCGACTTGGCGGTGGTGATCAGGTCGGGTGCCACGGGCCACTGCTCGCTGGCAAACCAGGTGCCGGTGCGGCCCGCGCCGGTCTGCACCTCGTCGGCAATGATGAGGATGCCGTGGCGGTCCGCCAGCGCGCGCAGGCCTTCGACGAAGTCGTTGGGCGCCACGTAGAAGCCGCCTTCGCCCTGCACCGGCTCCAGGATGAAGGCCGCCACGCGCTCGGGCTCGATGTCGTTCTTGAACAGCAGCTCGACCGAATGCAGGGCATCGTCCACGCTCACGCCGTGCAGCGCGTTCGGGTACAGCGCATGGAACACCTCGCCCGGGAAGGGGCCGAAGCCGATCTTGTAGGGAGCCACCTTGCCGGTGAGGCCGAGCGTCATCATCGTGCGGCCGTGGTAGCCGCCGGTGAAAGCAATGACCCCAGGGCGCCGGGTGTGGGCGCGGGCGATCTTGACGGCGTTCTCCACCGCCTCGGCGCCGGTGCTCAGGAAGATCGACTTCTTCGCGAACGCGCCCGGAGCCAGTGCATTCAGGCGCTCGGCCAGCTCCACATAGGGCTCGTAGGCCACCACCTGGAAGCAGGTGTGCGAATAAAGGTCTACCTGCGCCTTGACGGCGGCGCTGATCTCCGGGTGGCAGTGCCCGGTGTTGAGCACCGCGATGCCGCCCGCGAAGTCGATGTAGCGGCGGCCCTCGACGTCCCACAGTTCGGCGTTGGCGGCCCGGCTGACGAAGATTTCATGGGCCTGGCCGACACCGCGGGCGACGGCCGCGCTGCGGCGGGCCATGAGGGCGGCGTTGCTGAGGTGGGGTTCGCGTTGCATGGTACGACCTGTGCTTTGGAGAAGGAAAGCCGGCACTCTAGGTCGCGCGAATCGATCCAGCCATGTACACCGGAAGTGATCGCCCGGAAGACTGTACTGGTCTTGTATCCTGTACATACTTTCCTCAATATGGTGCAGGCCGGTCTGCCGGAGACACCCTCGATGCTCATTCTTCGCCCCGAACAGCCGACGCCGCTGGTAAGCCAGATCGTGGAAGGGCTGCGCGGACTGATAGGCGCCCAGAAGCTCAAGGCCGACAGCAAGCTGCCGTCGATCCGCGCCTTTGCCGCGGCGCACGGTGTCAGTGTTTTCACGGTGGTCGAGGCCTACGACCGGCTGGTGGCGCAGGGCCTGCTGGTCTCGCGCGCCAACGCGGGCTTCTTCGTCAAGCGGCGCAGCGAAGACAGCGTCGCCGGCGCGGCCAGCGTGCCCCGCCCGGACCCCCGCTTCGACGCCCGCTGGTATCTGCAGCAGATCTTCGAGAACCGCAACCTGCCGCTCAAGCCCGGCTGCGGCTGGCTGCCGCACGACTGGCTGTTCGAGGACGGCATGCGCCGCAGCCTGCGCCACCTGGCCTCCGAAGGCACCGACATCGGCGGCTACGGCTTGCCTTTCGGCCACATGGCACTGCGCATGGCAACGGCCGAGGCGCTGTCGGAGCAGCAGATCGTGGTCGAGGCTGCACAAGTCTTGCTGACCCAGGGTTCCAGCCAGGCGCTGGACCTGGTCGCGCGCCGCCTGCTGAAGCCGGGCGATTCGGTGCTGGTGGACGACCCGGGCTATCCGAACCTGATGTTCATGCTGCGCTTCCTGGGCGTGGAGATCATCGGCGTGCCGCGCACCCCGACGGGCTACGACATGCCCGCGCTCGAGGCACTGCTCGCGGTGCACCGGCCCAAGGCCTTCTTCACCCAGCCCCGGCTGCAGAGCCCGACCTGCTCGATGGCCTCGCTGCCGCAACTGGTGCAATTGCTGCAGCTGGCCCAGACGCACGACTTCACGCTGGTCGAGAACGACATTTACGCCGAGATGGACGCATCGATGCGCCCCTCGCTCGCCAGCCTGGGGCAGCTGCGCCGCGTGGTCTACGTGAGCAGCTACTCGAAGACCATCTCGCCGAACATCCGCGTCGGCTATGTGGTCGCCCAGCCGGAACTGCTCGAAGAACTGGCGCAGCTCAAGATGGTCTCGGGCCTCACTTCATCCGACATCACCGAGCGCCTGGCCTTCGGCACCGTGACCGACGGCCGCTGGCGCAAGCATCTCAAGGCCCTGCGAGACCGTCTCGCGCAGGCGCAAGGCAGCGTCGCGAGGCGGCTGGACGGGTTGGGCTTCGAGCTGTTCCATGAAGCCGCGGCTGGCATGTACCTGTGGGCCCGGCACCCGGACATTGCCGACAGCGCCGAGCTTTCGCGGCGCGCCGCGGCGGAGGGAATCATGCTCGGTCCGGGTCAGCTGTTTCTGGTCAACCCGCATCCCACCGGCTGGCTGCGCTTCAACGTGGCCTTCAGCGAAGACGAGCGGCTGTGGCGCTTTCTTGAGCGCAACATCGAAGAGCACAGGCACGACTGACTGCTGGCACGGCCGGGGCTCGCAAAGGCCAGCAAGCAGGCGCACAATGGCTCGAACCCTTGGCGCAGGCGCATCCTGAATCAGCCATGGTGGAGTGAACATGTGAGGGGATGAAGCGCCGTGCCGGGGGCTACGCAAGGAGCCGCGCCATGACCCGCTTCATCGATGTTCACAGCCTGGTCCGCCTGGTGGACGAGACCGGCATTCCCCAATTCCTTACCGCGCTGGCCGATGCGCTGCGCGACGACTTCCTGCGGTGGCGCGAGTTCGACAAGAAGGCGCGCGTGGCCAGCCATTCGCACCTGGGCGTGATCGAGCTGATGCCCGTGGCCGACGACGGCGCCTATGCCTTCAAGTACGTCAACGGGCACCCGCACAACACGCAGGTCGGGCTGCCGACAGTCATGGCTTTCGGCGTGCTGGCGGAAGTCGACACGGGCTACCCGGTGCTGCTGTCGGAGCTCACGCTTACCACCGCGTTGCGCACGGCCGCCACCTCGGCCATGGCGGCGCAGGCTTTGGCGCGGCCCGATTCGCGCAGCCTCGCGCTCATCGGCAACGGCTCGCAGAGCGAATTCCAGGCGCTGGCTTTTCATGCCTTGCTCGGCATCGAGGAAGTGCGCGTGTACGACACCGACCCGCACGCCACCGACAAGCTGGTGCGCCACCTGTCGGCCTGCACGCCGCTGGAGATCGTGCGCGCGCGCTCCGTGGCCGACGCGGTGCGCGGCGCCGACATCGTCACCACCGTCACCGCCTGCCAGGGGCGCGCGACCGTGCTCACGCCCGACATGATCGAGCCGGGCATGCACATCAACGCCGTGGGCGGCGATTCGCCCGGCAAGACCGAGCTGCACCCCGACGTGCTGCGCAAGGCGCGCGTGTTCGTCGAGTACGAGCCGCAGACCCGCGTCGAAGGCGAGATCCAGCAGATGCCCGCCGACTTCCCGGTGCACGAGCTGTGGCGCGTGCTGCTCGGCGAAGTGCCCGGCCGCGAAACCCCTGCGCAGGTCACGCTGTTCGATTCGGTGGGCTTCGCGCTGGAGGACTACACGGCGCTGCGCTACATCCAGCGCCTTGCCACGGAGCGCGGCATCGGCCAGCAGATTGCGCTGGTGCCCGAGCTCGACGACCCGAAGGACCTGTTCGGCCTCACGGCCTCGGGCCGGCGCCGTGCGGTGCTGCGGCGTGCGGCATGATGGGCGGCTTCATCACCGCCGATCCTGCTTTTCCATGCTCACCATCTACAACGACCAGCACGTTCTTCACCAGGGCAAAGTCGAGATGTTTCGCGGCGAGCTTGTGCCGTGCTTCGAGGTGCCCGCCCGCGTCGATCATGTGAAGCATGAGCTGGAGCGCAGGGGCCTCGGCGCGCTGCAGACGCCCGACGCCTTCGACGAGGCGCTGCTGGCCAAGGTGCATGCTCCGCGTTACCTGGACTTCCTCGCGCATGCGTGGGAAGAGTGGGTCGCGCTGGACCCGACCAACGTTTCGCGCGATGCGCTGCCTTCGTACTGGCCCACGCGCGGCATGCGCACCGATGTGTTGCCGAAGAGCTTTCCGGCGCGCATGGGGCTGTTCTCTTTCGATGCGGGCACGCCGCTGATGGCGGGCAGCTGGGCGGCGGCGCGGCATGGCGCGGCCTGTGCGTGGACTGCAGCGCAGCGCGTCATCGGCGGCGAGCGCGCGGCCTTCTCGCTCTCGCGGCCGCCGGGCCACCATGCCGGCGCCGATTTCTTCGGCGGCTACTGCTTCCTCAACAACGCCGCCGTCGCGGCGCAGGCGCTGCGCGACGCGGGCGTCGAACGCGTGGCCGTGCTCGACGTGGACTACCACCACGGCAACGGCACGCAGGCCATCTTCTATGAGCGCAGCGACGTGCACTTCGCGAGCCTGCACGGCGATCCGCTGACCGACTACCCGTACTACCTGGGCCACGCCGACGAGCGCGGCGCGGGGCAGGGCGAAGGCTTCAACCACAACCTGCCGCTGCCGCGCGGCACGGACTTCGCGGCCTGGCGCGCGGCGCTGAAGACCGCGCTCGAGCGCATCGCGGCGGTGAAGGCCGGCGCGCTCGTGGTCTCGCTCGGCGTCGACACCTTCGAGGGCGACCCGATCTCGGGCTTCAAGCTCAAGAGCGACGACTACCTGCGCATGGGCGAAGACCTGGCGCGCGCGGGGCTGCCGACGGTGTTTGTCTTCGAGGGCGGCTACGCGGTGGCCGAAGTGGGCGTGAATGCGGTGAACGTGCTCGAAGGTTTCGGGCAGGCGTAGCCAGCTCAGCCCGCCTCTCCTGCTGCGCTGACGCGCAGGCGACTCGGATGCCGCGAATGGCCCTGTTTTCCCCGGGAAATCAGGGGAGCCCCGATTGCCTTCCCCAACGGGGCGGGGCCCAATCGGCGCTTGCTTTCAAAGTCAGGATCCAGTCAGCCATGCTCCGCCGCTCCACATTCCTCCGCGCCGCCGTCGCGCTCGCCGCTTGCGGCCTCGTTTCTCCCATGGCGGCGTTCGCGCAAGGCTTTCCCGCCAAGCCCATCAAGCTGGTGATCGCTTTCCCGGCCGGCGGCCCGACCGACATCACCATGCGCCAGCTCGCCGACAACGCGAGCAAGATCCTCGGCCAGCCGGTGATCATCGACAACAAGCCCGGCGCCGGCGGCACGCTGCCCGCGCAGGCGCTGCAGACCTCGCAGCCCGACGGCTACACCGTCGCGCAGATCCCGCTCGGCGTGTTCCGCCTGGGCTACACCACCAAGATCAACTGGGACCCGCTGAAGGACATCACGTACGTCATCAACGTCACGGGCTACGCCTTCGGCATCGTCGTGCCGGCCAACAGCCCCTTCAAGACCTGGGCCGACTTCGTTGCCTACGCCAAGGCCAACCCCGGCAAGCTCACCTACGGCTCCACCGGCACGCTGACCAGCCCGCACCTGACGACCGAGATCGTCGCGCAGAAGGCCGGCATCGAACTGCAGCACGTGCCCTACAAAGGCAGCGCCGACCTGATGCTTGCCGTGGTCAGCGGCCAGCTGATGGCTGCGGCCGACAGCACCGGCTTCGCGCCGCAGGTCGAGGCCGGCAAGCTGCGCGTGCTCAACACCTGGGGCGAGAAGCGCCTGGCCAAGTTCCCCGATGCGCCCACGCTGAAGGAGCTGGGCTACGACGTGGTGCAGAACTCGCCCTTCGGCATCGGCGCACCCAAGGGCACGCCGCCCGAAGTGGTGAAGAAGCTGCACGACGCGTTCAAGCAAGCCATGGAAGAGCCGAGCTACGTGACCGCGCTGGGGCGCTACGACATGCTGCCGAACTACATGAGTTCGGCGACGTACACCAAGTTTGCGCAGGAGACGGTGGTGCGCGAGAAGGTGATCATCGACAAGCTGGGGCTGGCGAAGGAAGTCAAGACGAACTGAGCACGAACAGCTCGTCCACCAGCCGCCCCGCCAACTCCGGCTTCACAGGATCCGCCCCGAACACAAGGCGAAACACGATCGGCGCAATCAGGTGGTCGATCACCTGCTGCGGCTCCGGCGCGTGCTCGCCACGGGCGCGCGCCTGCTCGACCAGCGTCAGCGCTTCCTTGCGGCGGTTGCGCAGGCAGTCGGTGTCTGAATCGCCGTTGGCCAGCGCGGCCGCGGCTTTCAGCAGCGAGGTGTTGCACGGCTTGGCCAGGTGCTCGATGAGTTCGCGTGCCCAGGCTTCGAGATCGGCCCGTAGTGCGCCGGTGTCTGGCAATGGACGGTTCGGGTCCAGTCGGTGGGTGGCCGTTTCCGCCAACAACCCCTGCAGATCGCCCCAGCGCCGGTAGATGCTGGAGGCGCTGACGCCCGCGCGCTCGGCCACTGCCGGCACGGTGACACGCTCCCGCCCTTGTTCGGCCACGAGTTCTTCGAGGGCGGTGCGCACCAGCGCCTGCACCTGCGCGCTGCGGCCGCCGGGACGTTTGTTGGGAAGAGCGATGTCGTTCATGTTCGGACTTTAACGCAAAGATATTTGCTTTAGTTGATTCTCAGGTCTAGAATCACAAAAGCAAAAAAAGTTGCGTTAAGGATTCGCCATGCCATCCACCTGCCCCGACCTTGCGGTCAGCACCGCCGACCTCGCCGCCCGCGCCAAGCCCTGGCGCCTGCCGGCACGCGCGGCTTTTCCGTTGCTGGCCGCCGTGCTGTTCGCCTTCTTCTTCGCGGCGGCCGCACCGTCGCCGCTGTTCGTGGTGTTCCAGCACGCCTGGCACTTCTCGTCATCGCTGCTCACGGTGGCTTTTGCGATCTACGCGATTGCGCTGCTGATCTCGCTGCTGGTGGCAGGTTCGCTGTCTGACCACATCGGGCGGCGGCCGGTGGTGTTCGCGGCGCTGGTGCTGCAGGCTGTGGCGATGGGGCTCTTCCTGCTGGCACAGGACATCGTCGGGCTGATCGTCGCGCGCGTGGTGCAGGGCGTGGCCACGGGCATCGCGAGCGGCGCCCTGAGCGCGGCGGTGGTCGAGGCCGCGCCGGCTTCGCGCAAGCGGCTGGGGGCGCTGATTACGAGCGTGTCGCCGCTGGCCGGCCTGGCGTTGGGCGCGTTGCTGACGGGTGTGGCGGTGAAGTTCTCGGTTCAGCCGGTGATGCTGGTTTTCGGCGTGCTGGCCGCGGTGTTTGCGCTGGGCGCGGCGGTGGTGCTGTGGATGCCCGAAACCGTCACGCCGCGCGCCGGTGCGCTGGCCTCGCTGGTGCCGCGCGTGTCGATTCCTGTGCGCGCCCGGGCCGAGTTCACGCGCGGGCTGCCGGTGTTCGTCGTGGTGTGGGCGCTCGGCGGGTTGTATCTGTCGCTCGCGCCGTCGTTGATGCTGCATGTGTTCGGCATCGACAACGGCGTGGTCAACGGCCTCACGGTGGCGGTGCTGTCCGGTATGGGCGCGATTGCGCCGACCTTGCTCGGACGCTTCGCCGCACCGCGGCCAGCCATCCTCGGCATGGCCAGCATCGTTGTCGGGCTGGGGCTGCTGCTTGCCTCGCTCGCCACCCGTTCGCTCGCGCTGTTCTTTATCGGCACTGCGGTGGCGGGCATCGGCTTCGGCGGTGCGTTCTCGGCGCTAGTGCAAACGCTGGCGCCACTGGCGCAATCGCACGAGCGCGGCGAATTGTTCGCGGCGATCTTCGTCGTGAGCTATCTCGCGTTCAGCCTGCCCGCGATGCTGGCGGGTTTCCTGGTGGCACCGCTGGGGTTGCTGAACACGACGGAAGGCTACGCGGCGGTGTTGCTGCTGATCGCTGCTTTCGGCGTCTGGAGCCAGTGGTCGGTGTTGCGCCGCGGCGCGCATTGACGCGCATGGGCGCGCAGCGCACACATGTCAAGTGCGGTACCCCTTCGTCAATCAAGCGTTAACCCTATGTAATTCATTCGTCTTCTAGCGAAGAAACACTCGGATGCAGTCCTGTGGCGCCAAAGCCCGGACTTCTTAACTGTCGCGCCCGATACGGAGCGACGAATTCCCCATCCTGGAGTGATACGAATGAAAAAATCCCTGCTTGTTCTGGCCGCCCTTGCGGCTTGTGGTGCCGCGTCGGCGCAATCGACCGTAACGCTGTTCGGCGTGGTCGACGCCGCCTACCGCAACGTATCGAACAAGAGCGAATCGACGAACCCCTTCGGCCCCTTCTACAGCGTGAAGGCCAGCCGCACCGAACTGGCCAATTCGGGCCTGAGCTCCAGCCGCCTCGGCTTCCGCGGCGTGGAAGACCTGGGCGGCGGCCTGTCGGCCAGCTTCTGGCTCGAATCCCCGATCACCAACGACGACGGCGCCACTGGCCTTAGCAACTTCAGCCGCCGCTCGACGGTGAGCCTTGCCGGCAGCTTCGGCGAGATCCGCCTCGGCCGCGACAAGACCGCCACCGTGCTGAACGAAGAGCAGTTCGATCCGTTCGCCGACACCGGCATCGGCGGCTCGCTGATCATCGACGCCAACGAAACCAGCGTGTCGGGCACCGGCTACGGCAGCAACAGCACGTACAAGCGCGCCGGCAACATGGTGCAGTACTTCCTGCCGCGCAACCTGGGTGGCTTCTACGGCAACGTGGGCTACAGCCTGCATGAACTCACCCGCACTTCGCCGGACTCCGTGGCCGGCGCCGACAAGACCAACACCGGCCGCCACATCGGCGGTCGCGTCGGCTACGCGGCCGGCCCGCTCGACGTGGCTGCCAGCTACGCGCAGAACGACACGAGCTTCACGACCGGCACTGGCGCCGCGGCCGTGGCGCGCCCGGGCAAGATCAAGACCTTCAACCTCGGCGCGACCTACGACTTCGGCGTGGCCAAGCTGTTCGGCGAGTACTCGCGTTCGAAGGACCAGCGCGACCCGCTGAATGTCTTCACCCGTGTGCCGGACGTGGACCTGACCGGCTACCTGATCGGCGTGACCGTGCCGATCGGCCCGGGCCAGATCCGTGCTTCGTACTCGCAGGTCAAGTACGACTTCAACCGCGTGCCGGTTCTCGGCGTCGTGAACGCCCCCGATCCGAAGTCCAACAAGCTCGCACTGGGCTACGTGCACAACCTGTCGAAGCGCACCGCGCTCTACGGCACGATCGCGCGCGTCAGCAACAAGAACGGCGCGGGCAACACGGTCGGCGCCGGCCCGTCGTATGTCGTCGCGTTCAACCGCGCCGCGCTGCAGCCCAAGTCGTCGATGGGCTACGAGTTCGGCATTCGCCACGCGTTCTGAGCCGGGGAGTCCTCCCGAGTTTTCTCCAAGGGTCTCTAGACCGATCCTTTTTAGCCCGCCTCGTGCGGGCTTTTTTTATTTCCTTGTTGCATTCGTGCCGACAGCACGGCGCGCGCCGCTTCGGCAAACCCCGTGCCGCGCTCGCCCTGCGTCACATAGCGCGGCAGGTGCTCCAGCTGCGGCACGAAGCGCGCGACGTTCGCCACGCCGATGCTGTGCGCGAAGGTGCGAAACATCAGCTGGTCGTTGGTGGAGTCGCCCACGTAGGCCCAGCGGTCCATTTCGTCGTCGAGCGTGCGGCCCCACAGCTCGCGCACGATCCAGCGCGCGCCTTCGAGCTTGTCGTTGTCGCCGTACCAGCCGTTGATGTGGATGCTGCTCACGGTGGCGTGCATGCCCTCGCTGCGCATCAGTGCCACCACCTGCGCGATGGTGGCGTCGCTCAACTGCACGAACTCGCTGTGGTCGATGGCGATGTCGGTCTCGCGCCCCGGCGAATCGGTGGCGCGCCCGACGCCCGGAAATTCGCGCTCGATGCGCGCCAGCACGGTCTGCATGCGCGCGAAGTTGGCGGCACGCGTGGTCGCATCCTGCTGGTAGCGTTTCCAGACCCGGTCACCGGCCGCGGGCAGCAGCGCTACCGCGCCGTTCTCCGCCACGATGGCATCGACGGGCCAGGCGTTGACGAAGGGCAGGCTCCAGCCCACCGGCCGGCCGGTGATTGCCACCACCGACAGCCCCGCGGCCTTGAGATCGCCCAGCGCCTGCAGCGCATCGGGCGTGATCGCGCCTTCGTGGGTCAGCGTGTCGTCGATGTCGGTGAAGACGCCGACGAGCGCGCTGCGTGCTGTCGCCTCCCAGCGGGTCAGCGGCAACAGGTGGTGGGGCGAGGCGGGCAGCGAGGGCATGGCGAGGAATGTTGGGGGGAGTCGGCGATCGTACTTGTGCCTTCTTCGTGTAGCATCCCGCCCCCGCCGCGCCATCGAGGCCGGCGCGGCGCCTTCATGCCTCACATCCTCGTCGACCACCTCCGCAAGACCTACCGAATCTCCGAGCGCGACCCCGGCGTGATGGGCGCGCTACGTGGGCTCGTGCAGCGCCGCCATCGCACGGTGGAGGCGCTGTCGGGCGTCTCGTTCGCGCTCGAGCGCGGTGAGTTGCTCGGCTTCATCGGGCCGAACGGTGCGGGCAAATCGACCACCATCAAGATCCTCTCGGGCATCCTGCGGCCCGACGGCGGTCGCGTGGAAGTCGACGGGCGCGACCCGTTTGCAGACCGCGAGCGCCACGTGGCGCGCATCGGCGTGGTCTTCGGCCAGCGCACGCAGCTGTGGTGGGACCTCCCGGTGGGCGACGGCTTCGACCTGCTGCGCGACATCTACCGCGTGGACCCGGTGCGCTACCGCCGCACGCGCGACGAACTGGTCGCGCTGCTGCATCTGGAGCGCGTGCTCGACCAGCCGGTGCGCCAGCTCTCGCTGGGCCAGCGCATGCGCGCCGAAATCGCGGCGGCGCTGTTGCACGAACCCGACATTCTTTTTCTCGACGAGCCGACCATCGGGCTCGATGCGCCGTCGAAACTCGCCGTGCGCGACTTCGTGCGCCGCGCCAACCGCGAGCGCGGCACCACCGTGCTGCTGACCACGCACGACATGCACGACATCGAGGCGCTGGCCCGGCGTGTGATCGTCATCGGCCATGGTCGCGTGCTGGCAGACAGTCCGGTGGAGGCGCTGCGCGCGCAGGTGATGGCCGAGCGCCGGCTGGTGGTCGACTTTGCGCAGGACGCGGTGCTGCCGTCGCAGGTGGCCGGAGCGAAGGTGCACTCGCGCGACGGCCAGACGCTGGTGCTGCACTTCGACCCCGCGGTGACCACCGCGCCGGCACTGATCGCGCGCATCGCAGCCGAGCATGCGGTGGAGGACATCCGCCTCGAAGGCCTGGCCATCGAGGCCGTCATCGCGCGCTTCTATGCCATGCACGGAGCGGCCGAAGCGTGATGAAGCCGCCAGCTTTCGCGCGCCCCTACATCGCGGCCTTCGCCTCGCG
The DNA here is from genome assembly GCF_051216835.1 of Variovorax multivorans. Lineage (NCBI taxonomy): Bacteria > Pseudomonadati > Pseudomonadota > Betaproteobacteria > Burkholderiales > Comamonadaceae > Variovorax > Variovorax multivorans. The sequence goes on from NZ_JBPJZL010000019.1 coordinate 105,234, forward strand.
CTTTTTGCAGATGCTGCAGTACCGCACCGCCGCGCTCGCGGGCTTTGCGACGCAGTGTTGGTGGGGCGGAATCAAGGTGATGGTGTTCGCTGCCTTCTATGGCGGGACGGCCATTGCGGGCGCGGGTTCGCCTATGTCGCTCGCACAGGCCATCACCTACACCTGGCTCGCGCAGGGACTATTGGTGCTGCTGCCGTGGCTCGGCGATCCGGAGGTGGCGCAGGCAGTGCGCACCGGCGCGGTGGCCTACGATCGGCTGCGCCCCGTGGACGCCTACGCGCTGTGGTTCGCGCGCAGCGCCGGCTGGATCGCCGCGCGTGTGCTACCCCGCATGGCGTTGATGGCTGCCTTTGCTGCGGTCGCGTTGCCGTTGATGGGGTTGGGCGATTGGGCCTGGCAACTGCCCGCGAGTGCGGCGGCGGGTGTCGCATTTTTGTTGTCGGTGCTGCTCGCGCTGCTGCTTTCGACTGCGATGGTGATGCTGCTCAATGTCGCGATCACGGCGGCACTGAACGAGCGCGGCATCAGCGCCATGGCGACTCCCGTGGTCATCGTGCTCTCGGGCAATCTGCTGCCGCTCGCGTTGCTGCCGGACGCCTGGCAGACCGCGTTGCTGATCCAACCGTTGGCTGGGCTGATGGACATTCCGGCGCGGCTGTACTTCGGGCAGTTGAGCGGCTGGCATGCGCTGGGCGGGTTGGGGCTGCAGTGCTTCTGGATCGTCACGCTGGTCACGTTAGGTCGCCTCGCGATGGGGCGGACCATGCGCAGTCTGCAGATTCAGGGTGGCTAGGGTGGACGCTTGTCTTTTGATTTGCTGCATTGTTTTCGGGGAGTACCCGGTGTCATTCGCACGCGCCCCGAACACAAGCCACTGAGATGCGCTCGCTACCTCTTTTCTTCCGACTGGTCCGCACCTCCATCGCAGCCCAGGCCCGCTACCCGGCTTCGGCACTGATGCTGACGCTAGGCCAGTTCCTCGGTTCCGGCATCGAGGTGATCGCCGTCTGGGCGCTGTTCCATCGCTTCGGTGAAGTGCAGGGCTGGCACATCGGCGAGGTGGCGTTGTTCTACGGGCTGGTGAACTGCATGTTCGCGCTGGCCGATGCGCTGGGCCGCGGCTTCGACGTGCTCGGCACGGAGTTCCTGCGCACAGGTGCCTTCGACCGCCTGCTGCTGCGCCCCCGTTCGCTCGCGCTGCAACTGATGGGCAACGACTTCCGTATCAGCCGCGCAGGGCGCCTGCTGCAGGGTGTGGCGGTGATCGTGTTCGCCACGCATCAGGCGGCCATCGCATGGACTCCGGCCACGGTGACGATCGCGCTGTTCGCCATTGCCGGCGGCATCGCGCTGTTCCTGGGCATCCTCGTGCTGCAGGGCACACTGTCGTTCTGGACCGTCGAGAGCCTGGAGATCGCCAATGTGCTGACTTATGGCGGTGTGCAGGCGGCGCAGTACCCGTTGGCGCTGTATGCGCAGTGGTTCCGCCGCGTGCTGACCTTCATCGTGCCGCTGGCCTGCGTGGCTTATTACCCGGTGCTGGCAATTCTGGGCAAGGCCGATCCGCTGGGGGCGCCCGGGTGGGTAGGCATGGTGTCGCCGCTCGCAGGATTCGTGTTTCTCGCGGCGGCTTTCGGGGCTTGGCGCTTCGGGTTGCGCCACTACGCGTCGACGGGCAGCTAGCGCGCCATCAACCGGCGCTCTGCAGCGCCAACCCCGCATGCTCCCGCAGCGGATGAAAGTGGATCTTCGGAAACCGCTCCTGCGCCAGCCGCACGTCGTACGGCGAAGTGCACAGGAAGGCCAGCGTATCGGCCGCGTCCTTGGCCATGCGCACCGGGTACGCGTTGACGAACTCGCGCAGCTCGGCCGGGGTGTCAGCCGTGATCCAGCGTGCGCCGGTGTACTGGCAACCTTCGAGCCGCACGTCGGCGTCGTACTCGGCCTTCAGGCGGTGCTGCACCACTTCGAATTGCAGCTGGCCGACCGCCCCCAGCAGCATCGGGCCACCCACTTCGGGGCGGAACACCTGGATCGCGCCTTCTTCGCCCAGCTGGGCCAGGCCCTGCTGCAGCTGCTTGGTGCGCAGCGGATTCTTCAGGATCACCGTCATGAACAGCTCGGGCGCGAAGAAGGGCAGCCCGGTGAACTGCAGGCTCGCGCCATCGGTGATGGTGTCGCCCAGCTGCACGCCGCCGTGCGTGGTGAAGCCCACGATGTCGCCCGCGTAGGCCTCTTCGACCGCCTCGCGGCGCTGGCTCATGAAGGTCACCACGCTGGTGGGGCGCAGCTCCTTCGAGGTGCGCTGCACCTTGAGCTTCATGCCCGGCGTGTACTTGCCCGAGGCCATGCGCACGAAGGCGATGCGGTCGCGGTGGTTGGCGTCCATGTTGGCCTGCACCTTGAAGACTACGCCCGCGAAGTCCTTGTCCTCGGGCTGGATCTCCTTCACCACCGGCTGGCGGTTGACCATGGTGGTGCTGGTGCGCGACTGCGGCGAAGGCGCCAGGTCGACCAGTGCGTCGAGCACTTCCATCACACCGAAGTTGTTCACGCCGGAGCCGAAGAACACGGGCGTCTGCTTGCCGGCCAGGAAGGCTTCGCGGTCCCAGGTGGGCGATGCGCCGGTGGCCAGCTCCATGCTGTCCATGGCAGTCTCGAAGTCGGCGCCGAAGCGCTTGGTGAGCGTGTCGCGCTCGCTCAGCGGAATGGTTTCGAAGTCTTGCGGCAGCCGCTCGCTGCCCGACTCGAACACCGTCATCGCCTGCGTGCGCAGGTTCATGATCCCGCGGAAGGTCTTGCCCTGGCCCACGGGCCAGGTCATGGGCACGCAGGGCATGCCGAGCTCGCGCTCCACCTCGTCGAGGATGTCCAGCGGCTCGCGCACTTCGCGGTCCATCTTGTTGACGAAGGTGATGATGGGCGTGTCGCGCTGGCGGCAAACCTCGATCAGCCGCCGCGTCTGTGCTTCCACGCCGTTGGCCGCGTCGATCACCATCAGCGCCGAGTCGACGGCCGTGAGCACGCGGTACGTGTCTTCCGAGAAGTCCTTGTGGCCGGGCGTGTCGAGCAGGTTGATCACGTGGTCGCGGTACAGCATCTGCATGACCGACGAGGCCACCGAGATGCCGCGCTGCTTTTCGATTTCCATCCAGTCGGAGGTGGCATGGCGCGAGGCCTTGCGCGCCTTCACCGAGCCGGCGATCTGGATCGCGCCGGAGAAAAGCAGCAGCTTTTCGGTCAGCGTGGTCTTGCCGGCGTCAGGGTGGGAAATGATCGCGAAGGTGCGGCGGCGGCGGGTTTCGGCAACAAAAGACAAGGTGGGCAATCTGCGGGGGAATGCCGCGATTTTAGAAGGTCGCCCCGTGGCAGCCCCGGCCGAGGGGCAGACAGCGTCAATCCCGGATGCCGTTACAGCGGTATGCGCGAGCCGAGTTCGTCGAAAAGAACTTCGTCTTCGCCGCTGCTGTCTTGTGCTGCATGAACCACAGGGCCGAGCCCAGAATGTCGCGAAACGGGGCCGCGCGCAGGCTGTTGGGCCAGTCGCTGCCGAACAGGCACCGGTCTTCGCCGAACAGTTCCCACAGGGTGTCCAGGCGGTTGCGGGCCTGTGCCGAGTCGCTCGCGTTCAAGGGAATCTGGGAGATCTTCGCGAACACCCCAGGGTGCGCCGCCAGCGCCCGCAGGTTGTGCAGGAAGGTCTGTTCCTGATGGGCTGGGATAACGGCGCCGGGCAGGTGATCGACCACGATCCTCAGTTCCGGCACCTGGTGGGCGATCTCCAGCAGGGCCTCGATCAGCCGTGCATCGGGGTTGGCGCTGTCGAGGCTGCGGCCGCTCTTGGCCAGCGCGCGCAGGCCGTCGATGAATGCGGGGTTTCGAACGTCTTCGCGCAGGTCGCGATCCCAGAGGTTGCCGCATCGGATGCCGAGGAACAGCGGCTCGGCCGCCAGCCGTTCCAGCGTGGGGAGAAAGTCGCCCGCGCCGGGCAGCAGGTTGCCGACGAAGCCGAGCATCCGGGCGTCGTCGCGCAGCGTTTCCAGCAGCCAGAAATTGTCGTCATGCCAAGGGCTGGCTTCGACGGCGATGGCACCGGTGACGCCGTGCTTCTTCGACACGGCGAAGTAGTCCGCAGGGAGCGTGGGCCGATGGATCGCATCGCCCTTCGGAGGCCACGGAATGCCTTGCGGGCGGCGAGGGTCGAACAGGTGAATGTGCGAATCGACGATCGGTCCGGTGTAGATGCCCGAACCCGCGGCGGGCGCTTCCAGCCAGAGCTCGGGCGTCATTGCAGATTGACGAACATGCCGCCATCCACCAGCAGCGCGGCGCCCGTGACATAGCGGGCCATGTCCGACGCCAGAAAGACGACCGGGCCCGCGATGTCCTCGGGCGCGCCCAGCCGGCCCAGCGTGGTGCGCCGGATCATGTAGGCGCGCTTTTCCTCGTCGGCCAGGTCTTCCTGGTTGATGTCGGTGGCGATGGTGCCTGGCAGCACGGTGTTGCATCTGATGCCGTACGGCCCGAGCGCGATGGCGCAGGACTGCATCAGCGAGTGCAGCCCTGCCTTGGTCGGCGTGTAGTGCGTCTGCATGCCGCCTCCCACCAGCGCGCTGATGGAGCTCACGGCGATGATGGCGCCGCCGTTGCCCTGCTTCTTCATCTGGTTGGCGGCGGCCTGGACTGCGAAGTAGGCGCCGTTCAGGTTGGTGTCGACCGTGCGCAGGTAGGTCTCGCGGGGCATGTCGAGAAAGGAATGGAAGGGGCAGATGCCGGCGTTGTTGACGAACACGTCCACGCTCCCGAAGGCGTCGAGCGCCGCCGCGACCAGCCTGCCGCCGGTGTCCAGGTCGGCGGCATCGCTGCCCACTTCGATGCCGTGGCCGCCGAAGCCGGAGATTTCCTCCATCAGCGAGAAGGCGGCCGTGCGGCCCTGGGCACTGCCGCTGTGCCCGATGACGACGCGCGCTCCCTGGCGCGCGCATTCCAGCGCGACGGCGCGGCCGATGCCGCGCGAGGCACCGGTCACGATCACGGTCTTGTCGGCAAGCAGCATGTGCGGTGCTCCTTCAGGTGGGTGATTCGGGCGAAAAGGCGAAGACCGGCAGCAGCTCGACGCTGACGGGGGAATGATCGGGGTGGGTCTGCATGATGTCCGCCATGTAGGCCCACCAGCGCTGCATCACGGGCGAACGGGGCAGCGCTTCGAGCAGGTCGTCGCGCCGGTAGTGCATGACACCGTAGAGCGCGCCGTCCGTCTCGTCGAGAAAGATGCGGTAGTCCTCGATGCCGGCCTCCTGCAGCAACGCTGCCAGCTCGGGCCACAAGGCATCGTGCCGGCGCCGGTATTCCGCCGCCTGGCCCGGGTTCAGCTGGAGCCTGAAAGATCGCACGGGCATCGCTTGCGCATCTCAATGGCTGTAGGGCCGCTCCAGCAGGCATTCCGGATTCAGGCGCACCCCGAAGCCCGGCTTGTCGAGCTGGTTCACCGACATTCGCCCCTGCTGCGGAATCGGTTCGTCGAGCAGCAACGGGTTGAACATCGGCACCACCTCATCGGCCTTGGGCGCCATCATCAGGAACTCGGCAAACGGGCTGTTGTGCCGCGTGATGACGAAGTGATAGCTGTAGACCGACGAGCCGTGCGGCACCACCAGCGCACCATGCGCGTCGGCCAGCGCGGAGATCTTGATCAACTCCGTGAGGCCGCCGCACCAGTTCACGTCGGGCTGGATGATGTCGCAGCATCCCATCTCGAGGAGCAGGCGGAAGCCCCAGCGCGTGGCCTCGTGCTCGCCGGTCGAGACCATCATGCCGGCGGGCATGTTCTTGCGCAGCGCCGCATAGCCCCAATAGTCGTCCGGCGGCAGCGCCTCTTCGATCCACTTGAGCTTGAAGTCGGCCGCAGCGTGCGCCAGCCGCGTGGCGTAGTTGAGGTCCAGGCTCATCCAGCAGTCGTACATCAACCAGAAGTCGGGGCCGACCTGCTCGCGCATGTGGGCCAGCTTCTCGAGGTTGCGCCGCAGGCCTTCCTCGCCTTCGGCCGGGCCGTGCTGCAGCGGCAGCTTGCCGCCGATGAACCCCATCTGCTTGGCGAGGTCCGGGCGCGCGCCGGTGGCATAGAACTGCAGTTCGTTGCGCACGGCGCCGCCGAGCAACTGGTGCACCGGCTCCTGGCGCAGCTTGCCCATCAGGTCCCAGAGCGCGAGGTCGACCGCGGAGAGCGTGTTCAGCACGATGCCCTTGCGGCCGTAGTAGAGGGTCGACTGGTACATCTGGTCCCAGATCTTCTCGACGTCGGTGACGCGGGCGCCTTCGATGAAGCGCGCCAGGTGCTTCTCCACGATGAAGGCCCCCGGCTCGCCGCCGGTCGTGACCGCGAAGCCCACGGTGCCGTCGCTCGCCTCGACTTCCACCACCAGCGTGCCGAGCACGTTGATGCCGAAGCTGCGGCGGCTCTGGCGGTATTCGGGGTACTTGCTCATCGGCGTCGAGATGTGGTCGTCGATCCAGTGCCCGTCGGACTGGTCGTGGTAGTCGGCCCCGCCGCCACGCAAGGTGTAGGCACGAACCTGTTTGATGGTCTGGGAAGTCATGGACAGCACCTTTCTTCGGGGGTCAATGCGCCCAGCGCAGAACCATCGCGTCGAGGTTGCGGGCGATTTCGATCAGCCCGGCTTCGGTCGCGGGATGCAGCGCGGGGATCGGATGCCGCGCCATGTCGCAGCGGATGATTCCGCCGGCCTTCATCAATGCCTTGCTGGCCAGCAGGCCGCACTGCCGGTTCTCGTAGTTGATGAGGGGCAGCCATCGCTCGTAGCCGCGCATCGCCTGTTCGCGGTTCCCCGCGAGGTAGTCGCGAATGATCGGTTGCAGCCCGTCGGGATAGCCGGCGCCCAGGATGCCGCCGGTTGCGCCGGCCTCCAGGTCGGCGAACAGCGTGATGGCCTCCTCGCCGTCCCACGGTCCCTCGATGGCATCGCCGCCCAGGCGGATCAGTTCGCGCAGCTTGCCGGCCGATTGCGCCACCTCGATCTTGAAATAGCAGACCGCCGGCACGTCGTGCGCGAGCTGCGCCAGAAAGGCAGCGGACAGCGGCGTGCCGCTCATCGGGGCGTCCTGCAACATGATCGGTATGTCGAGGCCGTCGGCCACGCGCCGGTAGAACTCCCCCACCCCGGACTCGCTGGCCCGGATGGTGGCGCCGTGGTACGGCGGCATGATCATGACCATGGCCGCTCCGGCTTGTGCGGCGCGCTTGCTGCGTTCGGCGCAGATCTGGGAGCTGAAGTGGCTGGTGGTCGCGATGACCGGCACGCGTCCGGCCACATGCTCGAAGATCGTGGTGGTGAGAATTTCCCGCTCGCGGTCCGACAGGGCGAATTGCTCCGAGTAATTGGCCAATATGCACAGCCCGTCGGCGCCCGCTTCGATGATGAAATCGATGCAGCGCTTCTGGCCGTCGAGATCGAGCTCGCCCCGCTCGTCAAAAATCGTCGGGGCGACCGAAAAGGCGCCGGTATACCGCGCCTTGCGCTGTCCGGAGCGCATCATTGCAGCCACCCGAGGGACGTCGCCGCCTTGACTGCTTCGGGAATGATCAATTTCTCGTGCGGCTCGAAGATCGGTTTCGGCAGGTCGCTCGGCTTGTAAAAGCCCGCGGGCGTGTTGCTCGTCAATTTGCCGCTGCGGTAGCGCGTGATATAGAGCAGCGACAGGTAATGCCCGCGCTTGGATTCGCTGAATTCAAGGATCTTGATGAATTGTGGGCCGTCGGCCACCACATCCGTTCCCAATTCATCCTTGCACAGCCGTTCCCATGCGTTGTCGATGGACTCATTGAAATTGTGCATGACACCGGGGTTGTGCCATTGCCCTGCGAAGGGCTCGTCGGGCTGCCTCTCTTTGCTCGGCCGCTGGGTCAGCCAGACATTGCCGTCTTCATCGAAGATCACCAGTTCGGTGGATATTTTCTTGTAGGTCTTTACAAATTCCTCGTAAAGCCGCTGCGGCAATACCCTCGCTCCTACGTCGGAGCGAATTCTTTGCAAGATGGAAATTTCTTCATCTATCAGTGCTTCATTCCAAGACATTTTCATTCATCCTGTGACGTAGGGTTAAAGAAGGTCTCCTCTGTGGCACCCCGTTTGCGAATGGCGGTAATCGAATTATTCTTCGTAATGAAATAGGTTTAAAGGGCCGGTTTTACTGGAAATAACCGCAACATTATTTAGCAACATATATGCCATCTGCTGCACCGCAGCAGAGCAAATTAATGACGCCTGAGTGACGTAAATCAATTGCCACATCGGGCTGAAAAGTTATGTCACCTCGATCTTTCTCATTTCATTCTCTGGATCGAATAGGGGGCAGGTGGCTCTACTTTTTCGGCGGCCGGGACAACCCGGTTTCATCCAGACAAGGCGCTGTTCGGGCGTACCGCGCGTGCAGGCGTTGCGTGCGCCGGGTGCGCTCTTTTCCTGCACCAAAACACGACCTGAAGCTGTATTGCGGGGCCCGCACTGCACCGGGAAAAGCATGCGCCCCGGGTGTGCGGCGGTGCTCATTCGCCGCGTGCCGGCAGCATTGGCTCCGACGCGGCATTCGCGTCGCGCCGCTTGGGTCGGCCGGGAATGGGCTTGGCCAGCAGGGCTTGCGGCCCGTCGCGCCGGTAGTCCGCGACCCAGCGAAACACCGTCCGGCGATTCAGGCCGTAGACCAGCGCGACCTGGGCCACGCTGCACCCTTCGTTCACGGCTGCAACCGCCCGTTGCCGCAGGGTCTGCAGCAGTCGGTGGTCCAGGCTGCGGGCGTCAAACTTGGCATTCATGATCGACAGCCTTGCGCAAGGCGGTGGATCGGAGCGCGCCCCAGATACCCAGGCCCTGCAGCACGAGCAGTACGGCGAACGGGAGCGAGACCGACAGGTTGGTGCCGACCGGAAGATGGCCGACCAGCGCGGAGCTGGCACCGGCGCAGATCATCATTCCGCAGCCCAGCAGGCTCGCGGTGGCACCGGCCCGGTCGGGGTACAGCGTCATGGTCAGTGCCACGACGTTGGAGAACAGCAGGCCCTGGCCGAAGTTCGTCAGCATCACACCGGCCAGCAGGCTCGGCAGTACCAGCGAGCCGGGTGTGCAGAGCATCGCGAAGATGCCCAGCACGCAGGCGGCGAGGCCGGCCAGCATCAGGGTGCGGCCGCTCACGGTGCGGATGAGCGTGCGGTTGAGCAGCGTGCCGGCGAGGTAGCAGATGCCCGCGAGCAGTGCGGTGGTGCCGAAGTAGGAGGGGCTTTGCTTCAGCCGATCCTGGATGACGAAGGGGCCGATGATGTTCCAGATCAGGAAGACCGACAGGCTGCATCCGAGCGCCAGCGTCGCCGACAGGAACCGCGGGTTGCCCAGGATCAGCACATAGCCGCCGAGCGACTGGCGCAGGGTCTTGCGCCGGCTGGGCGCGAGCGACTCCTGCAGCCTGAAGCTGAGCGCCAGCAGCAGCGCGCTGTAGCCCGCATACAGCGCGAAGTTCCAGCGCCAGCCCGCGTACTGCTCGATCAGGCCGCCGATGAAAGGCGCCAGCACCGGGCCCAGGCCCCAGGCAAGGCTGAGGTAGACCACCGCCACATAGAAGCGCTCGCCATGGATGTTGTCCACCAGCAGCGCACGCGCCACCACCTGGCAGGCGCCGATGGCAAAGCCCTGCATCGCCCGGCCGATGAGCAACTGCGTGATGTCGCCGGCCAGCATCGCGACAAGGCTCCCCGCGATGAAGAGCGCCAGGCCCGGCAGGATGGCCGGCAGCCTGCCGCGCCCGTCGGCGATCAGGCCGAAGAAAAGCTGGCCCAGCGCGTAGGCAATCAGCGTGATCGAGATGCTTCCCTGCATCACGATCGCACTGACCCCGAACTCGCGCCCGATGGAGGGCATGCTGGGTGCGTAGAGGTCGATCGCGATGCCGCTGACGCTGTTCAGCAGCGGCGCGATGACGATGACGAAGTTCTCGTAGGACCTCGCCTGCTGTTGCTGCGTGGATGCCGGGTTCATGGCCGTTCCTCCTCGGTAAAGAGTGCGGGGCCCGGGGCCGGGTCGCGACCGCCGGGCTGATGTCTGGCATGCCTGGCGCGCGCGCTTTTCACGGCGACGGCCTGCCCAGATAGAGTTCCCGCACCTGCGGGTCGTGCATGAGCGAGCGGGCCGCACCGGAGAGCGCGACGGTGCCCATCGACAGGATGTAGGCGCGGTCCGAGATGCGCAGAGCTTCCATGGCGTTCTGCTCGACCATCAGGATCGTGACGGCCTCCTTGCGGCGGATCTCCGCGATGGCCTCGAAGACCTCCTGCAGCATCTTGGGCGAGAGCCCGGCCGAAGGTTCGTCGAGCAGCAGGATGTGGGGCCGCGGCATGAGCGCGCGCGCCAGCGCCAGGATCTGCCGCTCGCCGCCCGACAGCGAAGCTGCACGCGCGCCGAACTTGCGCCCGAGCATCGGGTACAGCGCGCAAAGCTCGCGCATGCGCTGCTCGCACTGCGTGTTGCCCAGGTAGTGGCCGCCGACCAGCATGTTCTCGCGCACCGTCAGCGCGCTGAAGACGTTCTCGGTCTGCGGCACGAAGCCCAGGCCGCAGCGGCGGATCTTGTCGTGCGCCGGCATCCTCGAAACGTCCTGGCCCTCGAGCAGCACCGCGCCGCTGCGCGGCGGCACGAAGCCGGCAATGCTCTTGAGCAGCGTGGACTTGCCGCAGCCGTTCGGCCCGAGCAGCGTCACGATCTCCGCCCTTGCGGCGTGCAGCGTGATGCCCTTGAGGATGTCCACCTCGGCCGTGTAGCCGGCGACGACTTGCTTGACCTCGATCATGGGAGCGCCTCCTCGAGTTCGGGCTCCTCGGCGCGCCCGAGGTACGCGCGCACCACTTCCTCGTTGCGCACGAGTTCGTCGGGACGGCAGTCGGCGACGATGCGCCCCCGGTCCAGCACGACGCAGCGCGTGCAGACCTCGCGGATGAACTGCATGTCGTGCTCGACGATCAGCATCGTCATGCCCTGGGCATTGAGGGCCTGCAAGGCGAGCACGATGTCGCGCCGCAGGTTGGGGTGCACGCCCGCCGTCGGTTCGTCGAGGATCAGCAGCCGGGGCTGCGCCATCAGCGCGCACACGATGCCAAGCAGCTTCTTCTGCCCGCCGGACAGCGCGGCCGCCGGCAGGTCGCGCACGGGGGCCAGCAGCAGCCGGTCGAGCAACTCCCCGGCTTTCTTCAGCGCGGCCTGCTCGGTGCGGCGCGCCGCTGCGCTGCGCGTCAGCGTGGCCCAGATGCCGTGGTGCGCGGTGGCGGCCGCAACGGCCACTTCGAGCACCGACATCTTGCGCGGCATCGACGGTAGCTGAAAGGTGCGCCCGATGCCCGCCGCGACCACGCGGTGAACCGGCAGCCCGTCGATGCGATTGCCGGCCAGGCGGATCGCACCCCGGTCGATCGTCTCGAAGCCGTTGATGGTGTTGAGCAGCGTGCTCTTGCCCGACCCGTTGGGTCCGAGCAGGCCGACGATTTCGCCGGATGCGACGTTGAAACTCACGTCCTGCAGCACGTGATTGCCGCTGAAGGCCTTGGCGACGGCCTTCACGTCGAGCAAGGCAGAAGTCGGCATGGCGCTCATGGCATCTTCCGGATCTTTTCCGGCACCAGTCCCTCGCTGCGCCACATCAGGCAGGCCAGCAGGATGAGCCCGATGAGGCCCAGGCGCAGCGCGCCGGCCTGGTCCGAGCCGAAGCCCAGCACCTGCCTGGCGAAGGGCGCAAGCACGTTCGCCGCCTGGACCAGCAGCACGCCGATGAGCACTCCGGCCGTGCTGCCGACGCCGCCGATCATCAGCATGGTCCACAGCAGGAAGGTCTCCGCGGGGAGCATGTAGTCGGGGCTCACGAAGCTCATGTAGTGGGCATAGAGCGAGCCGCCGAGCGCCGTGATGGCGGCGCCGGCCATGAGGGTGCGCGACTTGAGCGAGCGCAGGTCGTAGCCCATGCAGGCCGCGAGCTGCGGCTCTTCGCGCATGAGCCGCAATGCGCGGCCGAACCGGCCATTGCCCAGCCGGCGGCACAAGAGGGCGCACGACGTGACAACGATCGCGACCAGTCCGAGGAAGGCCAGTCCGCTCCATGGCCTGCCCAGGCCGTCGAAGAGCGAGGGAATGGCGCTGATGCCGTTGGCGCCGCCCGTGAGCCAGTCCTCGTTGGTCGCCGCGGTGCGCAGGATCTCGGCGATTGCCAGCGTGGCGATGCCCCAGTAGTCGCTGGCCAGCTTGTTGCCGATGCGCGCGATGCACCAGCCCAGCGCCATCGCCGCGAGCACGCCGAGGGCGGCCCCCGCCAGCGGTGGCCATCCGAGCGAGAAGGCGATGCCCGTTGCGTAGGCGCCCAGTCCCGCGAAGGCGATCTGGCCGAAGTTCATGAGGCCCGCATAGCCCGCCTGCAGGTTCAGGCCCAGCGCCATGAGCGCGTAGATGCCCGCGACGGTCAGTGAGAAGACGAGAAAGTCAAACACGGCGCACCTCGCGGTCGAACAGCCCGTAGGGCTTGAACAGCAGCGCCAGCAGCAGGATGAGGAAGGAGGCTGCGTTGATGTAGGTCACGGGCAGAAACTTCATGTCCACGCCGAAGAGAAAGCCGAAGTTGAGATTGGTGACGGCGGTCTCGGTCACCGCGATGAGCAGCGCACCTGCAATGGCGCCCATCGGGTTGCCCAGGCCGCCCAGGATGGCCGCGGCGAAAACCGGCAGCAGCAGGTCGTTGCCCAGGTTGATGTGAGCCCCCGTCGACAGCGACAGCATGCTGCCCCCCAGGCCCGCCACCATGCCGCTCGTGAAGCTCACGAGAAAGGTGATGCGCTCCGCGTTCAGCCCCGATGCATTGGCCAGTGCGGCGTTGTTGGTGAGCGCGCGCATGGCGCGGCCCAGCCGGGTGTAGAACAGCAGCAGCGTCACCAGCACCAGCAGCACCACCGTCGTGCAGACGAAGTAGAACTGCGTGTACGAGATGTGGGCGCCGGCGATGGTCAGCGGTGCCGTATGGCCGAGCTTGAACATGCGCGGAAACGAACCTGCCAGGCCCTGCATCAATGCGATGGCGAGCATGGAAACCGCCAGCGAGCCGACCATGGAAATGGACGGTCCCGCCCGCAGCAGCCGGCGGAAGACCAGCAGGTGCAGGCCCAGCGCCAGAATGCCCGTGACCACGCTGGCAATCAGCAGCGAGCCGATCAGCGGCGCGCCTGCGGCATGGAGCGCATAGCTCGCGTAGGCCCCGAACATCGCGTACTGCACGTGGGCGATGTTCGGGAACTTGACCAGCCCGTAGAGCATGCTCAATCCGAGCGTGACCAGTGCGAGGTCCGCTGTGCGCAGGAGGGCGTCGATCAGGAACTGGAACATGTCAGCAGCCTTGTGCGGTGTGCGGCCCGATCAGCGCTGTGCGATCTTTCCGTTTTCGTACTTGAGCCGGTCGTAGGGCGGGTTGAGCCGCTGCCGGTTGGCGTCGAAGCTGATGACGCCGGTGACGCCCGGGTACGACTGCCCGATCTCCTTGAGGGCTGTCTGGATGGCGGCCGCATCGACCGACTTGGCCTTCTCCATCGCAGCCGCAGTCATCAGCACGGCGTCGTAGCCATAGCCGGTGTAGGCGGTCTTGAAGCCTTCCTTGTATTTCGCCGCGAAGGCTTCGGCATAGGCCTTGCCCGCCGGGCCCTGCACCGAGCCGAGCTCCATGCCGAGTTGCCCGTTCGCGATCTCGGGCGGCGTGTCCGATACGCACATGCTCAGGAGAATGGCGTACCAGGGCGTCTTGCGCAGGCCCAGGTCGTGCGCTTCGCGGTTGATCACCGCGGCTTCCTGGCCGTAGGCGGTGTAGACGAAGGCGTCCGGGCTGCTGCGCGACATCTGTTCGAGCTCGCGGCGATAGGTGGACTGTCCCGCGGCATAGAGAACCTCGGTGACGACCTTGCCGCCCAGCTTCTCGAAGGCCTCCTTGTAGCCCTGCAGCACGCCCTGGCCGTAGGCATTGTTGGGCGCGATCACGGCGACCTTGCGGTAGCCCAGCGCATAGGTGTCGGAGGCCGAGAAGCTGTTGGCGTAGTTCTCCAACCCGAGCAGCCCGAACGAGGTGGGCCCGAGGTCCTTCAGCTTGATGCTGCTGCTGTTGATGTTGAGGTGCGTGACACCTTCCTTGACCAGGTACTGCCCCACGGGCAGCGTGATGCTCGATGAGTATTCGCCCATCACCACGGGCACCTTGTCCACGCCGACCAGCTTGCGCGCCGCGTTGAGCGCCGTCGTCGCGTTGCCGCCCGAGTCCTCGACGAGCACGTTGAACTTCTTGCCGAGCACGCCGCCCTTGGCATTCACCTGGTCGACGCCCAGCATGATGCCGCGGCGCACGTCCTCGCCGATGGTGGCGCTCGCACCCGTGAGGGACAGCACCGCGCCAACGTTGACGGTGCCCTGGGCCAGGGCGGCGGAAGAGCCGGCCCCGAGCAGCAGCGCGGCGAGAAGACTGGACGAAAACTGTTTGATCACGGCGTACTCCGGGTTTTGAAAAGAATCGGAAAAGGGCGCGATGGCGCGGGCCACCTACACGTGCCCCGCATACAGCCGCACCACGCTGCGCTGGATGAACTGGACGATGTCTTCCATGCGGTGCGCCACGTGGCCGCTGATGACGTCGCGGCACAGCGGCGCGTCGCGCAGCAGCAGGGCATCGAGCAGCGCCAGGTGTTCTTCTTCCATGGCCTTGCTCTTGCCTTCGAGATCGCTCCAGCGGAAGTAGTGGATGCGGGCGTTGACGGCCTGCAGCGACTTCGCGATCTCCCGGTTGCCGGAGAGCCGGGCAATCGACAGGTGAAACTGCTCGTCCGCTTCCAGCAACTGGTAGGTGGACATCGCGGCCGTGTGCTGCATCACGTCGATCCATGCGTCGCGCGCCTGAACGATGTCGTCGTGCGTCGCGCGCTGCAGCGCCAGATTGACTGACGCCAGCTCGATGGCCCCGCGCAGCTCGTAGAGATCGAAGACCTCCTGTCGTTCGAGTTGCCGTCCGTAGAAGCCGCGGTTGGGCACCAGCGTGAGCATGTTCTCGGCCACCAGGCGGTGCAGCGCCTCGCGCAGGGGCGTGCGGCTCACGTCCAGCTCCTCCGCCAGTTCGCCTTCGTTCACGCGTTCGCCGGGCTTGATCCGGTAGACGATGACCATCTCCTTCAGGCGCTTGTGAACGTCGTTGACGGTCATGCCGGCGCGGCGCAAGGTGCGCGGCAGGGTGCTCAGGACGGCTTCGGATCTGCGATTCATGGCGCGTGGAAATGAGAAGTCAGACTTCGAACAGGCGTCCGAAGCGGGGGAGGGAATCGCGCACTCCGGCCAGGCGCAGCGCGTGCCATGCCATGGCGCAGTTGCTCGAGACCACGGGCTTGCCGAGCTCTTCCTCGACCTCGCGTGTCAGGTTGGCCATGCGCAGGCTGGTGCAGGCGACGAACACCGCATCCACGTCAGACTCGGCGCCGGCCGCAAGAATCGCCGTGCGCAGCGATGCGCGGTCGATGCGCGCCACCTCGCTGTCGTTGGCATGGTTGAAGGTCGCGATGCGCGGCACCTCGATGCCACCGGCCTCGATGTGCTGCTTGAACACCTCGTTGATCGAATGCACGTAGGGCGTGATCAGCGCGGTCCTGCGCACGCCCAGCGCATGAAGGCCGGCCATGGCGGCAGTGATCGGCGTGGTGCAGGCCACGCCCGGGCGTGCGTCGCGAATCTGTGCGAACACCTTGTCCTCGCCGATCACGATCGAGCCCGAGGTGCAGCCGAAGGCGACCACGTCGAGCTCCACGTCGGGCACGATGAGCCGCGTAGCCGGCGTGATGTGCGCCTCCATCCGCGCGAGCGAGGCCAGGCCGATGTCGGCCGGGCTCGGCAGGCGTGCCTCGAAGTACGCCACGCCGGGCAGCTGCATGATCTGGCGCCACTCGTGCTCGATGGTCTGGTCGGTCTCCAGCACCACCAGGCCGATGGCGGCTCGCGCCATCACGCCTTCGTCCATTTCGAACGGCAGGATCGTGTAGTTCTCGCCCAGGGTCGCTGTGTGGTTCATCGCAAGGTCATTCCCGTGATGTCGATGGCCGGCGTGCGGCCGTTCATGATGTCGGTCACGATCTGTGCCGTGCCGCAGGCCATGGTCCAGCCCATGTGGCCGTGGCCGGTGTTGAGGTACAGGTTGTCGTGCCGGCTCTTGCCCAGGATGGGCGTGCCCTCGGGGGTCATCGGACGCAGGCCGGCCCAGAAGTCGGGCTTGTCGTAGTCCGCGCCATCGGGGAACAGCTGCCGGGCCACGCGCAGCATCGGGCCGAAGTCCGCCGGTGCATGCCGCGTGTCGTAGCCGCTGAATTCCGCCGTGGCGGTGAAGCGCAGGCGGTCGCCGAAACGGGCCCAGGCCACGAGGTTGTTCTCGTCGACGCCGGCCAGCGAAGGGGGGCGGTGCCGCGTGTCGGTCGGGAAGGTGACCGAGTAGCCCTTGACCGGGTAGATCGGCAGCCGGTAGCCGAGCGGGCGCGCGGCAATGGGCGAGTAGCTGCCCATGGCCAGCACGTAGTCGTCGGCGGCAATGGCGCCCTGGTTGGTGTGCACGGCGCGGATGCGGCTGGCATCGGCCTCGATGCGCTGGATGTTCGCATCCATCACGAAGGTCACGCCCGCAGCGCGGCAGCGTTCGGTGAGGGCCCGCGTGAACATGCGCGCATCGCCGCTCTCGTCGCTCGGGCAATAGATGGCGCCGGCGATGTGCGGGCGCGCGTCTGCGAGCGCGGGTTCTTGCGCCACCACGCCGTCGCCGTCCAGCAGCTCCAGCCGCATGCCGCCGTCGGCCAGGATCTGCATGTTCGCCTTGCCGCGTGCGAACGAGGCTTCGTCGCGGTACAGGTACAGCGCGCCGCGGCTGATGCGTTCGTACGCCAGGTCCTGCGCGGTCGTCAGCTGCTGCAGCAGGCTCTGTGAGTAGCGGCACAGCACCAGCTTGCGGCTGGTGTTCAGGCGCGAACGCTCGGCCGTGCAGTTCTGCATGAACTTCCACAGCCACGTCCACATGCGCGGATCGGGGTTGAGCTTCAGGCGCAGCGCCTGGCTGTCGTCGCGCAGCGAGCGCCAGAGAATGCCCGGCGCCCGCGGCGACGCCCATGTGTAGGAGTGTCCCGGTGCCACCATGCCCGCATTCGCATAGCTGGTTTCCGCGGCAGGCAGCGGCTGGCGGTCGATCACCGTCACCTGCCGCCCCTGCGCGGCAAGATACCAGGCGGTAGCAACACCCGCCACGCCGGCGCCGAGGACCACGGTATGCATTGGGGGTGCTCCGTCAGACGGCTGCGATGACGCCGATCTCGACCGTGTAGGGCGGGAAGGCCAGCGCCGATTCGACGCAGGCACGCGCAGGGGCGTGGCCTTCCGGAACCCACGCATCCCACACCGTGTTCATCTCGGCGAAGGTCTTGTGGTCGGCAAGCCAGATCGTGGCCTGCACGATGCGCGTCTTGTCGCTGCCTGCTTCTTTCAGCAAGGCATCGATCTTGGCGACGATCTGTGCGGTCTGGCCTGCGACGTCGGCGGTGGTGTCGCCCGCCACCTGGCCTGCGAGAAAGACGAAGCCATTGGCGATCACGGCCTGGCTCATGCGTGCGTTGGTCTGGAGTCTCTGTATGGGCATTGCGAGTCTGTCCTTGGATGGGATGTGCAAAGTGAATTCACTTGCTTATTCACTTGCACACAAAAACCATGCCAAATTTGCCGCGCCGGAAGTAGTGCCACCGCCTGTGGGAATCGCGTGCAGGAGGAAGCCAGCCATGCGAAACGACTCGCTGAATGGCATTACTTTTTGCGAGAGGTGACGGATCGCGATCGGGGGGCGCGCATGCACCGTCGGTCGTGCACTCGCATCCTGCGGAATGCACCAGGGGAGCACCTTTTGAGTGCTCCTGTCAGGTCAATCGCGCTGCGTCGAGCAGCATCGCGACGAGGCTTTCTTGTCTTGCGCGAGGTGCCGAGATTTTTTTCGAGGAAGTAGAGCCATGCATCGATGCGCGTCACCTGAATGCGCATTCGCTCGCTGCGACTTCGGTGTTGACACTACTTTTCAACGCGTCGATTCACGCCGTCGCACAGGCCGGTTTTGGCATGCTTTTTGTAGGTGTGCACACATCTGAATCAACAAGTGAGTTCAACCTGCCATGATTCTGATTACCGGCGGCGCCGGCTTCATTGGCGCCAATTTCGTACTCGACTGGATCGCCAACGGCGACGAGCCGGTCGTGAACCTCGACAAGCTGACCTACGCAGGCAACCTCGAGACACTCG